>JAFTUV010000050.1 GCA_017466065.1 Bacteroidaceae bacterium
AACGTTTGTTATCGGCGAGTTTTGCAGCCAATGGTCGCGTGAAGCATAGACGAAGTTTATGCCACGTGGGTGGCGAAATGTAAAACGAGCCAATGACCTTGCAAATATAGAATGACACAACCCTTTCTTTTGTGCAGACACATCGGTGCGCCCCCTTAACATTAAGTGGGGCAGTTTATGTTTATTTTTGGGTGATTATATACAATGTTACACTTGTTTGTCATTTCGATGGAGCGGAGCGACGAGAAATCTGGATATCAGCATTGTTGAGATTTCTCACATACGTTCGAAATGACACTATTGTTGTTCCCTTTTTTTCTCCTTTCCTTGCCACCCACCGCTGCCATAAATGTAAAATAATTGCATTTATGGCAAGGTAAACCCCTAATACCCATTTAATTATTTTTATAAAATATTGAAAAAATTACACAAACATCGTTGTTGTTTATATAAAAAGTGTTACTTTTGCATTTTGTATGGTGCGTATAGCCCTTATTGGCTACATACGCAACGTGCAACAACTGTTTTTTTGAAAAAAATAAAATAATATAAAACCATTTAAAACAAATGAGAACAAAACATTTCTATTTGTCTTTGCTGCTGCTGGTGTTGGGCACGGCAAATGTGTGGGCCGATAAATACTATCAGCCTTGGGATTACAGGTACGAAGACCCCCGTTACAGCGACCTGTCGAGTATGGTGGGGGAGATGTTTATGATTTACAACACTTCGTTCGACGGTGTGACCGACCTCACCGGTTTTATCTACGACGCCGGTACAACCTTGGGCATCGATAAGACAAAAGAGCGCGACCGCTTCATCTACAACGAGAAGTTCGTGTTTATATTGGAAGTCTGTGAAAAAGATGCCGATGGCAACCCCGTTTCCTATGCGATTAAATCGATAACCGACGGTAACTACCTTGCCGCCGACGGTACCACAGTGCACTCAACCCCGCAACCCATATATATAAAGGATTGGGATTTGTCAAAAACAGACGGTTGGTCCCGCTCGGGCGTGCGTTCCGAAACCCGAAACTTCGATGGTGTTGACAATGCCTCTATAACCACCGCAAAGAACCAAGTATTCCTTGTTTCGAGCACAGCCACCCATTCGAGCGACTCAGAATATTGGAACGGCGATGCCACTTCGTTTAAAACTGCCAACAATGGCCAGCCTTTCGCATTCTACAAGCTGCGTGAGATAGATAGCGGCGACTATCTGACCGACCTTCACGTGTTCTCACGTTCCGACCTCTACTCGGCGCAGGTAATATGGGGTTATGTGCAGACAGCCGCCGACATTACCGTCAGCCCCGACGGAACAGACGATGCGGCAGCCAACACCTCGCTCTTAATCGACGGTGATGCAACCACAAGCGTGAGCACCATCGACGGAACAGGCGAGCACTATTTCCAATTCTACCTTGGCGAGGGCACACTCACCGATAGCCTTTACATCCACTTGCAGCGTGCCGAAGATAACATTCCCACAAGCATCAAGATACAGAGCTGTGCTACTGTCGATGGCACATATACCGATATTGACACATACACAACCGGGCTTGCCGACAACCTCACATACACAACCAAAGTTCTGCTTACAAGCGGCCACAAATACATCCGCGTGGTAAATGCCGCTGCCGACACTAAAATCTCCTTTTCCGAGATTGCGATTCTGCCCTGCAACACGAAGACAAACAATGCAATGGCATATTTCACTATGGTTCAGGGTGAGCAGAATCCCGTGTATTACAGAGCATCTTGGCAGCAATATACCGAACTTGTCGATGAATACAACGTAAAATATCCCGAGGCTAAAACCCTTTCGGGTGTGCCCCTCCCCGGTAACAAATACCGCATCTATGCCGACACCTACGATGCGAGCGCACAGGCCTATGTGAACAAGGAGATAAGCCTTGACGCAACAACAAATGACGCTGTGTTAATTACCGATGCAGGTTCGTACAACGCCCTGAAAGAGGCAGGCAGCTCAACTACCGCATACGAGTGGTATTGCGAGCAGACAAGCGATGGTTACCTTGTATTCCGCAACGTAGCCAACACCGGCCTTTTCCTTGCCAACAACGGAGTAGTTTCGGCAACAGCCTACAAATGGAGTTACAGCACGGTGAAGACCTCGCGCCACGGTGTGCCTATGTGGGACAAGGACGGCAAGTACCTTGCCGTTACCAATGCCGGTGCTTGGCAGAGCGATGTTACTGCTGCACAGGACCAGACAAAAGAATATACCTACACTTACACCGAAACAACCATTAACGACAATGGAACAGCCGACAATGAGAGCGATGATTATGAAGAAGAGATTGAGAAGACAGCAACAGTGGCAGAAGGTGTTTGTACCGACTTTGTGTTCATACCCGTGGATGTAACCTCCAACGAAAAGAAGATTACTTTCACCGCCAACGAAATCACGAAGCGTAACACCGTCTTTACTTTCGACGGCGTGACATACACTCTTCCCTTTTCCAAGATGTTCACAAGCGCAGACGAGCTTGCAAAGGCGACACTCACATTGCAGAACCCTGAATACCACCCATATTTAGCTACATTCGTTAATAACAGTGACAAAGCCGATGATGAAGGTAAAGCGAGTGAGGCGAACGGTGTTGTTACATTTGACTACGACGAAATTGACGATTGCGATATACTCGAAATTAAACTCAGTATCAATCCTTTTGTTCCCTGGACCGACGGTTCAAAGCTCTACCTCATACGCAGCATCCGCAACCAATCGATAGCACAGCAGGCACCCGGAATGCGCAAGGCCGACAGTGATATTGAAATGGGCGGCGATGATGAGGGCGGCCCCATACAGACAGCCGGCGTTAATGTCTATTACGCAAAATTCGAGGGACGCGACAAGAAGATGTCCCTCATCCCGGCAGCTGCCGATGCCTCTCCCACACTATTCGATGCAACCTCACTCTTCTACTTTACAAAAACCGAAGATAAAGAGACCGAAGAGTATTGGAGCGTGAACATCCGCAGTGCAATAACAACAATGAAGTGTGCCAACACCAATCTGTGGAACGAGGCCGGCGACACTTGGTACGTTCAGCCCAATGTGGCAGAAGACCTCGCAGGTTACACCATAGGCCTTAACGTGCTCGATGCAACCAACAACCCCGGTGACGCTTGGTGCACCAATCACGTAGACGGCGACTCCATCGTTTCCTACTATGCCGAAGATGGCGGTGCCGTGTGGGCTTTTACCGAGGTCGATGATGCCGAAGCAGAGCAACTCCTCACCGACTTTATTACAACAAAAGGTGCCGAAGTTAAGGCTGCCATCGAAGCAAAGAGAGACCAACCGGGAATTGACAATGACAAAGTCGATAAATACCTCGCGTACGTTCAAGGCATTATTACAAATTCCGGGAACGACGCAATCACCATTGCACAGCTTGTCGACCTCTCGCAAAAGGTGCATATGCTTACACACGAAATAGAGTATGCATTACAGGAGTTGCCCTATTTTACCGACCCCGGCAAAATAGGCGAGAATGGCAACTTCGACCATCCTCATTGGTACTACATATATAATGTGAGAAGCAAATATGCTGCCGATGGCACAACCGAGCAGGATGAGTATTATGCAAAATACATCAACCCCACCACCCGTATGGCTCTCGACCAAGTAACCGACGGCGATAGCGACGGCAAGAAGGATTTTGGGTTGGAGCATATGTTCTACTTCGAGGGTCGCAAGGTTACCGAAACAATAGGCGAGGGTACATATAACCTCATTGCCGACAATGCTCTCACTGTGGACGAATATTTGCAGGTGGATGTTCACAACTATGCGCAGCCCGACAGCACACTTGTGAGCAAGAACGATGTTCTCTTCTCCAAAGAGGACTTCTACCCCGGTGTTGGTGAACAGACGATTGTATCGGGGCTCGACCTTAAATACAACGAAACTTGGAGAATTGAGTGCGAGTATAATTTCTATGGCGATAAATTTGAATCCTTCAACACCTATGGAACCTGCTTGCTTTCATCTACCTCGCCCGGTTTAACTTGGTACAATAGTGAGTTCCAAGTCTATCTGCAAGATGACCAGGAAATTGTTGTAAAGCTCAATGACGGTTACGATACTCATAAATCGAGACACACGGTGGGCAAGTGCAGTAACATAAAGATTGTTATTACACACTCGCCGACAAACACAGCATTCGATATTTATAACTCCGACGGTGTCGTTTGGAATGTGACCTATACTATGGCAACACTCAATACCATAACGAAGTTGACATCTATGTTGCCCGCCAATGGCGTGAAGATAGATATAATAGGTGTTGAGCGTATAAAGGCTTACAATTGGAGAACACAGGATACATCTGCCGGCGACCCTGCTACTGTGGATACAAAGGACGAGATTGACACTTGGTACATCCTTCCCTCGTCAAACGAAAGATACGCCGGTTACTCTATTGTTGCCAAAGGTGCCAACGATAGAAACCTCGGTTGGACAAACGTAACTGCATCCAACCAAGAGATATTCTGCGATGCAGGTAACGCCGACAACAGCAGCTGGCAGTTTGTGCAGATTAAGGAGTTTGACGAGCACGTCGACCAATTGCTCGAAAAGTACAACTCTTCCGATTGTGTAATCTACAACGAGAAACTTGCGGCACTGTTCAGAGTTATCAGCAAGAATGCTTCATATATCAAGAAGGCAACATATGACAACCCCATTGAGATTAACGGTGTTCAAAAGACCGACGAGGACTTCTTCAACGAGATATACGAGGCTATAAAGAACTACGATGGTCCTATGCCCGATGTATTGAACAAACCGAAACCCGGCAAGTTCTACACCATCCGCCCCGCATACGGCAACAGCGATGTCCGCGTGGCAGTAAACGATTGGAACAGTATGGTTCAAAGAGACGCGCTCATCGACAATGGCGAGTATGACAGCCACTGTGTGTGGTTCTTCGATGGTGACCAAGATGGCGACTACCTCTTGCGCAACGATAACCTCACACTCAACAGCTTGCACACACAGAGCAACACAAGTGCGTTTGCAACCGACAGTGTGAAACTCGATGATGACGACACAGTCGAGAAGATTGTGCTCTCTCCCGTGGGTGGTTGCATCGTGCGCCTGAACGACAATACCGGCACAACCTACTTGCGCCACAAAGCAATGGGCGACACTACATTGGTGGGTAGCAACGCCACAATGAGCTATGGCTATGTGAGCACCACATTCGAGCGCACAGGCACCGATGATGCAAGCGTAACATCTACTGCATTCAACGAGTTTAACGAGGTTGTGGCGAGCGACGATGAGGCTAACACTCCGTTCAGTGTTGCTATTGAATCGAACTATGCATTTGTGTCAACCGGTAATAGTGTAACTGATGCTATTCTTTGTCCCAATGTGAACGGAAACAATAACGGTCCCGATGGTGCAAGTATTGTAGACAAGCCCATTGAGCTTGTACTCACATACACCAACCTCCCCTCTTCGTTCACTTCGTTCAATAACATCGGCCTCCATATTCACGCATTGAACGGTGGTAAAAACTACCAGGAGAACAACGATAGAGTTTCAAGACAGTGGAATATTAATGTTTCTGTCAGCACCGATGGAGGAACAAGTTATACCGATTTTGGTTCCGCGACCGATATTGATATTGCAGCAGGTATTCAGGGTTGTAACAAAGTGTGGGATATTGTAAAAACCGGTGGTGATTTTACAATCGGCGGCAGCCTTAAAGTGAAACTCACAATTTCAAACGGTACAACCAACAGTGGCTGTTTCTTCGGTCTTTCCAATGTAATCCTCTCGGCCGAGGGCGATACTTGGTACATCGAGGAAATGCCCGATGCCGACAAGACAAAAATCTTCCACAAGACAAAGACCACAAAGCACGGCCTTGGTTCGTTGATGCTTGGTTACACTGCAAAAATACCAACAGGTATAAGCGCATTCTATCCCAGCGCAGGGCAAGACCTCACCGACCGACACATTACATTCAAGTCCTACGGTGAGCCTTCCGACAATGTTCGCTTGTTGCCTGCTTGCACCCCTGCAATATTGAAACTTGCCGATGCTTCGACATTCGAAACTGAATATAAGTTCTACTACGATGGCAGCACAGTGGACGATGCAGCCGACAAGGCCGACCCCGATGTTGATAAAATTAAAATCGAGGGCTCGCTCTACAAAAAGTATGTTCACGTTGCCGACACCTATGGTACAAGTAGCAATGTTTATATGTACCTCAGCAATTCGGAAATTGCTAAAATGTATTGGGTGTGGTACAACTACACTGCGGAGGGTGCTAATACCGGTAATAATAACCAAGGTAAGCACATAAATGTGAATGCCAATAGGTCGTATATTGTTATTGACAAGTCTGTTGCTAAGAATATCGGCTCGCTCTCATTGCGCTTCGATGGCGGCTGGACTACCGGTATTGAAGATATTGAGGATGATTATCGTCACGAAGAGGCTGCTGCCGAGGGTGTCGAGGGTATCTTCGACCTGCAAGGCCGTCGCCTGAACGAGATTACCGAGCCCGGTATCTACATTGTTAACGGTGAGAAAGTATTGGTGAAGTAAATTTGTTAAATGATTCCGATTATGAAAAAGAAAATATATAATACACCCGTTGCGGATATTGTTGAAATGCAGTTCCCTTCAATTATGGAGGGTTTTAGCGGCGAATTTGAGGATGGTCAAGGTGGAGGACAAGGTGGTGACTCCGGGAATCAAGGTACCAACGAATATGTTGGTGGTTCTTGGGAGAATATATGGGGGAATATGTAAATACCCACGCATCAACCATTAAATTATTTGCAAGGGCGCACCCACAGGGTGCGCCCTTGCTCTTTGCGGTTACTTCTTATTTTAACTCTCCCCCTTGCGCGCAAGGGGGAGTGGTCGCAGACCGAGGGGGATTTTCCTTGTTGCTTGTGTTTTAAAACTCCCTCCGAAATTTACAAGTAAATTTCTCGTCCCTCTATGAGAGGGACAGTTCGGGATCGCCCCGTGGTGGAGGAGTTGCGCTTCTTTTTTACCTTGTCATTTCGACCGCAGGGAGAAATCTCGGTGAAAATATTTAGATTTTTAATCCCCTCAGTCCTTCGGACAGCCCCCCTTGATTACAAACAAGTGGGGCAGTTTATGTTTATTTTTTGGTGATTATATACAATGTTACACTTGTTTGTCATTTCGAAGAAGTATAGCGACTGAGATATCTCAACGATGTTTTTTTTGAGATCCCTCGTCGCTCGGCTCTGTCGGGATGACATTTTCGCGAAGAAATGTTGTCGCGGGTCAACATCTATATTCTTCCTTTATCATTTTCTTCTTTAAACTCTCCCACTTGCGCGCAAGGGGGAGTGGTCGCAGACCGAGGGGGATTTTCCTTGTTGCTTGTGTTTTAAAACTCCCTCCGAAATTTACAAGTAAATTTCTCGTCCCTCTATGAGAGGGACAGTTCGGGA
>JAFTUV010000051.1 GCA_017466065.1 Bacteroidaceae bacterium
AAACATTTTCCAAACAAACAATAGCTATTCCAATGTTTATCAAAGGAATAGCTATATTTTTATTTATAGATGGTATGAATGGACATATATGAAGAAAAACTAAGAGGGCAACCCATTTTTACTTTTGGGTCACCCTCTATTATTATCTCTGCAAGTGCAAAAAAAAAATTACACTCTATCAATCGAGCATATTCGTACCCCTGCGAGGGAATATCACTTTGGGTTTATTGGTAGCAGCCTCCTCGGGCGACATTATAGCATAGGCCATAATAATCACCACATCACCGGGGCTAAACTTGTGAGCCGCCGCACCGTTCAAGCAGATAACACCCGAGCCACGCTCTCCTTTTATAATATAGGTTACAATGCGCTCGCCGTTATTGTTATTCACAACGTGCACCATCTCCCCTTCGAGCATTCCGGCCGCATCCATCAAATTCTCATCAATGGTGATACTGCCCATATAATTAAGGTTCGCCTCGGTTACGGTAGCACAATGAATCTTGGATTTTATCATTTGCAGGAACATAAGCAGTTTCCTTTTAGTATTTTATATTATCTATAAGACGAATTTTCCCGCAGAAAAGAGCAATGCAGCCAACAGCATAATCACTGTCGCTCCACTCCTCGATGGGCTGCAAAGTATTGCCGTCAACAATCTGGTAATATTCAAGTTCCAACCCCTCAGTCTCATTTATAGCCCTCTCCACGAACGCCTTTGTGGCAGCAAGAGTGTTGCTCTTTGCAAAATCGAGGCTGGCAAACAGGGTGCGTGAAATTGTGAGAGCACGTTCACGCTCCTCACTTGTGAGCAAAGTATTACGGCTGCTCAACGCAAGCCCGTCGGCCTCACGCACAATAGGACAGCCCACAATCTGCAAGTTCATATTCAAACGGCGCACCATTTCCCTTATGATTGCCAACTGCTGAAAATCCTTCTCGCCAAAATAGGCCCTATCGGGCTCCACCGCATAGAACAACTTGCTCACAATCTGTGCAACGCCGTTAAAATGCCCGGGACGACAGGCCCCTTCCATCACCGCATCAAGCGGCGCGAAAGAGAACTCGCGAGTGTCGGGCTCGGGATACATCTCCTCGACCGACGGAGCAAAAGCAATGGCAGCACCTACACTTTCGAGCAAAGCACAATCGGCCTCCAAAGTACGAGGATAGTTTTTAAGGTCGTTCTTGTCGTTAAACTGTGTAGGGTTCACAAAAACGCTCACCACAACCACATCATTTTCGGCGACAGCACGTTCCACGAGCGATGCGTGTCCTTTGTGCAAGGCCCCCATCGTGGGCACAAGCCCTATACTTTTACCAAGAGCACGACAACGGCCAAGTTCCTCTTTAAGTTCGATTACAGTGTGAATAATCCTCATTTCGACAATGATTTTCAATAGTATAAAAACCTCTCAATTCAAAGCCTGCGAGAGCCCGGTCACAAATAAAACCACGGGCACAACCTGCCTCGCAAAAATGCGACTGCAAAGTAACAAACAAATATGCACAAAAAGAAATAAATACCGAAAAAAATGCACACCCGCAGCAAATGCGCACCCACCCGCCGAACAACCATACAGCGAAACGTGAAAATAGGTTAACATTTGGAAATCAAGCTCTTTTTACTCATAAAAAGGCTTAAAAAAGGGGATAAATTTGCTACAATGCTGCATTTTTCGTAACTTTGCACAAGCCGTATAACATCCTCGGCAAAAGACAGTAAAGAAGAAAATGAAAACAAGCAAAGTATTATTTATTACTCAGGAAATTACACCCTTCGTACCCGAATCGACTATCGCAAACATAGGCCGCTATCTGCCCCAGTTTACACAGGACAGCGGAAAAGAGATAAGAGTATTCACTCCCAAATGGGGCACCATAAATGTGAGACGTAACCAGCTTCACGAGGTTATACGCCTTTCGGGAATGAACCTTATCATTGACGAAACCGACCACCCTCTCATCATAAAGGTAGCATCGTTGCAAGCAGCGCGTATGCAGGTCTATTTCATCGACAACGAAGACTATTTCCACAACCGCTTGCTCACTGCCGATGCCGAAGGCAACGATTACAGCGACAACGACGAACGTGCAATCTTCTTTGCACGCGGAGTATTGGAAACTGTAAAGAAATCGAATTGGTGCCCCGACATTATCCACTGCCACGGCTGGATATCGGCACTCGTACCCCTATATGTAAAAAGCGCATACAAGGAAGAGCCCTCGTTCCGCGACTCCAAGATTGTAATATCACTTTACGACGACAATTTCAACAGCCCATTCCCCGAGGGCTTCCTGCAAAAAGCCCTCCACAAGGATATGACCATCGACCTGCTCGAAGGAACCCCCTCCCCCACCTCGTATGAGGAACTTGCCAAGCTCGCCATAAGATACTGCGACGGCATAATAGTGGAAGGCGACAACGTATCGCCCTCACTCATCGAGTATGCAAAATCTATCGGCAAGCCCGTGCTTCCCAAGCCCACAGAAGAGGAACACCACGAGGCCACCAACAACTTCTACGATACAATAATTTAAGCACAGAGGCTTTTGACTATATGAAGAGAAACTTCCAATTATTTCTGTTTGCCGCCATTGCAACAATAGCGTTCATTGGCTGCGACGATAACACCGAGACAATCGGAAGCAGCATAATACCCGACAAAGACATTGTTACAGCCGGTAAAAAAGTGTTTCAAGCGACAAGCACATCGCTCAACGCCAACAACGCCATACTGAACAACGCCAGCCAGCTCTATCTGGGACGATACACCGAGCCCGAGACAGGCACTACATTCTCGGCCGGCTTTGCCACGCAATTTGCCAGCGGCTACGGGCTCATATTCCCCGAGGAGGGAGTAATCGACAACACCTCCTACTTCACCAGACTCCGCATATATTACGATAGTTTCGTTGGCGACGAGAACAACGCAATGAAGTGCGAAATATACGAACTCGACAACGTTATTGCCGAAGGAGAGGACTATTACACCAACATCGACATTAAAGAATACTACAACCCCGACAAAGGACCTATTGCCACAAAAGTATTCAGTGCAAAAGACTATTCACAGCCCGACTCCCTGTCGAGCGACGAATATGCCACAAACATCGAAATAGAGCTTCCTAACGAAATTGGCGACCGCATCGTAAAGCAATACTACAACACACCTGCCGACTTTGCAAACAGCGAGGTATTCATAAACAATGTATTCAAAGGCATATATGCAAAATGCACACAAGGCGACGGAACCATAATCAGCGCCTATCGCGCACGCCTCGAAGTAGCATTCCGCCACTACATAACAAGCAGCACCGGCGAGAAAGACTCGATAGAAACACTCATTTCCCCCTTCTACTCGGGTAAAGAAATTATGCAGCTCAACATTTTCGACAATGGCGATTTAAACAGCCTCGTGAACAACACCGACCACACCTATTTGAAAACTCCGGCCGGAATATTTACAGAAGTTGAATTACCCATCGACGAAATTATGACAGAATGTGCCGGCGACACACTCAACTCCGTAAAAATAGAATTCGGCTGCTACAACACAAGCGAGAACGAAGATTTTGCCCCATCCACCAACTTATTGATGGTGCGCAAGAAAGATATAGAAGAATTCTTCCTTAAAAACAAGGTGTGCGACGACAAGACATCATTCTACACCACTATCACAAGCAACACCCAGCGATACACATTCAACAACATCTCGGAACTTGTGAAAGCCTGTTACAACGAATATAAAGCAGGCAAGGCCGATGCCGATTGGGAAAAGGTAGTTCTTATTCCTATTGAAATTACCACCGACAGCAACGGCAAGGTAATCAAGGTGAGCCACTACACAAAAATGAGCTATGTAAAACTGCACGGCGGAGCCAACAACACTATTCCCGTGGAGGTAATATACAGCAAGTTCAATTATTAAAATACTACCTACACAGCCACGGTCCAGCCGTTGCTACAATAAAAAAATGGAAGCCCGCAGGCTTCCATTTTTAGGTTATGGTGAAGAGAGGTTTATTTCTCTTTTTTTGCTTTTGCGGCCTTCTTGGGCTTTGCCTCCTTTGCAGGAGCAGGCTCAGCCTCGGCCTTTGCAGCACGTTTAGCCTTCGCTGCGAGCTTTGTTTTAAGGCTCTCAACTTCTGCTTCAAGCTGAACAATCTCAACCTCCTGATTCTCTATCATCTGCTGCAATGCACCAAGTTCCTCGTTGTCAATCTCCTCGGGATACTGTGCACGCACACGGGCCATAAAGTCGCCCAAGATATTCATATAGTTTGTGAATGCATCGTAAGGCGATTCATATATGCAACGCTCGGTGATAATACCATTCTGCTTTGTAGTCATAAAGCGAAGGTTCTCGGCAGCCTGCAAATAGTCGAAATCCTGTTTCAGTTTCTTGTCGTCCGACAACGAGATACGCTCGGCAAGGCTATACAGCTTGTCGAATGCCTCACGCTGCAAAGTGTTACCCAACCAAGAGCTTGCATCGCGCTCCTCGTCCATCCAAGAGAGGGGATAGGAAACTTCGAGAGGACCGACAGATTTATGTTTGTCGATAATCTCCGAAGGAGTAGAGAAACTTATGCCACGGTCTTTTGCACAAGCGGGGATAGCTCTAAGGAAATCCAAAATGTGCGAAGAGAGGGGCTGCGACACGCCAAGAGCGTGAAGGTTCATAAAGATATTTATCACCTCATCCTCCTCGGGCAGAGAAGCAATCCAATCGACATAAGTTTCGGCAAAGAGAGGATACTCGCTCCATTTGGGGTTAGAGAAGCGCAATGAAATATCGTCCGACAGTTTGTAGTCGCGTAGCAACAATTTAAGATTGGGAGCTGCGGCGCAGTTGTACACAAAGTGAGGGCTTCTCCAAGCAAGTATGTGCTTCGCACCCTCCGAGAGCATACCTTTGAAGCCCATAGAAGCTGCCATTTCACCAATCTCATCCGAATAGATAAGGCCGGAGTTACGCAACACCTTGGGTTTCTTTCCAAAGAGCTCCTTTATCTTGCGGTTCTGACGCTGAACCTCCTCCATAAACACCTCGCGCGATGCCAATGAAGAGAGACCGTGTGAATAGGGCTCACACAAGAACTCGCAGCAACCGGTCTTGTTAATCTCGTGCAAGAGTTCTATAACTTGGGGAGCATACAATTCGAGCATTTCCAATCCCACGCCCGACACCGAGAAGGCCACCTTGAAGGCACCATCATTCTCCTTAATCATTTCGAGCATTGTCGACAATGCAGGAATGTAGGACTTTTCGGCAATTTCAGTAATTGCACTCTCATTTGCATAATCATCATAGTAGTAGTGGTCACTACCTATGTCGAAGAAACGATAGCGTTTCAACTGTCTGATTTGATGAATCTCGAAATAGAAACAAATTGTTTTCATATTATTCGTCGTTTTTTAAATTTTACCAACCCATTACTTGTTCATATATCTTACGCAGTTTAAGGGCTACGTTCTCCCAAGTGATATTGTTAACCTCGTTGCGGCCCTCCACTTTAAGGTATTCGTACAACGATTCGTTGTTACAAATAGAGTAGATGGCATCGGCCATTGCGTGAATATCCCAATAGTCGGTCTTTATACACTTGTCGAGAATTTCGGCACAACCCGACTGCTTGGAGATAATCGTGGGCACATCGCACTGCATAGCTTCGAGAGGCGAAATACCGAACGGCTCACTAACCGACGGCATTATATACACATCACTGGCTTTAAGACATTCATACACCTGACGGCCACGCATAAAGCCGGGGAAGTGGAAACGGTCCGATATTCCACGCTGGGCAACCAAACGTATCATATCGTTCATCATATCACCGCTACCGGCCATACAGAAACGAATGTTCTTTGTGCGTTTGAGCACCATTGCAGCAGCCTCGACAAAGTATTCGGGACCCTTCTGCATTGTTATACGACCCAAGAATGTCACCACCTTCTCGTTGGGTATCTTCTTGGGAACAATATCAAGAATATCCTTCTCCAAGGGGATTACCGCATTGTGCAGAGTAGAAACCTTATCGGGGTGCTGATGATATTTATGAATAACCGTCTGACGAGTAAGCTCACTCACACACAGAATGTGGTCGGCATTGTCCATTCCGTTCTTCTCGATGGCGTAAACGGTGGGGTTTACATTACCACGGCTGCGGTCGAAGTCGGTAGCGTGAACGTGTATCACAAGTTTCTTGCCCGACACCTGCTTGGCGTGAATACCGGCAGGATAGGTGAGCCAGTCGTGCGAGTGAATAATATCGAACTCCTCGCTGCGGGCAACAACACCCGCGATTATGGAGTAGTTATTTATCTCGTCGTGCAGATTTTCGGGGTAACCGCCTGCGAATTCCATACAACCAAGGTCATTAGTGTTCATATAGCTGAAATCGCCATATATGTGCTCGCGGTAGCGATAATACTCTTCGGGTGTCATCACCGCACCTATGCGTGAATTCACATAATCGCGGTCGACATTCTTCCATACGATGGGTACGGAGTTCATTCCGACGATTCTCAAAAAGCTATTATCCTCATCGCCGTAGGGCTTGGGGATACAGAACTTAATCTCTACATCGCCTTGTTGAACAAAGCCTTTTGTAAGTCCGTAGCTTGCAGTACCGAGTCCTCCCGAAATGTGAGGAGGAAACTCCCAACCGAACATTAATACTTTCATATCGCTTATCCCTCCAATTTAGATTCATACTGTTTTAGCAACTGGCTTGTTCGCAGAATTTGCGCCACGTTCATTGCAAACGCCACGGCACCACGGCCTTTGAACGGCGGGTTGCCATCGAACACCTCGGGGATTGAGCCCACGCAGTGCTGCACAATTTCATCCTCAAAACCAACCATCTGACGCTCTACGAATGAGATACCGCTTGTCTTGTAGATTTTCAGATAGGCCTCATAGTAGAAGCCACCCAACCAAGGCCAAGCTGTACCCTGATGATAGGCATAGTCGCGCTGTATCTGCGGGCCCACATAGTTGGGATTATAACCAACGCTCTTGGGTGAGAGCGAACGCAGACCGCGAGGTGTCAAGAGCTCGCGTGTTACAGTGTCGAGCACTTTTTTCTTCTGCTTTGAATCGAGTGGCGAATTATCGAGAGCCACCGCAAATATCATATTGGGGCGAACGCTCCAATCGACATAATCGCCATCGACATAGTCGTACAGGTAGCCGTGTTCGTTCAAGAAGAGTTCCACAAAGGCCTTTCCTGCAAGCGGAATCAGACGCACAAGCGAATCGAGCACCTGCTGGTCGTGCATAAGTTCGGCCATCTGTTGTATGAACACAAGCGCATTGTACCACAAGGCATTTATTTCAACCACATAGCCGGTGCGTGGTACCACAGGACGGCCATTCACAGTAGAGTTCATCCAAGTTACAGCCTTGTCCTTTCCATTGGTGGAAAGAAGACCATTCTGCATCACACGCAGGTTGTTGTGCTTGTTGTTGCGGATAAAATCGTAAATCTGCATCAACAGCGCACCATATTTATCGCGGCAAGCCTCGATGCTGCACTCCTTGGCATATTGTTGCAGTGTCCACACTGCCCACAGCAGCACGTCGGGGTGTTCCATTTCGTATATCTTCACATTGCTCACTCTGTCGTTTATAAAATCGTCGATGGCAATGCTTGCAGTCTTCATAACCTTTTCAAACTCATCGTAGTGTCCCTGTGCAAGAGCCAAGCCCGGCAACGACACGAAGAGGTCGCGAGCACGGCATTTGAACCAAGGATAACCGGCAAGAATGTAGATGTGTTCACCCTGCACGTTAAAGAACTGGTTGCCCGCACACTGCATACAGTGCATAAAGTTGTCGCGCGGGTCACGAATTTCCTCTTCGTGTTCAAACGCAGCCTTCATTGTACGGGTGGTCATCGGCGAAACTCCGCCCGAGAACACGATGCTCTCCCCGGGCTTCATCTTAACCTCGAAATATCCGGGAACAAACAGGTCTTCATTAAAATCGTAACCACGTTCAAGTTCCTTCACATACTCGATTCCGCGATACCAATCGGGGTGATACACAAATTCGTTCTTCTTGTTGAGCTGCATATAGAGGTCGGGGTAATCGGCATACATACGCATACTTATACCATTCTCAACCTCTTTGTAGCTGCGATTGGCAATACTATTCTCGTGAGTATATTCACGCACGCTGCGGAACGCCAAGAAAGGACGCAAGCGCAATGTTACTGCCGTATTCGCTTTTAACAAAGTGTAACGAATAAGAATTCTGTTCTCGTGATGTACAAAGGCTTTCTCTTTTTTAAGCCAAACACCTCCCACATTGTATATGGTGGTGGGGACACGCTCCCAGGCAAACTCGCGAATATATTTGTTGCCACGGGGACTGAAATTGTCGGCGTTATACTTGTGCAATCCCAAGTTGAATTCAGCACCGTGCAGAACCACCGTTTCGTCGAGCGACGATAGCAATACGTGGTTCTCATCATCGAGCTGAGGGATAGGCACAACCAACAAACCGTGATATTTACGGGTATTGCAATCGACAATAGTCGAGCAATGATAAGCACCCGAACGGTTAGTCCTCAAAATCTCCTTCTGCAACGACTCTTCCAAGTTCGTCATCAGCGTTTTTTCGAATCGCAAATAACTCATCTCGTATAAATTATTTATTAAACAATTTTACTTATCACTTCCCAAATGTAATGATTATAAAATTGAATAACAAAAAAGTAGAGAGTTTTTTGAAAAAAAATGTAAAAAGTTGCAAAAAGAGGTAACGTGGACAAAAAGTAGGATGATTTCACTCTAAAAATCTCTTATTGGACAAAAAGTAGGATGGATTACCTCAACAGGGCGCGCCCTGTTGAGGTAATTCGCGCTTAATAATGTCGCATAATGTACTCATCCAGCAA
>JAFTUV010000062.1 GCA_017466065.1 Bacteroidaceae bacterium
GACGGCAAAAAGATCGACAGCGGCTTTGTAAATTATTATAGTTTGCGTGAAACGTCGGACGAACTGTGCTTGAAGTATGATCTGTCGGTCATCAAAAATCCGAAGAGTCACACGCCGAGAAACATCTACTTTGATGAGAAGGCGGGCAAGCCTACGCGGTATAATTTGATGCGCTGGGCGATTGATGAAGCGAGAAAGATCTCACCAACTTGGAGCGATTTTATTATGCACCTTCGGGACAAGGGCTATGAGTTTGATCGCAACGAGGGAGGAAAATATCCGAAGATCAAGCCGAAGGACGGAAAACAATGGACGAGAATCTATAATCTTGGAGAGGGTTATAGTCTCGATTCCATCGACAAAACTATTGAAGCGAATTACTGGAAAGGACTTTGCGGTTACGCTTCATACGTTGGTAAAGTCAAAAGCAACAACTTTCACAATCAAAAACGTCCACCGAGGCAGCATTGGCTGTACGCGCCCGAGCAAGACTTCGGACCTTTGCTCACGCTCGTGCTGACCTTTGTCTATCTCTTGGGAGGTCCCGACCTCATCACGCCAAACGATCCCGCACCGAAGTACCAGCCGATCACTCCCGAAATGCGAGAAGCGACTCGAAAATGCGAAATGTATTCGCGCCAAGCGGTACTGATGGGCAAAGAGAACATCAACACCAAAGAGGATGCCGACGCGTTTTTGGAGCGAACCGAACGCGAGCTGATGGCACTTGAGCGAAAAAGAAAGGACCTTTACAACAGCATTCGCCGTTGCAACGATCCCGAAATTAAGCTACAAGTGCAGAAAGAAATTCACGCCTTGTCGGCAGAAATGAAGCCCTTGCGGCGGCAGATCTCAGACATCAAGAACATTCTTGAACGCTCAGGTGTGATGCGCGAAATGGTGGAAGCCGAAGAAAAAATGCGCCGTGAAAAGTTGGAGCGCGAGTATTTTCTCTCGCCAAAAGAAAAAGCAGAACTCAAAAACACACAGCCGAAATCGTCCGAGCTGCAGGCAAAAACACCCGCGCGCAAGGATGATCGAAGCCGATAACTTGTGTGCCATCGGCACATAGGTTCACTTCCGCGCCAATGGATGGGAAGTTTGCCACTTCTCCTCCATTGGTGGAGAGGTTCACTTGTGCACCAACGGTGCAGAAGTTAAAATTATGCTCCACCGGAGCACAATTAATTCGTCTCCGTTGGAGACACATTTCTTCGTGCCAAAATGGCACGAGGCTGAATAAGAAAACAACTTCGTCTCACGCGGGGACGAAGTTTTATATAAACCTATATTCGAACTCAAAAAGAAACACAACGCGGAATCGCACATTTGACGGGAGAGAAATTTTCTTGTATAATGGAGCCACTCCAATAAAGAAAAGTCCGAAATATGTGCAGAAGTGCAGAAAGGAGTTATTTATGATTGCAGGACACCTGCGAGAAAAAGACGGACACTATTACTGTGTACTCAGCTACACCGACTACACAGGCGAACGAAAACAAATATGGAAAGCCACGGGACTTCCCGTGAAAGGAAACAAGAAACGCGCCGAGGAAATGCTATCACATCTTCGCAAAAGCTTTGTTGTGCCGAAGGCTCCCACCGACTATTTTGATTTTAGCGAAGAGATGCTTTTCACCGATTTTATGAGGGCTTGGCTTGAGGTGGTGCGAACCACCGTCGTGCCTACCACCTTCGGAGGCTATCAGACTACGGTGGAAAAGAAGTTCATTCCTTACTTTGAGAAAAAGAATTTGGCACTTGCCAACGTGCAAGCCAAGGACCTGCAGAGCTTTTATCTCCACGAGATGAAAACGCTGTCGGGAACAACGGTCAGACACGAGCACGCGCTGCTTCACAAGATTCTCAAGCACGCGTATCGAATGGATCTCATTCCCAACAATCCTGCCGACAAGGTTGACCCGCCCCGTGCGGAGCGCTTTGAAGGCTCGGCGTACACCGAGGAGGAGCTCGCCTTGCTCATCGAGAAATCTTGGGATCACAAGCTGGGGCTTCTCATCTACATCACAGCTCTGCTGGGACTGCGTAGAAGTGAGGTGCTTGGACTTCGCTGGAAAGCTATTGATTTTGAGGAGAACAAGATCACCATCAACCACACGGTCACAGAGGCGCGTGTGGACGGCGAAACGCTCATCATTGCCTCCGACCGCACCAAGACCAAGTCGAGCTATAGGAGCTTTCCCATGTCCGACACGGTGAAAGAAAAGCTGCTTGCTTGGCGCGAGGTGCAGAAGCGGAACCGCAAGATCTGCGGCAACTGCTACAATATGAAGGACATTGACTACGTGTTCACCGACGA
>JAFTUV010000005.1 GCA_017466065.1 Bacteroidaceae bacterium
GAGCGGAGCGACGAGAAATCTGGATATCAGCATTGTTGAGATTTCTCACATTGACTTTTGCCCCTACGGGCGTCGACCGTTGGTTCGTTCGAAATGACAGTTTCTTATCAGTTTTCTATTGGTGTAAAATTATATATAATTGCCAAATTTTATTCTATCTGCAAGGCAATCAAAGATTGCTGAAAAATATATAAAGTATTATCAGCGGAGTAACGTAGCGCAGCATAAAGACTATCACCGGGACAATGCGGCTTTTTATTGCGCCACAATTACTCAATTCCTCCTTCATAAAGGAGCGTTTCATAAACCACGATACAAAGATACAGGTAAACATTGCACCTATCGGCATAAGAATATTTGCAGTAAGATAGTCAAACACATCTACCAAAGTGGCACCGGCAACCTTAATTCCTAAAAAGTCAATATCAAAAACAAGCGAGAGGGTGAGCACACTGAGCAATATGGAAACAGCAGACACTGCACGCGCCGCCCAGCATCGCGACAATTTAAACTCTTCGGCAAGATAGGCTGTGAGTACCTCGTGAAAGGAGATTGTAGAGGTGAGCGAAGCAAGTGTCACCAACAGGAAGAACACTGTGGACCACAATGCAGCCAAAGGCATATCCTTAAAAATCTCGGGCAGGGTGACAAAAATGAGCGAGGGCCCCTCGGCAGGTTGCAATCCTGCGCTGAACACCGCCGGGAATATAACAAGACCGGCAAGCACCGAAACAAGCAACGTGAGCAGTGCCACATTGAAAGAAGTCTGCACAAGATTATTATCCTTTTTAAAATAAGAGGCATAAGTTACCATACAGCCCATTCCCACGGAGAGCGAGAAGAAAGCCTGCCCTATTGCCATCATAATAGTTTCGGGCGCAAACGCCGCCTTAAAATCGGGCGAAAGGAAAAAGCGGTAGCCCTCTATCGCACCGGGCATAAAAGCCACACGCACCGCCATTATTATAAGTATAATAAACAGCGCAGGCATCATTATGCGCGAAGCCTTCTCTATGCCCTTTTCCACTCCACGCGCTACTATAAAGTGGGTGAGAAGAATAAACATCACAGCATAGAAGAGTGGCCGCCACGAGCCTTGGAACGCATCGAACTGTTCGGTAAATGAAACAGGAGAAGAGTAGAGCATATTGGTTGCCGAGGTTACCATATACTCCAACGACCAACCGGCAATAATATAATAATAGCCCGAAATTAGCAACGCGCCAAGCACGCCATTATACCCCAGCCAACTCCATTTTTTCGATAAATCTCGAAAAGCACCTACTGCATTTTTCTTCATGTGACGCCCCACCGCAAACTCGGCAAGCATCGCCGGAATTCCCACGGCAAAAACACTTAAAAGAAACACCAACAAGAACGCTGCACCACCGTGCTTACCTGCAATATAGGGGAAACGCCATATTGCTCCAAGCCCTATTGCACTGCCGGCAGCCACCAGCACCACACTTAATTTGCCTCCAAACGAGGCTCGATTATTTTCACTCATATAATAACCATTCTTTAAATTCCGGTCGCGAAAATAATAAAAATAGATGAAATATCCGCCTATAACACTGCCAATTAGGAATTTTAAAGCAACAATATATACATTGACCAAAAACTCTATACCTTAATTAATATTCATTTCCGGCAATAGCACAAACTGCACAAGCACTACACTACCCTCATTTTGCATCCATTATATTATTTTAACTATTTTTAACTGCGGGGGGTAATTTCTACTCCCTTTAATTTACATTTGCAAAAAATCGTTTACGAATACAAAACTTAATTATTTAAAGAACAGTATTATGAAAAAAACATTTAAGACAGTCGGCTATCTGTTTTTAGCAGTATTAATGTGCGTTAATTTAACGGGATGTGGCGACGACGGCGACGGATTATGGCCTTTCAGCGATTCGGCAATTGTGGGAACTTGGGAATTCATTGGAAGCTCTAGCGAAGATCCGCTAGGGTCTGAAGGAGAGAAAATAATTTTCTACTCAAACGGAGATATGAAAATAGTCGATCCTAGCTACTACATAAAAGAGATGAAAGGCACATACACTTTCGACCCTGTGATAAACAAACTTATAATGATACCTTCGGAAGAAATGATATTTACATACGATGCAGAAGTTGTTGATTACTATGTCTTTTTTGAATCGGAAGAGGTAATTTCATTGGTAGAGTGCTGGTTGGTAGATGAAGGACAAGCAGACATAGAATATTGCAAAGATTTCTTCAAAAAAATTAAATAAACATATTAACCCCAATAAAATTTATTACTATGAAAAAGATTCTATTTACTTTTGTTTTTATGGCAACAGCAATTGTTGCAAGCGCACAAATTTATGTAGGTGGCAACATCGGGTGTTGGAACAATAACAACAGCGACACAAAAACCTTTAAATTTGCGCCTGAATTTGGATATAATTTGAATGATAAAATTTCAATCGGTGGCACAGCCGAATATTCATTCAGCGATTATGGCAGCAAGATGCACGGCTTTGGAGTAAACCCATACGCACGTTACACTATTTACAAAGCAGGAATTGTAAGTCTGTTTGCCGACGCCTGCATGAATTTTACTTACTATAAGGTTCAAGACGGAGATTCTGGTACAACTTTCGGCCTTGGTGTCAAGCCCGGTATTTCCATTGCCATTAACAAGAATTTCAGCATTGTGACCCACCTTGGTTTCCTCGGTTATCGTAATGCCGACGAAGATATACCCGAAGAAGTTTTACCTGTTGAGCCCGGATTTGGCTTTGACATAAATGGTAACACATTGGAATTCGGTATATATTACTCGCTATAATTAGGTAACATAGCAATTAACACGGAGAAGGCTTGTCGAAGAAACTACCAAGCCTTCTCCGTCTTTTTTATTTATGTCTATAATCTATTCATACAGTTTATTCCGAACAATTACCGCAAACGCGCTGTTTAACTTTTTTTAATATAGCAATATCCATTTTCTCATCCTTTTGTCTTAATTTTACAAAATTAAATTTGGAATATACTATTTATAAATACATAACAGACTATGAAAAAGAAACTTATCTACACATTGCTCCCTGCGCTTTTCGCAGCATTCACTACTATCGGGTTCACCTCTTGCGGTGGCGACGACGAAGAGTTTGCAGCCTACCCCATCGGCGGCATTCCATCTGTGAGCACCTTGGCACAAAGTTACTTCGTTATTGATGGTGCAAACTACATAGACGGCGTAATACCCGGTAACACCGTCGATAAATCCCTTACAACCGTTTACCCCAGCAACATAAGCTCCGAGGCCGGCAAGACCGCAACCATAGAGGTTGCATCGGACTTGGAACTTGACAAGTTCTATATAGGAGTCAATGACATCAGCACACAGGAGTCTTATGGATATTACGAGGTTGCAGCTGTTAAGAAAAGCACTGCGGCCGGCCTTAACTTCTATGATATTGCAATCAAATTCCCCCTCACTGCAAAATCGGAGTTTTTTATAAGCCTTTGCGGAACGAAATCTTCCGAAAGCGGCAAACTTGTAACAAACATAAGCAAAGTATTTGTTTATTTGAGCAGCACAACAGCAGAATCGCCCATTATCGGTACTTGGGGTAACAAAACCTTGATAACAGAGGATGGCGAAGTTCCTGTAAGCGACATTTATTACGAGTACAGCAGCAATGGCGAAGGTATGGTATACCACAGCGAAGGTCAGACTCCTTTTGAATACAATTACGAACCGACAACAGGTGATTTAAGAATTACCACCGCAAAGGAACACATTGTTTGCAGTGTTATATTCAGCAGAGACAAAAAGACTATGAACGTTACAGAGGAGAGTCGCACTTTCTTTGAGAGCGCAACCGTTGACGAGACTATTGTAAAATACAGCCTCACAAAAGTTGTAAAATAACAACCGTGGCATCTTTATAAAAATATCCCGAAGCTCGCGAGCTTCGGGATATTTTTTTGTGTGTAGAGGCTGCATCTGCAACCATTTATCTGCTATACAAGATGTGCAATCAAATCCTCACGGTCGCCATAGAGAAGGTCGATCACAGGAACCTCTATCATAGTGTAGCAACCGGGCTGCAAACGCATTGTGGCACGCGCACAGCACACAAGCACCTGCGCAGTAAGAGCAGGGTTGTTTATCTTCATATTAAACTCGAACAGTTGGTTCTGTGTGGTACCCGACACACCTTTACGGGTGAGATTCACTCCGTGTCCCATATCCAACAGGTCATCGACACAGGGAACATTTATAACGTGTGTTTCGTCGTTCACGAAATAGGGGTCGTTCTTTATCGCAGCGGCCACTTGTCCAAAATCGTAGCCCTCTTCAATCTCCACATACACCATACGGCGATGAATGCCGGTACCCACGGGAATTGTCATAGAGAGAGCCGCTTTAACGCCTTCGACCGCCTTGACGGCCACAGTGTGCCCCATACTCATTCCCGGGCCGAAGTTAGTATAGGTTATTCCCTTGGGAGCTATTGCCTGCAAAAGGGCGCGAACCACCGAGTCGCTTCCCGGGTCCCAACCGGCCGATATTATCGACACGGCGTTGCCGGCCTGCGCACTCTCGGTGAGCGAACGACGCAGTTCCACAATTTTGGAATGTATATCAAAGCTGTCTACGGTGTTTATTCCAAGTGCAAGAATGTCCTTTGCATATTTTTCGACACTGCGAGTGGGGGTCGAGAGAATTGCCACATCCACTTCGCCAAGCTCACGAATATTCTTAACCACATTGTAGCCTTCGAGCTCTGCCGGACAATTCTCGGCACCCGAACGACGCACTACTCCTGCAATCTCAAAGTCGGGAGCCGCAATGAGGGCCTGCAATGTATATTTTCCTATGTTGCCATAACCAACGATGGCTGCTCTGATCTTTCTCATATTTTTATTGAGTTTTATTGGTGCGAAGATATAAAAATCTCAATTTCCTCGTTACACAATGTGCATTATTTTTATCCGGAAATTCAATATTTTTTAAAAGCATATTACAAAAAAGCCGCTGATCTAAAATTCAGCGGCTTTTCATTAAATTATGCTTGGGGCTTGCGAGGCTCGCGACGGGGACGACGCTCACGCTCTTCATAGCCTTCGGGCTTCTCAATCAATGCACGACGAGAGAGTTTGAACTTACCGGTCTTGGGGTCAATCTCCACAAGTTTCACTTGCAATTTATCACCTTCCTTAATGCCGGTCTCTTCCATTGTCTCAAAGCGTTTCCAATCAATCTCGGAGATGTGCAACAGGCCATCCTTGCCGGGCATAAACTCAACGAATGCACCATAAGGCATCACGCTGCGGACAGTGCCTTCGTAAACCTCACCGGCCTCGGGGATTGCCACGATTGCCTTGATTTTTGCAAGCACATCGTTGATTGCCTGACCGTTGGTTGCTGCAATCTCAACGATACCCTCGCCATCAACCTCCTCGATAGAGATTGTAGCACCGGTCTCCTCCTGCATACCCTGAATGATTTTTCCGCCGGGGCCGATGATGGCACCGATGAATTCCTTGGGAATGCGCATAGTTTCGATGCGGGGTGCGTGGGGTTTAAGCTCGGCGCGGGGCTCGGCGATGCACTCGGTTATTTTGCCGAGAATGTGCATACGGCCTTCGCGCGCCTGATTCAATGCTTTTTCGAGAATCTCATACGAGAGGCCATCAACCTTTATATCCATCTGTGTGGCGGTGATTCCGTCGACGGTACCTGTCACCTTGAAGTCCATATCTCCCAAGTGGTCCTCGTCGCCAAGAATATCGCTAAGCACTGCATATTTCTCTTCACCTGCATTCTTGATGAGTCCCATTGCAATACCCGACACAGGTTTCTTTATCTTAACACCGGCATCCATAAGCGCAAGTGTTCCTGCACAAACAGTAGCCATAGAGGAAGAACCGTTAGACTCCAAAATATCCGATACTACGCGCACGCAGTAGGGATAGTCGGCGGGTATCATATTTTTGAGGGCGCGGCAAGCGAGGTTACCGTGACCAATCTCGCGACGGCCTACACCACGCTGCGGACGTGCCTCTCCTGTCGAGAAGGGAGGGAAGTTATAGTGAAGCAAGAAACGCTCGGTTCCCTGATTCATAACATCGTCGATAATCTTTTCGTCACGCTTTGTTCCGAGTGTCACTGTTGTGAGCGACTGTGTTTCACCACGGGTGAACACTGCCGAGCCGTGAGGGCCGGGAAGATAACCTGCCTCGCACCAGATGGGGCGGATTTCGGTAGTCTTGCGACCATCGAGACGCTTGCCCTCGTCGAGAATGCAACGGCGCATAGCCTCTTTCTCTACATCGTGGTAGTAGCGGTCGATGAGGGCACCCTTCTCTTCGAGTTCCTCTTCGGTAAATTGAGCTTTGAACTCATCCTTTATCGCATCGAAGGCAGCTGCGCGGCCGTGCTTGTCGTTGTTGCCGCTTGCAGCCACTGCGTAGGCCTTGTCGTAACAAGCCTCGCGCACCTGTGCACGGAGCTCCTCGTCGTTAACCTCGTGGCAATACTCGCGTTTAACGGTCTTGCCAACCTCTTCCATAAGTTCCATCTGGGCCTTACAATGAACTTTGATAGCCTCGTGAGCCACCTTCATAGCCTCCAACAGGTCGGCCTCTGAAACCTCTTTCATTTCACCTTCAACCATCATTATGTTGTCGTATGTTGCGGCAACCATAATATCCATATCAGCAGTTTCGAGCTGTGCAAATGTGGGGTTAACCACAAACTCGCCATTGATGCGTGCGACACGAACCTCGGAAATGGGGCCGCCGAAGGGAATATCCGACACTGCAAGTGCTGCCGAAGCTGCAAGGCCGGCAAGTGAATCGGGCATATCAACACCATCGGCCGAGAAGAGAACAATGTTCACATAAACCTCGGCGTGGTAATTATCGGGGAACAAGGGGCGCAAAGCGCGGTCAACGAGACGGCAGGTAAGAATCTCATAATCGGAAGCCTTGCCCTCACGCTTTGTAAAGCCGCCGGGGAAACGTCCGAACGACGCATACTTCTCTTTATACTCAACCTGCAAAGGCATAAAATCGGTGCCGGGAACAGCGTCTTTTGCTGCACACACGGTCGCCAACAGCATTGTGTTACCCAAACGCAACATCACCGAGCCATCGGCTTGCTTTGCAAGTTTTCCAGTCTCGATAGTGATTATGCGGCCATCGGGTAAAGCCACATTTTTTGTTACAACATTCATCTTTTTTATTCGTTAAAATACGTTTTAAAACTTCTTAATTCTCGCAAAGATATATATTTTTTCTATATTTTCTCTATCTTTGCATCTGTTTTTTAAATATTATGAACCATTTACGCATAAAATTGATTAAATCGGCAATGACAGTTGCGCTCATTGCCTCATTTGCATCCTGCACAAAGGAGCCCGTTTTTACCATAAAGGGGAACATTGAGGAGGCCGACGGCAGAATGCTCTATCTGTCGCACATAGGCATCGACAGGACCAAGAGAATAGACTCCGTGAGGCTGGGAAAGAGCGGAAATTTCTCATTCGAGCAGCCTCGCCCCGAATGTTACGATTTTTACGCGCTCAATTTACAGGATGGGGGCAGACGCATCACCCTTGCCGTGGATTCGACCGAAACGATAGAGATTACCGCAAATGCCAAGCACTTTGCCGACAGTTGCCGCATCGAAGGGTCGCCCGAGAGCCTGCGCATAAAGGAACTGATAGAGCTTGAACGTTCACTGCAACAGCAGGTGAACAACCTCATTGCAAACACCACTCCCGCAATAGGTGAAACAAGGGAAACAATATACAACCTTATAGGAGAGTTCAAAAGAAACATTTTTACTCAATATATAGCGACCGCTCCCCACAAGGCCGCCGCCTACTATGCCCTGTTTCTGCGCATAAACGGCGAGCCCATCTATCTGCCCACAAGCAATCGTTTCGACAGCCGTTGTTTCGCTGCGGTGGCAACGCCGTTGCATCAGTCGTACCCGCACGCAACGCGCGCGTTACATTTATATAATGTCGCGACAAAGGGAATGGCGGCAACCCGCCCGGCTGTTCCTCGCGACACAATAGACATCACCGGCGAAGAGGTGGAGAAGATTGGACTTTACAACATTGAACTGCCGAACATTGATGGCGACACAATAAGCCTGCGTTCGCTCAAAGGGAAAGTGGTGCTGCTCGACTTCACGGTTTACAGCATCGCCGGAATAAGCAGCAGGAATGTAGGGTTGCGCGACATATACAGCAAGTATCACGACAAGGGGCTCGAAGTGTATCAGGTGTCGTTCGACAGCAACGAGAGTTTTTGGAGCAATTCGGCCGAGAACCTTCCTTGGATATGCGTGCGCGACGCTGACGGACAAGCCTCCAACAATCTGTTGCTCTACAACATAAGCACATTGCCCACCTACTATCTTATAAACAAGGACAACGAAATTGTTTACCGCGACAACCAAGTAAAAGATTTAGAAAAGGCCATTCAAGAACTGTTAAACGAGTAACACGCATAAAAAAAAGATGTTAAGCAACTTATATAAAATTAAAATTTTCCTTTTTTAATTTGCTTTTAAGTTTTTAAGAGCTATCTTTGCAAAGAAATGAAGCACAAATTGGGTTCCAGCACTCGTGTTGGAATCCTTTGTTTTACTATTTTATAAAAACCTTAAAAAAGAGATACAATTATGAGTTTTATGTCCGAAGAGGGCTACAATAAACTGTTAGCCGATTTAAAGGAATTGGAGGGTAAGCGTCCCGAAATAGTGCGCCAGATAGCGGAAGCACGCGACAAAGGCGACCTGTCGGAAAATGCGGAATACGATGCAGCGAAAGAGGCGCAGGGTATGTTGGAAATGAAAATCAGCGAGCTTAAACGCCTCATTGCCGAAGCACGCATCATTGATAAATCGAAGTTGAATGCCGACAGTGTGCAGGTGCTCACAAAAGTAGGCTTGAAAAACATCAAGACCGGAGCCACAATGCAATACACCATCGTTCCCGAGAGTGAAGCGAACCTGCGTGAGGGCAAAATTTCCATAAAAACCCCCATTGCACAAGGACTTTTGGGCAAAAAGGTGGGCGACACTGCCGAGATTACCGTACCCCAAGGCAAATTATCGTTCGAAATTACAAGCATCGACTGCTAAAAACAGAGAGCAATATGGCAACAATATTCAGCAAGATAGTCGCCGGCGAAATTCCCAGCTACAAAGTAGCCGAGAATGAGCAATTCTATGCTTTTCTCGACATTAACCCGCTTGCAAAAGGGCACACCCTTGTGATACCCAAGCGCGAGGTTAACTACTTCTTCGACCTCACCGACGAGGAGATTGCAGCAATGCAGGTGTTTGCCAAGCGAGTGGCAACCGCCATTAAAAAAGCATTCCCCTGTATAAAAGTGGGACAGGCAGTGTTGGGATTAGAGGTCCCTCACGCCCACATTCACTTGGTGCCGATGCAAAGTGAGAAAGACATGCTCTTCACCAATCCCAAACTTAAACTTACACCCGAAGAGTTTGTCGAGATTGCTAAAAAAATAGAAAAAGAGATTGCCATTTAAGCAATCTCTTTTTTTTACACACATCCGCAACGTAGCGTAGGGGCCGACCGATGTGTCTGCCCAACAAAGAAGAGAGAGAAGAGCAAAAAACAACCTCGGCTGTGCTTGATGCACAGCCGAGGTACGTTATTTATTAAGGTTTACAGTCTATTACTCTGCAATGAACTTGCCTTCGGCGAATTTGTTTACGTTCGGCAAAGTTCTTGCAAGTAAACTTGCAACCTTTGCTCTTACTCAACCACAAATTTTTTACCATCCTTGATGTAGATGCCACCCTTAACGGTCTCTGTAACCTTGCGGCCTTGGAGGTCGTAAATAGCACCGTTGCTGCTTGCAGCACCATCGGCTGTGATAAAGTCGATGCCTGTTACACCATCGGTAACGGTAATCCAGCCTGTGTACTCGGCAAGTTTCTGCTGCTCACCGGCGGGGTTAGAGATAATTGCGTTCTTAATC
>JAFTUV010000063.1 GCA_017466065.1 Bacteroidaceae bacterium
CTCTCTGCTCGCCAACGTTGCCGATGCCAAGAGCCTTGTGATCCATCCGGCAACCACTACTCACAGCCAGCTTACCGAAGAAGAACTGGCAGATCAGGGTATCAAGCCCAACACCATCCGCCTTTCCATCGGTACCGAGCATATTGACGATATCCTTGCCGATTTGCAGCGTGGCTTTGACACAGTAAAGTAATCATTTCATAAGATATATAAAAGGAGATAACTACCATGAAAAAGATAATTTCACTTGTACTTATTGCAGTTCTTGCACTTACAGTAGCATTTTCCCTTGCCGCATGCGGTAATAACTCAGATAAAATAACCATTGCCATCCCCAACGATACCACCAACGAAGCAAGAGCATTGCTCCTACTTGAAGATTTAGGACTCATCAAACTGAAAGACGGTGCCGGCATTACCGCTACTCCTCTCGATGTTGAAGAGAACCCCCATAACATTGAATTCAAGGAAGTAGAAGCAGCACAGCTTCCCAACGTGCTTCAGGATGTTGATTATGCAGTTATCAACTCCAACTATGCGATTGAAGCAAATCTCAATCCCACAAAGGATTCACTTGGTCTTGAAGGTTCTTCCTCTGCATACGGTAATATTCTCGCCGTAAAGGAAGGTAACGAAAACTCTGATATCATCAAGGCTCTCAAAGCCGCTCTTGAAAGTAAACAGGTGGCCGACTTCATTGCTTCTGAATATGATGGAGCAGTAGTATCTGTTGTAGATAATACCACTGACGGCTATGATTCCTCTGTCGATTATACTGCTCTTGCCGGAAAAACGGTTTCGGTTGCTGCTTCTCCTACTCCTCATGCTGAGATCCTCCAAGTTGTAAAAACTATCTTAGCCGAAAAGAATATCACCCTTGAAATTAAAGAGTTTACCGATTATGTTCAGCCTAACAATGTAGTTGAGAGTGGTGAAGTTGACGCAAACTACTTCCAGCACACTCCGTATCTTGATGACTTCAATGCCGAAAACGGAACGCACATCGTTTCTGTTGCACAGATTCACGTTGAACCCCTCGGTATTTACGGTGGCAAGCAGACATCTCTTGATGCAATTAAAGAATAAGACAGAAATTGCCCGGCAGAGCGTTCCTGTTCTGCCGGGTAAATACCGGAGGCTATTATGATAGAGATCAAAAATTTATCAAAACAATTTAATACTGCCGACGGTAAAGTGGAAGCACTGAAAAATGTGTCTATATCAATTCCGGACGGCGATATATTCGGAATCATCGGAATGAGTGGTGCCGGAAAGAGTACCCTTGTGCGATGTATTAATATGCTGGAGCATCCTACTGACGGCACAATTGAAATTGACGGTGTTAACCTTTGCGAATTATCCGACAGAGATTTGAGAAATGTACGCCGAGATATCACCATGATTTTTCAAGGCTTTAATCTTCTTATGCAGCGGAACTGTCTGAGAAATGTGTGTTTTCCGTTGGAACTTGCAGGCAAAAGTAAGACGCAAGCCAAAAAAAGAGCGCTTGAACTGCTGGATATAGTAGGACTTGGTGATAAAGCAAAAGCCTATCCCGCACAGCTTTCCGGCGGGCAGCAGCAAAGGGTTGCCATTGCCCGTGCGCTTGCGACTAATCCTAAAGTATTGCTTTGTGACGAAGCTACCAGCGCTCTCGATCCGACAACTACCAACTCTATTTTGCAACTGATACGCAGTATCAATGAAAAGCTTGGTATTACGGTTATTATCATCACCCATCAGATGAGTGTAGTGGAGAGCATCTGTAAGCATGTTGCTATCTTGGATAATGGTGAGGTGGCTGAACAAGGCGAGGTTACGGAGGTGTTCTCACATCCGAAATCCGAATCCGCCAGACGTCTTGTGTTTCCCGAAGGCAATTTCGATTCACCGGTCGTGGGCGAATCCGAACAACGTTTCATTCGTGTTATTTTCAACGGTGCCGAAGCTACCGGCTCACCGCTCATTGCAAGAATGGCAGTTGAAAAAGGTATTGAAGCGAATATCGCTTATGCCTCTACAAAAAGTATCGGCGGCAAGGCATACGGTTCTATGTTACTCGGCGTTACCGGCGATGATAGGATCGTTAATACAGCTATTCAGTATCTTACCGATACGCCGGACGTACTTGCAGAGGAGGTGGAGGTAAATGTTTAACGAACTTTTCTCTCTCGAGACACTGAGTGAAGCGTGGCGAATCATTGAAGCCGAATTTTTGACAGCAATTTGGGAAACGGTTTATGTAACACTTCTCGCAACAGTGTTCTCCGTTCTTATAGGCTTGCCGTTGGGCGTTCTGTTGGTTGTCGGAGAAAAAGGTGGTGTTTTACCTCTTCCCAAGTGGTTGTTACAAACCATCAATGTAATCATCAACCTGCTCCGGTCAGTACCGTTTTTGATTTTGATGATTTTAGTCTTTCCTCTTACCCGACTGATCGTTGGAACGGTGGTAGGTACGACTGCTTCCATCGTACCTCTTGTGATTGCAGCGTTTCCCTTTGTTGCAAGACTTGCGGAGAGCAGTCTCAGAGAGGTAAGCCCTAATACTATAGAAATGGCACAGAGCATGGGTGCTTCTCCCTTACAGATCATTACGAAGGTAATGATACCGGAAAGTATACCATCCCTTATTTCCAATGCCACTATTGCCATTACCACCATTCTTGGTTATTCAGCAATGAGCGGTATTATCGGTGGCGGTGGTCTTGGAAAAATCGCCATCAACTACGGTTATTACCGATATAAATACTTAATTATGATAGCGGCGGTTGTGTTACTTATTATTCTGGTTCAAATGTTTCAGAGTGTAGGCACAAAGCTCGCAGCGAAAGCGGATAAACGCTTAAAGAAAAAATCTACTTAAAAGACTAACTATAAAAAGTCAAGCCCCAAAATAGAAAAAAATCAAAAAATATCCGTCGCCCTTGACAAACAGAAATTAAATGCATTTCAAAACGAGCGAAGGTGATGGATGACACAGCAAAAAGACGTAACCACCTTCA
>JAFTUV010000064.1 GCA_017466065.1 Bacteroidaceae bacterium
CTAAAAATCATCGGTCGGGGAACGCCCGAGCGGCAAGGGGGGAGACCACTCCTCCCGTCGAGCGGAAAAGAACACAACAGCAGGGAAAAAAGAAGAGCAACACTCGATTGAGTGAGTGCAGCTCTTTGGTCGCTCCCTCCCGAGGGAGGGCGGGGGGTGGGGTGTATCAGGTCTGGATTTGTAGGGTAGAATCAGCGGCCACGGCCTCGTTTTGCTTCATCTTGGCCTCTTTCTTTCCCTATTGTTTCTTCGTACTCTCGCTTCCAGTGCTGTGCTACAACGGACAACCGTCTGTTTTCTTGATATAGTTTTTCTTTCTCCTTGCTGAGGGTGGAAGCGTAAATTTCGGCTGAATTTGCCCGTTTTTCTGCGTTCTCAGCCATTTTTTTGGCTTCTGCGAGGATTTTATTAGCTTTGGCGATATCTTCTTTGTGAGCCTTTTTTTCGGTCTCCAAATCGGTTTCTGCTTTTTTTGCTCTGCCTTTCCACTTCCAGGCATCTTGAATTTTGGCTACAAGCCCAGTTTTTTCCTTCTTGAGTTGCTTTACTTCCTCTTCAAGCTGCTGCACTTTGTAAGTCATGGATGCGATGTGTTTCCGTCCAGTCAGTTCTGCTGGGTTGCCTCGCTGCATGCCGAGAGATTCGGCCGCTATATCTTGCATGTCTCTCAAGTCTTGTTTCTTGATAGGGATAGCCTTGCCAGTGTTGGGGTTCTGGCAATCCCAAAGAATGTGGATGTGATTGTTGCATTGGTATGGTTCATCAGGATGGAAGCGGCTGCGTGCATGGCCTTCATCCCGATGGATCCAGATACCAAGGCAGACAACTCCAGTCTGTTCCTCCACCTTTCGAGCTATGGCCATAGCTTGTTCCATGGTGGTGGAATCTTTGCAGACGACACATGTTTCTTTGAGGGGTGCAAAAGATGCCTGGCACCTTTGGCCGGTTTTCTTAGTGTAGAGTTTTTCGGCTTTCCGGATGAGAGACCTGGTTGATGCCAGGTTCTTTATCCGGTCATGTTCCCAAGCTGTGTTCAGGTGGGTGCGTGACGGGTCAACATTCGCCGCCATTTGGGTTCGGCGATTGTGTTGCAGACAGCCGCCTTTGGCTTTCTGCGTGTTGGCTGATGTAGCTCCTTTCTTGCTTTCCATTTTTGTACGATTGAGGGTGCAGGGATTTCCCTGCCACACGGACTTTGCAAAGGGTTTTTGGGCACAAAAAACCGTGCAAGGTCCTCGTGTGCGTTTTTAGTTGCCTAAAAACCTTGCACAAAGGTAGGGAAATGTTTGGAGATGCCAAAACTTTTGCATACCTTTGTACCGACCAAAGAGCAAACGACCGATATGCGAGAGTTTGCAAAAAATACCGCTGGAGTGAATTGGAATGTCCATCTCCAGCGGTTATTTATTTGACCACCCCCCGCCCTCCCTCGGGAGGGAGCGACCAAAGAGCTGCACTCACTCAATCGAGTGTTGTTTTCCTTTCGGCCAAGTGGCGGCATATCTTCCAAACTCTTTACTGTAAACAAGCGAGATAGTTCTACTTTTGGGATATCTGAAAACTGGAACTTCTTCAAAGTTTTCATTGAAGCCAAAAGAACTTTCCACACATTGAGTTGCGGAAATTGTATGTCTGAAAATCTTTTGGGCTAATAAAAAATCAGAAGATTCCGTACCCCTAAAAGTCATAGCCACCCCGTTTTTGTTGTCTAATAATTCTATGATTTTAAGCATTGTGGTCGTCCTCCCAATTTTCTGATAATTCTAAAGGCAAACTCATTTGACGCTCTTGTAATTCGTCATATTTCAGCATGATTCCAACCCGTCTGTTATGACTACCTTTGACCAACATTTTAGGGTTGATTCTATAGACGCAACTTCTTATTTTTTTCATGAAGTTCGCTTTGATGAGTAGCTGAACTGTTTCCAGTACGGTATTTCGACCAACTTTGGCCGCTTTCATAGCTTCAGCTGTGTTGAAGCTTACTTCATTGGAAAACGGATTTATTTCACCAAGAATCCAACTGAACACCTGAATTTTCGCACCTCCAAGAATCCCCATAACTTTCGCAAGGTCATTCAACCAAACTTTATGGAAGTTATAATCAGACTGATAGGGTTTATCTACGACTGCAAATTCTCGGGCTTCGCCTGTTTCTGGATTCACCCATGTTTCATACCTGACGGTTTGTTCTTTTGTTACACTATCCTTTTTTGCCATACTTTTTGGTTTACTTTTATTAAACTTCCGCAAATATAAGGTTTATTTTTTTAGTACCAAAACATTTGATAAAAACAAAACATATAGTTTAAAATAATAGTACCAAAAGGTGTGAAAAAGCAAACCTTTTAGTTTGAAAAAGCAAACCTTTTAAAATTGTAAATATACTGATAATCAATTATTTATAAGTAAATCTCTTATATTATCTTTCTTAGGGGGGCTTTTTTGCCTATTTTTGACCCTAAAAATCATCGGTCGGGGAACGCCCGAGCGGCAAGGGGGGAGACCACTCCTCCCGTCGAGCGGAAAAGAACACAACAGCAGGGAAAAAAGAAGAGCAACACTCGATTGAGTGAGTGCAGCTCTTTGGTCGCTCCCTCCC
>JAFTUV010000006.1 GCA_017466065.1 Bacteroidaceae bacterium
TGCTTGCCTTTTTATGCTCTTTTTTGCCTGTTTCTCCCTTTTTCGCAGTTACATAGCCCGCTATGCGCCTTTGAAAAATGAAAAAACATCCTAAAAAAGACCTATAAAAATTTCAAGGACATAAATTTAAACAACTTCTAATTGCTTCTAATAAATATGAATAAAATAGAATATAGTATGAAATTTTCCGATTTTGATTTATCGAAGAACGGCGATGGCCTGCTCCCCGTGGTTGTGCAGGATTATGCCACACTCAAAGTGCTGATGGTTGCTTATATGAACCGTGAGGCTTTCGAAAAGACAGTAGAAACGGGCAAGGCTACTTTTTACAGCCGTTCGCGCGGTGCATTATGGACAAAGGGTGAAACAAGCGGTAACTTCATAGAGGTTGTGAAGATGTACCCCGATTGTGACAACGACACGCTGCTCATTATGGGCAAGCCCTACGGCCCTGCCTGTCATCGTGGCACCACAAGTTGTTTCGATACTCCCGAGAATGAGGGCTTTGTGCGCAAGCTCGAAAAGGTTATTCAGGGCCGTCACGCATCAATGCCCGAAGGTTCCTATACTACAATGCTCTTTAACAAGGGCGTGAACAAAATTGCCCAGAAAGTGGGTGAGGAGGCTGTGGAAACAGTTATTGAGGCTATCGACGGTAACAAGGATCGTTATCTCTATGAGGCGTGCGACCTCATTTACCACCTGCTTGTGCTCAATGAGCAGATGGGTTTTACACTCGAAGATGTTGAACGCGAATTGGCCGAAAGACATAGTTGATTATGAAAAAAACGGTAGTATTTATATTGGCATTGTTGCTGCTTGCAGCTTGCGGTGGTAACAACAAGAGTGAGAAAGAGCCTGTTATTAACCCCCTGTGGGGAATGTGGGTGCAGCAGGAGCCTGCAATGGATAGTAAGTGGGAAATGATGTTCACCGAGGATAACAACGGCTTTGTGTTCGTTGCCGACACTTTCTATTGCAAGACTTTGTGGCGCGAGGATTCGTTGCTGAATATCCGTTTCATCTTCAACAGTGATTCTTCACAGACTTCGGTGAGAAAAACATTTGAGATGAGTATAGATGCCGATACTCTTTATCTCAAAGACCTTGCAGCCGAGGAGGGCGAGCCTGTCGAGAGCCGCTATATAAGGTTCAAGCAGTAAAGAGAATGTAATAAGTTTGAATGTGGATGTTCCAGCGATAGAATGGAACATCCACATTCAAATTTGTGTAATATTATTGCTTAATAATTTATCTCCTTATAGTGGTATTTATCTTGTTTTTTTCTATTTTTACAAAAAATAGTATCGAACAAGTTATTTACATATATTATGAGAAAATTTATACTTTGCTTTATGCTTTGTGCGGCAACGAGTATGCTTGTCGCCAAAAATCCTCCGCTTATGGGGTGGAGCTCTTGGAATACTTACGGATTCCAGATTAACGACTCGGTGATAAAGGCGCAGGCCGATGCTATGGTTGCGCTCGGCTTTGCCGATTGTGGATATAATCACATAAATATCGACGATGGCTTTTTGGGCGGTCGCGACGAGGATGGCAAGCTGGTAATCCACCCTGAACGTTTCCCCAACGGGCTGCGTCCTTTGGTCGATTATATTCACGGCAAGGGGCTTAAAGCGGGTATATACTCCGATGCGGGGCGCAACACTTGTGCGTCGTTCTGGGGTGGCGACACGATTGGTATCGGTGTCGGCCTCTATGGGCACGATGAGCAGGATATGAACCTCTTTTTCAATGAACTGAATTTCGATTTTATTAAGGTCGATTATTGCGGTGCCGATGCCGGCAATAACTCCGAGGGGCTTGACCTTGATGTTGAGGCTCGTTACAAGGAGATTTACGAGGCGATACAGAATACCGGTCGCACCGATGTTACTTGGAACATCTGCCGATGGGCGTTCCCCGGTACTTGGGCTTGTGAGATTGCCGATTCTTGGCGCACCACCGAGGATATTTATCTTGGCTGGGAGTCGATAAAGAGCATAATTGGCCAGAGTCTTTATCTCTCGGCTTATGCGGCCGACGGGCGTTACAATGATATGGATATGTTGGAGGTGGGGCGTGGCCTCACCGATGAGGAGGATAAGACTCACTTTGGAATGTGGTGTATGATGAGCTCGCCACTGCTCATCGGTTGCGACCTTAACGATATTAAAGGCAATGCTCTTGCGTTGATGCAGAATAAGGAACTTATTGCCGTGGACCAAGATGTACTTGGCTTGCAGGCCTATGTGGTGAAGCGTGATAATGGCGCATATGTGCTCGTGAAGGATGTTGAGGAGCTCAACGGCGTGAAGCGTGTGGTGGCTTTCTATAACCCTACCGATGCGGAACTTGCTATGAGTGTAGATTTCTCGCAGGTTGACCTTGCCGGTGAGGTGAACGTGCGCGACTTGTTCGAAAAGAAGGATAGGGGTGTGTTCACTGAATCGCTGTCGGTGACTGTGCCTGCACACGGTACCCGAATTTATAAGTTGGAGGCCGAGGAGCGCCTTGAACGCACTCTTTATGAGGCCGAAACTGCGTGGCTCACCTGCTATCAGGAATTAAAGAACCACGAGGTTTATGGCACGGCTCTGCCTGTGGAAAAGGCTGCTTGTTCGGGAGGTATTGCGGTAGGTTGGCTCGGTGGTCGTGCCGAGAATGACTTGCAGTGGCGCAATGTGTACAGCAAGGAGGGTGGCGAATATACGCTGCGTTTCTCGTTTATGTCGGGCGAGGCACGCAAGATGCTGGTGAGCGTTAACGACGGCACTCCTGTTGAGGTTACAACGAATGCCGGTAATTGGAGTGCTGTGGGCACTGTCGATGTGGATGTAACGCTCAACAAGGGCAATAATGTGGTGCGTCTTTATAACGAGGGTTGGATGGGCGACATTGATTGTATGCAGCTTGTGTCGAAGAGTGCAACGAGTGTGGAGTATTATCCGGTGGTGTTCGACAAGGAGCAGGAATACACGCATAATTCCCGCCGTTTGAACAGCATTTCACTGAATGGCTCGGCCGATGGCAATCAGACAATAAATTTGCCTGCACCCCTTAAAGTATATAGTAAAATAGACGATGCGGTGCTCACGGCAAGGGCCGGTGAAACGCTCACTCCGGTGTTTGGCTATACAGGTACTTGGATGAATGGTTTTGTGTATATAGACTGCGGACAGGATGGTACCTTCACTGCCGAGCTTAACAGCGATGGTTCGGTGCCGCAGGGTAGTGATATTATGGCTTTCTCTTATGCCGAGCCGGTGGTAAACACAGGTATCGGATATAACAGCACCGGTGCCTCGGTGTCGGATGCCAATGTGCTTAATCCGCCGTCGTTTACTCTGCCTGTCGGGCTTGCCAATGGCTTTTATCTTATGCGATACAAGGTCGATTGGGCTTCGATAGACCCGGCGGGAAGAACCGAGGATGGTAACGGAATAATAAAGAACGGTGGTGCTGTTTGCGATGTGCGTATAAATGTCCACGCTGCCACCGGAACCCTCTCGGCTGTTGCCGAGAATGGCACCCTGCTTGCCGGCGATGGCTCTGCTTTGCCCTCTGCGGTGCCTTTTGGGGAACCTCTTGAATTGAGGGCTGTCCCTGCCGAGGGATATATTCTCGATGTTGTGCGTGTGCGTCACGGTCATAATCTTACCGGTGCGGCCGAAAAATCGGGCGTGAAGCAGTATGAGGAGTATTATATCCCGGCATATATGTGCGAGGATGGAATTATATCTCTGCCGTCCGAGTGTGTCGATGGCGATGTTGAGGTTGAGGCTCTCTTTGCGCAGAAACCTGTTGATGTTGCGGGCGAGGGGTATGCTGTTTCGTTCGATAAGGAGGCTGTTGCAGCCGATGGCTATAATGGCGTGCTCTCACTTGCCGTGGGGCTCGACGATTATTATATGGTAATAGAGGGTGGCAAGGTGTATAAGGATTATACCGGTTCTCCCTTTTCGCTTTTGTCACCAAAATCATTAACTCTGTCGATGGAGGATAATCGTGAGGGGCTTCACTATTATCTGTATGTAGACTTGAATAACGATGGAAAGTTTACGGCGTTGTTGAACAATGAGGGCGTGCCTTCCTATTCGAGCGAATTGGTGGCATTTACCTATTATAATGGCAAGGATAGCGAGGGCGATGCGGTAACCTCTCCCGAAAAGTCGTTGCCGCTCTACACTCTTCCGGATAATATGCCTGCCGGAGTCTATCGCGTTCGTTTAAAGGCCGATGTTAACAATGTGTCGTCCGCAGGTTCGCCAGATATTGTTGCAAACGGCGGTACGGTGGTGGATTTTCTCATAAACATAGTTGCAGGCGATTGTCCGCTCGACCTTAATACGCTGAACGGTGGTATTATAGGTGTAAATAACAGTGCCTTGCCCGTGAGTGTCGCTCCGTTCACCCAAATAGAGTTTCAGTTGTTGCCGGGTGCTCCGGGCTTCGAGGCGCAGGAGATTGTTGTGCGTCACGGCCATAATATAAAAGGGGAGCAGTATGTGAACGGCAACAAGCAGTGGAGCGAGGATGTGCTTGCTGCCACCGATGGTGTTATTACTCTGCCTGCTGCGTATGCCGATGGGGAGATTGAGATTTTTGCCGAGTTTGTGAAGAACGATGAGAGTGAGTGGCATCTTGTGTTCAGCGACGAATTTAATGCTGCCGACGGTACACAGCCCTCGGCCGAATGGTGGAGTCGTTGCATTCGTTACAGTGCAACTTGGAACAGATGGTTGAGCGACCGCGAGGAGGTTATCTACATTGAGGATGGCAAGCTGGTGGCACGCGCAATTCCCAATCCCGACACTTCGACCGATAATGTTCCTATGATTACCGGTGGTATTTGGAGCAGTGGCAAGTTTGGCTTCACATACGGTCGCATCGAGGGGCGCATAAAGACCAATCCGTGGAGCGGCAACTTCCCCGCATTCTGGATGATGCCTGAGGACCAGTCGGGTGGTTGGCCTAATGATGGTGAGATTGATATTTGGGAGGCGATAGATTCGCAGGAACGTGCTTGGCACACTGTGCATAGTAACTGGACCTATAATTTAGGAAACACGGGTAACCCGCAGTCGAGCTACAATGAGTATAATGCAATAGACCGCTATCATATATACTCATTGGAGTGGGACGAAACTTCACTTGTGTGGCGTGTCGATGGTAAGCAGGTTGCGCAGTATTATAAATCCTCTTCGCAGGATGCCCTGAATAAGGGGCAGTGGCCGTTTGACGATAATTTCCACATTATTCTTAATCAGAGTGTGGGTAATGGTTCGTGGGCTGCAAATGCCGATGTAACGCATACATACGAAACGCTTTTCGATTGGGTGCGTGTCTATCAGAAGGAGGGTATGGAGAATACTATCGGTACGGTGGGAATTGTTGATATTATGGAGGAGAAGCCTGTTAAGATTACTATTTTGCCTGATGGCGTGATGGTTGCTACGGCTGCTCCTGCTACTGTGCTTGTGCACGATATTATGGGTCGCAAGGTTGCCGAGGCTTATGTCGATGGTTGTTACACTTTCTATCTGCCTGCGGGTATTTACTTGATTGGTGGTGAGAAGGTGATGGTGAGATGATTAGAAAGGAATAGCTAATATTAATAAAAACGGATGGCAGTCGAACAAAGCTGCCATCCGTTTTTCTATTTTGCATTGGGAATTAAATCTTCGTTTGTTGTTTGGTGTTTGAGGTATTTGAAAAAATAGTAATTACTGTTTCTGTAAAATACTTCTATAAGATATCCACCTAGGTAACCTAAGGGCAATGTTATAATCATTGAACCAACAAGCCAACCTTTTTTGTTATTTCGTTTGTATTCGGTGGCGAAAGGATGGTATTCATTACTGTTTGCGCCCTTTGATAAGAGAAAGGCTTGAAAAGCAGCATCGTTATCAAGTTTTATTTTAGTAGTGCCGTTACTGCCTATTGTGCCAAGGTATGTTTTGTCCGCATAATGTATAGTTGTTCCGGGTTTGCCATGTACAATTACACTTCTGTATTTGCCACAGGATATTATACTTAATGATAGCGTTATTGCCAATATGGTTCTTAAAAGTTTCATTTTTGTTGTTATTTATATTTATATAGAAGAGAATTGTAATAGTTTTTCATTGTTGGAACCTTGTTTGCTTTAAAATTTAGAAGCCAATAAGGTTCGTTATTGTAATTACTTTTATTTCTTATAAGTTCGCGGAGAGCTTCATTTGTTTTACCTTTATTTTTTACAGGGATGTCAATTATGGAATTTGCATAAAAATCGGAAATAAGTTTTTGATAAGTTTTGCCTTCATCGATAGAATAGGATATACATACGCTGAATGTGCAATAACTATTTGTCGGAGTGTAATTGGTATTTATGATATTTTTCTTGCTTTTATTTTCTGTCGCAACAGATTCTGTAAACATGTATCCCAAGTTGCTTATCCCGAGTTTCTTTAAAGAAATACGTCCTTTTGGTGCTATATTTAGTTGTGGCAACTCCACAGAGTATGTGGTGTTTGCCACTGATTGTCCGTTTGTGGTGGAACCGCCTACATTTATTCCGTTAAGTATCTGTCCGATGGAACCTCCGACACCCAAAGCTCCTCCGACGGCTCCAAGATTTACGGAACCGCCCACTTGGTTCGAAGAAAGGTCGGTGACTGTTTTTGTTTTAACAGTGGGGTCATAGTAGGGGGTGGATGTTCCATCGGAATTTACAACGAACGATTTTGTTTGGTCGATAATCATTATCTCATCGGTGAGGTTTTTAATGTTTACTGTTAAAATCCCCATTTCGGAGATGCTGTAATCGATATAAATTTTTGCACTATCGGGAATTTCTCGTGTTACATTAAATGCTTCGTCTTTGTTTCGCACCGATTGGTAGGTTACATCGCTAATTTTCATTCTTGTTCCACACGAACTGAAAAGCAGAGCGCACAGAGATAATGTTAGAATGTGCTTTTTCATGTAATTTGTTTTATTGCAATTGCAGTGCCATAATTGCTGTTATAAACAAAAAGAAAGGTAACGTGGACAAAAAGTAGGATGATTTCACTCTAAAAATCTCTTATTGGACAAAAAGTAGGATGGATTACCTCAACAGGGCGCGCCCTGTTGAGGTAATTCGCGCTTAATAATGTCGCATAATGTACTCATCCAGCAA
>JAFTUV010000007.1 GCA_017466065.1 Bacteroidaceae bacterium
ATGTTTTTTCATTTTTTAAGGGCGCATAGCGGGCTATGTAACCGCAAAAAAGGGAAAAACAGGCAAAAAAGAACATAAAAAGGCAAGCACAACTCGCGGATAATGTAATAAACTTTTTCGAAAGAAATTAAAACAGCTTCTAATATTTTGAATTCAACCGTCAGGCAAATTTAGGAAAACATTTATCAAAAATCAAACAGATAAACAAAAATCTTTTCGGGGGGGGTAATTCATTAATTATCAATTATATAGCAGTAATAAATTTTTATCGTATGAATAGAGCTGCAGATACTTTTTTCATAAATTATGGATAATATAAGCACCATTGTATACAATTATATTTACAGCCAAATTTATAAAAAGCTTTGTAAAAAAAAGAACATAATTTTGCAATTCTCGCCAATTCTTGCCAATTTCGCGACAGAAACAGGAAACAGATGTTATCGATTCTAATCCCTACAAAAGATTACGATTGCTGTAAGTTGGTAAAAGCTCTGCACAAGCAGGCCGAACAAACGGGATACCCATTCGAAATTATAGTGGGCGAGGATGGCTCAACCCCGGGCGGATTGAAATTGAATGCAGAATTATGTAACCTTGCCAATTGTCGGATAGTGGCCATGCAGCAAAACGTTGGTCGGGCAAGAATCCGAAATATTCTGGCAAAAGAAGCTACACACGTAAACCTGCTGTTCATAGACAGTGACGCTGTTGTTGAACACGATGATTTTATTGCGAAATACATCGACATCCTAAAGCAATACAAGGTTGTATGCGGTGGCCTGTATCACGACAACGAACTACCATGGGACGATTGCACCCTGCGCTACAAATATGAAAAAAGGGCCGACAAAAGGCGAAGTGCCGAAATACGAAGCAAATTGCCTTACGACAATTTCACAACATTCAATTTTGCCATAGACCGGAATTTGTTCACATCCATTTGGTTCGACGAAAAGATATTCCTGTACGGCTACGAAGACACCCTCTTCGGGCACAAATTACGTGAGCATGGCATAGAGGTGAAGCACATCGATAATCCGTTGCGACACACAGGACTCGAAAGCAATGCCGTATATCTTGCAAAAATAGAGGAATCAATAAAAACATTGCTCACCATAGAAGACCGCATAGGTGAAACGAAACTGCTCAAGTATGCACGAAGAATAAAGCAACTGCATCTGACCAAAGTTGTGGCAATATGTTGGAAAGCTATGTTCCCTTATCTGCGGTGTAACCTTACCGGTAAGCATCCCTCGTTATTCCTTCTCGATATCTACAAATTGGGATATCTGTGCCACCTTTCACTAAAAAAACAATGACAAAGGAGCCTGTTACCCAAGGAGTACCCATATTACCGTTCAAGAATATCAAATAAAAAACCGGTATATCGGAAAAAAATGCTAATTTTGCAATCTGCAAACAAAACAGATACAGACAATGACCGAAATAAACGAAACTGAAAAAAGCGAGAAGAAAAGCCTCAGTTTTATCGAGCAGGCTATTGTAAACGACCTACAGAACGGCAAGAACGGCGGACGATTGCAAACCCGATTCCCGCCCGAGCCTAACGGTTACCTACACATAGGACATGCCAAGGCAATACACATGGATTTTGGCATGGCACAAAAATACAATGGAATATGTAACCTGCGTTTCGATGACACAAACCCCAGCAAAGAGGAGACAGAATATGTAGACTCCATAATGGAGGATATCAAATGGCTTGGCTTCGAATGGAAAAATGTCTATTATGCATCAGACTATTTCCAGCAGTTGTGGGATTTTGCAGTACGCCTTATTAAAGAGGGTAAGGCGTATATCGACGAACAGAATTCAGAGCAGATTGCACAGCAGAAAGGCACGCCTACACAACCCGGAACAAACAGCCCGTATCGTGACAGACCTGTTGAAGAGAGCCTCGAGTTGTTCCAAAAAATGAACAGCGGAGAGATTCCCGAAGGAGCCATGGTATTGCGTGCAAAAATAGATATGGCGCACTCGAACATGCACTTCCGCGACCCCATAATTTACCGAGTAGTAAAGACTCCTCACCACCGCACCGGTGATACATGGAAAGCATACCCCATGTACGACTTTGCACATGGACAAAGCGACTATTTCGAAGGAGTAACACACTCGCTGTGCACATTGGAGTTTGTTCCCCACCGCCCGCTATACGATTTGTTTGTCGACTGGGTGAAGGAGGGTAAGGAACTCGATGACAACCGCCCGCGCCAGCACGAATTCAATAAATTGAATTTAAGCTACACGCTTATGAGCAAGCGCAACCTGCTCACACTTGTTAAGGAGAGATTGGTAAATGGTTGGGACGACCCACGCATGCCTACAATATGCGGTTTACGCCGTCGCGGATACTCGCCCGAAGGAATAAGCAATTTCATCGACAAGATTGGTTACACCAAGTTCGATGCACTTAACGATATGTCGTTATTGGAATCGGCTATACGAGAAGATCTTAACACACGTGCTACACGCGTATCGGCAGTAATCAACCCTGTAAAACTTATCGTAACCAACTACCCCGAAGGCAAAGTGGAAGAGCTACAGGCCGTGAACAACCCCGAAAAGCCCGAAGAAGGCATGCATACAATAGAATTCAGCCGTGAGTTGTGGATTGAACGCGACGACTTTATGGAAGATGCACCCAAAAGTTTCTACCGACTGACTCCGGGACGTGAGGTACGCTTGAAGAATGCCTACATTGTATTGTGTACAGGCTGCAACAAAGACGAGAATGGGAATATCACCGAGGTGCTATGTGAATATATACCCGACACAAAAACCGGTGAGAAAGACTCGAACCGTAAGGTAAAGAGCACACTTCATTGGGTAAGTTGCGCACACAGCATACAGGCCGAAGTTCGCTTGTACGACCGTTTGTGGAAGGTTGAGAACCCACGCGACGAGTTGGCTGCAATAAGAGAAGAGAAACAGTGCGATGCGCTTACAGCAATGAAAGAGATAATTAACCCCGATTCGTTGCAGATACTGCCATGTTGTTACATAGAAAAATATGCAGCGACCCTGCAGCCGATGTCATACCTGCAGTTCCAGCGTATCGGCTATTTCAACATCGACCCCGACTCCACTCCCGAGCATCCTGTTTTCAACCGCACCGTTTCACTCAAGGATACATGGAGTAAAATAAAGGGTAAATAAAAACAGAAAAGAACTCTGTATGGATTACGCCAAAGGATACTTCGATTCGGCAGAATTTCGTAAACTATACAAAAAATATGAGCAGATGAAATCGGAAGGCATCTGCTCATATTTCGAAACAGATGAATTAAGCGATATTCTCTCGTATTACCTCTACATCGGAAAGATGAACGAGGCCGAAGAGGTGTACCGATACGCCAAGAGACTGCATACCGAGAACAGCGAAATAACCAAGATGGAGGTTAAAATTCTGTTATCGTTCGGAAAGGCAGAAGAGGCATTACAACTGATAGAGACGCTTAACACCGAAAATGACGACGACGCTTTGCTTCTTAAGGCCGAGGTGCTATTGGCTATGAAGGAATTCAAGGCGTCGCGCAGCATCGCCCGCAACATACTTAAACGCGAAGAGCCATATAATGAAGTGGCATACGATGCCTTGGAAATTTTGCTCGATTGCGGTTTTGCAGAGGAGGTACTGCAAATAGCAGAACAGGCCCTGCAGGCACGTCCATCGCACCGCGGCCTGCTCGAAATAAAAGCAGAAAGCCTCATCGAACTGCAACGTATCGACGAAGCTATAGAAGTATATAACATTTTACTCGACGAAACACCATTTTCAACATTCTATTGGGAACAGTTGGGGCACATATACTACCTGATAGAACGATACGGGAAATCGTTGGAGTGTTTCGAATATGAACTGACTATAAACGAAGATATTGAGTATGCAAAGATGATGCAGGGCTACTGTTACTACCATCTGCACGACTACAAAAGAGCAAAAGAGATATTCGAAATATTCAGGCAAAAATACCCCGACAACCTTATAATAAAGTTCTACATAGCTCTTTCGGAAACAGCAACAGGCAACCTTAAAGAAGCACACACCGAATACACCGGAATAATTGAGTATGGCACCAAACAGAGTTGTATAGAAAGAATGTTGGCATGCATCAATAAGAGTATTCTTTACAGCATGGATAAAGAGGACAACAAGAAATGCATGGAAACATTGCAACTCGCCTTGTCTATGTATCCCGAGTGCGATATAAGGCAGCTTATTCTTAACAAAAAGGGATTCTATGAACTGCGCGACAAAGAGAACTCCACCTTCGTCGACATGAATATCCTGGATACCAAAGAGTGGCAAAACCACGAAGCACTATTTGCGTGCGGCAGAATGTTTGCAGACAGATGCAGATACGAGATGGCAATACCGATGTTGCAAGCAGCAGCAAAAGAAGCCAAGGAAAAAGATTCTGCCGAAATTCATGCATATCTGGCATACAGTTTCTTTAAACAAAATAACCGCGAGAAGTTGTCATTGGCTGTCGATGAAGCATTGAAAGGAAAATCGAACAAACTATTCGAATTGTTCGAAATTCCATACGACGCCAACATGCTGCCCGATGTATTCCTGAGAATTTGTTTCAAAAAACGGTAAAAAGCAGTATAATAAAACTGCTTTTTGCATTGACTTCTACAAAAAAGGGGTTGCCCGACAAATGATGTGAACAACCCCGATAACATAAAAAAGGTTAGCAGTTATTTATCGGAAAACTCTTTAATACGCCCCTCTTCACTCATTCGACAAATCAGCAACTGCCCATCGTGCTCGGCAATTATGCAATCGTCCATCCCAATGACAACCACACGTTTCTTACCGGCAGTGTGAACAATACAATTGCGCGTATCACACAACTCCACATTCGGACCGATGGATACATTACCATTCAAATCCTGTTGCATTCGGTTATGCAACGACACCCATGTACCCAAATCGCTCCAACCGAAATCGGCCGGAAAGACAAATATTTCATCGGCACGCTCCAATATTGCATAATCGACCGAGATATTACGGCAGTCGGGGAATTTCTCATCTATTGCAGCCTGCTCCCCGTCAGTATAGTATTTAGGCAGCAACGATTCGAAAATCTCGGCAATAGGAGCCTGATAAACCCTGAAAGCATTTACAATTGTCTGTACGCTCCAAATAAAAATACCGGAGTTCCAATAAAAATTATTCTTTGCTATATATGCCTTCGCCGTATCATAATCGGGTTTCTCCTTAAAAGAATCCACTCGGAATATCTCTTTGTTCGAAAGTGAAGATGCGCCCAACACTGCCTCAATATAACCATAACCTGTTTCGGGGCGTGTAGGCTTCATACCCAGCGTAAGTATTGCATCGGAGTCGCTGACAAAACGGAGTGACGACTCTATGACACGACGAAACTCTGTAACATCGGTGACAAAATGATCGCTTGGTGTGACAACCATATTGGCCTGCGGATTACGTTTTTTTATTTTCCAAGCAGCATACGCAATGCAAGGAGCGGTGTTTCTTCGGCAAGGCTCAAGAAGTATATTATCTTCGGGAATCATCGGCAGTTGCTGTTTTACCAAGCCGGCATACTTTGCCGATGTCACCACCCAGACATTCTCTATCGGACATATATCTCCGAAGCGTTCCACAGTAAGTTGCAGTAACGATTTTCCACAACCCATAACATCAATAAACTGTTTTGGACATTCTGCCGTACTCATTGGCCAAAAACGGCTGCCTATTCCACCGGCCATCACTACTATGTGATTATTCTTTTTGCTCATATCATTTATTTTAAATCTTATTCAACAATAATCTTTTCACCTTGGTTGGTAATATATATACCTTTTGTTGGTACCTCTACTATGCGTCCCTGTAAATCGTAATAAACAACCGGAACATCTGTTACATCTGCTTCTATTGAGTCGACAGAGGTCTCTACTGCCACATCCGACTTCTCGAACGACCATATACATGCACCCCAAAATGGCTTTGTAAGAACATATTTCCATACATCGGGGTTTATATACCATGCATTTGTGCCGTCACTGTTTATGATACATACTCCCGACTGCCCATCAAGCGTCCTCTCTTCGAGTGTCCAAGGTTGCTCCTCACCAAGCCTTATCATCTGGTCGGCCGCAGTGGTTGCAACCTTTGCCGCCCTACCGTTCACTTTATTATACAAATATACCGTTCCATCGGGATTTTTCCTTACAGACCACAGAAAACCATTCCCTTCGCCCTTCTCTTTTGGTTCTACGCGCATTGTAAAAAGATTGAACATCGCATAATACTCGGGGAACCACGCACTGCGAATATAGTAATAACAGCCTTCATCCAAAGCATCCATTATAGATGTACGAGGCATTAGCAGGAACTCGTTATATAATTCCACAAAACCGTTATAAATCTCTTCGGTAATACCGCCGGAGGCAAGTGCTGCACGTGCCGGCTGCAATATATCCTGCTGCAAATAATCCAACGCCTCTTGCGAAGGTTGTCCCATAGCACCGGGCTCGGCAGTTCTTAACCAAGACTCACACTTACGACACAAACCATCCAATTGAGCTGTAAAATCATTTATCTCCATTATATACCATGTTCCGGGATAGCATAACGCCGGCTCATCTTTTGCATATACCAAGCCGTCCGCCTCGGCATATAGACGTTTTACGGAGTTGTTTGCAGCTGCGTTGTAACCATCTACAGAAGATATTGTCACCACACCGGGTATATATTCATAACCGCCGGAGGCAACCGTTGCCTTATCAATGCGCACCAAAGTGGCATCATCAGCGTCAACTGCCACAACTCCATTGTAAGCAGGCAGCGTAATAGCATTACCGCTACATGCACTCCTTATGATATAACCACCGTCGGCCACTTCAAATTGCCAAAGCTCCTCAGGCTCAACCTGTGGAGTATAATGGAAGCGTACCGAACCGTTATTTTCGTACATCGACGAGCCTTTATATTGTTTTTTGTAATACGTGGAAGCCGAAACAATCGAATATTTCCTGCCCGCCTGCGGTTGTACAATATCGGCCGACTCGTAACCGGCGATAGCTGTAACCAGACGAGCTGTTGATTCGGCCGATTCTTCAGTCTTTGCAGCATCGTAAGCATCCTCCAATGCATCGTATAGCTCGGCTGAGGGATACCCCACGCCACCCCTTACACTGTTGAGCAGATAGCCATACGCCCTCTCCATTGCAGCCTCGTAGTTGCTCTTTTCTGCCGGTTCTATATAATGTTTCGCATAAGTATATCCCAAAGCATCGAGTATCTCATCATGGCTTTGAAGACGACGATAGAATACCGACCAATCCTTTTTTCCCGAAGGTAACCAACCGGTTTCGGCAAGTGCAAGCAGACGAGGAAGCATCTGATACTCGAGTTCTACATTATCGTTCAGCGTCTCGGCCCATAAATTACCTTGTACACCCACACAATACTCCTCCTTACCCGAAAGAGCCGATACAGGATTTATATTATACACCTCCTCGATGGTGTTTACATGCGAATCGCCCCAACCGCCATAATAGGGTTCGTCGATAAGAGTCTTATCGGCCGGCACCTGCATAAAATCGAGATAAAGGTTCTGATATGGCGAAATAATACTCTTGAACCCGCGATTTGCAGCCTCAGCACTTTTATTTATATTGTTCCAAGCCATTATCACAGGCTTCACCTCGTTGTTGTCGTTCCAATGTGAAAGCAATTCGTCCCACACCACAATATCTTTTCCATGCTTCTCTTTCATATAGGTTCCTATCTCCTCGACCAACCACGATTGCAGCTGCTCGACACCCGAAAGTCCTTCCTGCTGCACACGTTGCAGACACGCCTCGTTTGTGGCCCACTGTGTTGTCGGACACTCGTCACCGCCAATATGAATATAAGGGTAAGGGAATATTCCGGCAACATTATCCAATACACATTTGATAAAATCTATCACCCTGTCATCGCCAATATTCAAGACATCTTCCGAAATACCACTATCCAAACGCACCGTATATTTCTTTGTGGAATCGCAACTGAGATAAGGATAAGCTGTAACGGCGGCAACCATGTGACCGGGCATATCAATCTCGGGAAGAATATCGATATTGCGAGCCTTGGCATAAGCCACTATTTCGCGAAGATCATCCTGCGTATAGTACATTCCACGGCCATACTCTGTATCATCGAAAAACTTTGTTCCGTCACCCGGATTTGTAAACGAGCCCGAACGAACGGCACCAACCTCGGTGAGCAACGGATACTCGGGTATTTCGATACGCCACCCTTGGTCGTCGGTAAGATGCCAATGCAAAAGATTCATCTTATACAGCGCCATTATATCCAAAATGCGCTTAACCTCGTCTTTATCGAAGAAATGACGCGAAATATCGTTCATAAAACCACGATGCCCAAATTCCGGTTCGTCGACTATACTCACAAAAGGAATACTCCACAATGCATCGGAACTTTGTGTATTGTTGAAATATTCGCGTGGCAACAGTTGTTTAAGCGTTTGCAATGCATAAAAGAAACCGGCCGGAGCCGAAGCCTTTATGACAATACCATTATCGGCAACATCAAGAGTGTAACCTTCGGATGGCAACTCCGCATCGTACAGCATCTTAATTTCGCCATCGTCCCCGGCCTCGCTGCTCTCCTTAACAACAAGAGTGTGCCCCGACGACAAAGAAAGCCTGTCGACAAATTCGTCGACAGCCCATTGCACCTCGGGACAAGGGCAAACAACAGCATTGAGAGAGGTAATCGACAGAGTGCCCTCCTTAACAACGTTTAATTGGGCCGGATAGGGTATTATAGAGATTTTTCCGGCCATCTTATAATCGAGTTCCGATACAAACCTTACAGGGTTATTTATGTCGGCACTCGTCCAAAAACCGACTCCGCGATTGGCTCCCGGACCGCCAAACATATTCATGGAAATGGTTGTATCACCAATAGGCTGTATCTCAAATGCATCCGAATACGGAGCATAAGACGTTACATTTATCGCAAAACGGCTGATGGCACCGGTTACCGAACCGGCCGACACCATCTGTTCTTTTGCCGCCGAGGATACCGATAACGTATAGCCAAGTTTATTTGTAAATGCATATCCGGAAACATTGTCTCCTGTTATCTTCCACAATTGGGCATCACTGCAATCGGCCGCAGCCACCGAAATTTGCGCCCCATCGGCAGTTGCAGCAAAAACACCACCGCCATTCGAGAAGCGTATGAGATACCACACCTGATTTTCCTCGGAACTTATCACAGGAAAATTGGTTGCCACAGATGATATTGCATATACCATCGTTAAGAATAAAAACAGAGTCCTTTTCATATAAAATCGATTTGGTTTATTCTAAAAATACAGCAAGCAACACATGTCAACTCCGTATTAAACATACGTTAGAACAAATGTGGAATGCTTTGCTAATCATCGCAAAAATAGTAACAAACGGGCAAAAAATATCAAACTTGTTTGAATATTTTTCATAGCGAGTGCAGTATACGTTAGCGGTTTACCGTAACTCAAAGGATTGGCGACAATAACCTCGAAAGAGATTCCATGCATCTGTGCCCCCATGAACGGCCGGCAAACTCTTTCATCGTAAGCTGATGTGATAATTTAATATCGTCGTAAAAGATATTCTTAAGCCGTTTGGCTGTAGATTCGTCGTAGACACATGTACACACCTCAAAATTATAATAGAAACTGCGGAAATCTATATTTGCCGAGCCTACAATTGATAGCATATCATCGGAGACAAAGGTTTTTGCATGCACAAAACCCTCGCGATAAAGATATATTTTCACACCGGCCTCGAGCAGTTCGCCAACATACGAATAAGAGGCATAATCGGTTAGTTTACTGTCCGATTGCAAAGGAATCATCAAACGCACGTCCACGCCCGAGAGTGCCGCATTCTGCATCATAGAGATAAGTTGCTCGTTTGGCATCAGATAGGGAGTTTGCATATATATATAGTTTTTTGCCTGCGACAGCGCATATATATATGCATTCATCACTGTGCGCCAACGCCCCACAGGGGTAGAGGTAACCACCTGTGCCGGAATATGTCCCATGGTTTCGGGAACAGGGAAATAGTATTTGCCCGACACCTGCGAACGGTCGGCAAAATACCAATCCATAAGGAAAACTCCTTGCAAAGCATGTACCACACTGCCACGCAACCGTAACATGGTATCGCGCCAGCGGCCCCATGAACAGCCCTTAACATAGCGGTCGGCAATATTAAAACCACCCACGAAACCAATTTTGCCATCTATCACCACCACCTTCCTGTGGTTACGGTAATTGACCTTGTTGGTAAAAAGAGGGAAACGCACCTTAAGAAACGGAACCACATAGCCCCCGGCACGACGTATATCATCGTAAAAATCGACAGGCACCGTCCAACAGCCTACACTGTCGTATATAAGACGTACTTCGACACCTTCACGCGCCTTGGCAACAAGAGCATCACGTACCCCGCAACCCACCTCGTCGTTCTCGAATATATAAAACATCATGTGAATATGATGACGCGCCTCACTTATATCATGCAACAACACTTCGAGAAACTGCCTGCCATCGGTAATAATATTCGCATCATACGCCGACAACAGTGTGGAGTATGAAGTATTTTCGAAATAATCGACCATACGCCTGTAAACAGACGGTACGTTTGTTGTTGCATGCGGGGAGTGATGCGCGTAACTATTCTGTTGCAACTGCGACAGCAAGCGTTTGTTTATATATCTGCGACGACGTGTATCCCTGCCGAAGAAGAAGTACAGAACCAAACCGAGCAGAGGTACAAAGAGCAACACCAACGCCCATGCAACCGTATGTGCCGGATTACGATTGTTCAGTATCACCCGCACCATTATGTATATGGCAAATAGAATATTCAGCCAATATATACATTTAATCAGAAAGGTCAGTTCCATTTTGCCGACAGTTTACAATATGCGAAAATAAAGAAAATAAACGGTTTTTGAAACCGTTTAACTACTTTTTAACCACAAGAGGCAGAACCGCGGTTCTGCCTCTTGCAAAAAAATTATTTAATTATCTGTTTTTTACCATTAACAATGTATATGCCGGGTTCGGTTATAGATTCGAGTTTGCGACCGCTTAAGTCGTATATTGCATCTACCTCGCCACCAAGGCCTTCCGGCTCTTCAATGCCTGTTGTACCGTCGAAGCGCAAACCAAATGCAATAATATTCTCGGCACCGGTTGCAAGCATCGGCAGATAAGCACGGTTGGCCTTGCAAAGAATATAACCGCCATCATCGGTGTCTGCATCGGTAATAGAGCCATCGGAACCGTACTCCTTGTGCACACGATATAATGCCTCGCCATCATCGGCGGTAAGCAACATATAATAACAACTGTCGGCAGCACAAGCAACCGTTCCTTGTGTAATACGTCCCTTAAGCGCATTTGCACTTACATCACTTGCCGATGAAGAGGTTGCTGTATAAACGAACTTATAGGTTGCCTCGTCGGTTGCAGACTCGCGATTGAGAAGCACAGCTGTATAGGCAGGAATAACATCTTCTATCGGGTTAAGCAATACATATTCACCATCACGGCCGTTGCTTGTGCAAGCTGTCACACCCTCGGGTACCTCCACCGAATATGGCAGATAAAGAGAAGCCCAAGAATAGCCCTGTGCCATTGCGAGATTATAACTTACTTCTGTATCCACTTTATCGAACACCCAATCGGTAGACCAATTATCCGCTTGTGTCGTTCCGTTATTCGAGGCATGATTAAATGCCAAACCAAAATTGTGTTTTTCGTTTGTCAATGCCAAATTCACATTGCTGCCGTTGCCCAAAGATTTGAAAGTAGAAGTTGTACCATCCGAAACAACGAATTTATGTGCAACCTCGCCACCGGTCTTCCAAGCAAGGGCAAGTGTTCCAAGCGCACTCACAAATTTGTAACCGTCACCATCGGCCCGGCACACCCAAAGAGTGCTGTTATCCGTCGCGGTGGTTGGGAATGATATGCTTGCGTTGTTGTTGGCAATGTAGTGATACTCGTAACCGGTTTCGGTATTGGTAATAACATTCATTATGCGATATACACCGCCATCCTCCAACTCCTCGGAAGGGATTCGTGCAAGAGCTTCATTTGCACTTTTAAGTTCGGTGTATGCAGTGGCATAATCATCGAGCCCGTTTGCAGCTTCAACATATTCCTTTGCTATAGAATATGCTGAATTATATGCTTCGGCCGATTGTACCGCATAATAACCCGGGGCATCGGCACCTGTTACCGATGTCGGCACTGTATTATAATAATCGAGCAAAGTATAATAGTCATCAGACATATTATATACCCGGAAGTTAAATTGAGAACCACCGTCAGCGGCATTGTTATAGAAACCCATTTTATTGGAAACGCCACCATGATTACTGAAATAGTATGTGTCTGTTCCGTTTACTATTGTAATATTAAACCACTGTGTTGCAGAATATCTTATAACATTCCATGAAGACCCGTAACCTTCTGTGCCTGCCTCTACAGCCTCGACTTTACTGTTACCCTCACTATAAGCATTTGTTGCAAGTATTTTACCTTCAGCCGTGTAGGGATAAATATTCACACCATCGGCTACAGGGACAAAATACCATGCTTGTATATCGGCAGTACTGCTATAATCGGCCACGGCAACCATTGCCGACTCTGCATCATATTGAAGTGCTTTTGTTCCTTCGCGATTGATAATGATATTATACAGATTGGGAACTGTCGCATCAACAGTCAGTTTAAAAGGATAAAGACTGTTTGCCGCCGACAATAAAGCATCGTATTTTTCTTTCAACAAGTTATATGCATCCTGCATTTCGGCAGCCGTTGTACCATTGTTGTACACCAATTGGGCCTCAACCATTTGATCATAAGCAGTTTCTGCATCACCATCGGTAATTACACCTTCATATTTCGCATAAACATCGGCCGATGCGCTTATTTTATATAGGTCGAACTCGGCCATATGCCAAAAAACGTGACCATCCTTGTTTTTATTAGTAGTTGTTGCTGTTACCATAAAACGCAGATAGCTATATGTTGTACCGCCGGATATTACACTTGACGAATATTTTGCACCGTTCTGCGGTACACTGTTGTCGGCATGCTCGATGGTCGAGATTGTGGTATATTCAGAACCGTCGGTACTACCTTGCACCAATATCTTTTTAGGATAATCACCAAGGCCACTGCCACTTCTTGCCTGATATTCGAAATAAAAAGCAGAAAGTGCATTATCGCCAAGATTTACGGTTATATGGTGATCCAAGCCATCGGCAGGCGGTGTAGCACTGCTCCAATTTGTATGGAAGAATGTACTATTATCTCCATCTACAAGATTCGCGATAGGCCCCTCTTTTACCTCCTGAGCATTTGTTGTCACATAATAATCACCGGATGAATTTGTCGTTTGAAGAGCCAAACCGGCAACTTTGCCTGTTGCATCGACATCAGCAACTGCACCAATCAATTTGTTGATATTTTCTATAAGTGCCCCAAGCCTGCGACGATCGGGACCTTTTTCCTTTCCTTCGGGAGTACAGAGCAGCTCGCTGCCATCGGCATTGTAGAGACAACCATCTATTGAAGAATAGACACTGCCACCTTCGGCCACGTTAATTGCATCAAGATTCGAACAACCGCTGAAAGCACATGGTTTCTCACCTATACCAATCTCTAATTTTGTGATAGCAATGGCATCGGTTATATTCGTGCACAGTGTCGTTATATCATTAACGGTTATACCGGAGAACACCAACTCGCTGCCCGCGCTTGTTCCATCGGCCTTCAGTGCATTGATTGTTATCGTATTGGAACCGTTATAGTCGATAAATACATTAAAAGAGGTTTCATAATATAAATCATCGAAATAATAGCTGTCGGCACTCACTGTTCCGGCCTTTGCTATAAGTTTGTCGCGCTCTGCACCCATTTCCGTACCTTGCAGATACAATTGGAAACCGCCATTGTAACTATCAGCAGTTGGGTTTGCTCCACTTGCAAGCAAACATGCCCCCCAACCGGTTAACTCTGCACTTCTCTCGACCGACATAGCCAAGGACCACTTTTCATTAGCCGGCAGTGTTGAATCCAACGTTACTGTCTGTGCAGAAGAACTGCCGCTTAAACTTAATGTTTGAACAGTGTTGTTGCTAAGGAAACGCATTGTTTTAGGCAGCGTAATTGAAGTAAGGTTCTTGTTGTTGTTGAACAGGTCATTCTCGAAACCTACTATAGTATAGGTTTTATCACCAATAGTAACAGTCTCGGGAATTTCAAGGTCGCCACTGCCGCTCACAACCTTTGTAAGAATAATCTCTGTACCTTCAACAGTGAACTCCAATTCCCAATTACCAATAATGAGAGTTCTTATAAAAACCGCTGTATACTCGGCATCCTCGGGTGCATACATTTCATAAACAAGTTCATCGGTAACAAGACGCCCGTAACGGTCGTACCATCCTTGGAATTCTGCACCCTCGGTCTTTTCAGCAACAAGAATAGCCTTAATATCGCCCGAAACCTGTATTTCTGCATTCTTATTCACAGATGGTGTCTGATTTGAATAAACATAGACTGTTCCAAAATCCTCGTTATTGGATTTAACGGATACAGTTGATGCAGTCTCGGGGTAATCGGTAACATTCAGCACCAACTCGTAAACAGGACGTATACAAGCATCTTTTGCGCCCTTCGATGCGGGGCTGTCCCATGCTCCATCGAAACGTACACGCATGTGGGTGATACCTGTAGGCGTATCGTATGGCAACAACACGTTTATTGTTCCGCCACACACTGCGGTGTTTGTAGCACCTACTGTTCCTACAGTCTTCAAAAGTTCACCCGAATCTTCAAAATCACCATCGGCGTTAAGGTCGATGTATGCGTGCATATAGGTATATTGAAGGCCGTCGGTAGGGTCGCTCCAGGTTATGTCGAAACTGCTTCCTCGCGCCACATTCAATATCCTGGGTACCGTAGTGTGGATATTTACAGGAACTGCATCGGCCTCGTATATTGTTTCTTCCTCGCGATTGTAAAGTTTAAATGTGAATTTATCCACATACTGGCTGTAACCGGCAATATCGGCATAGCTGCTTGTAACACCGCTTATAACTCCCCACTTATCCACAATGAATTCGGCAGTGAAGGTTGCCGCCTCTTTTGCATAATAGGTATAAGGATTGTCGTTGCTTACAACATTTCCGTCGGCATCTAGCCAACGATAGAAATTGTATCCGCTGTTTGCGGTTGCCAGCATTGTAACAGCATCGGTGTTGGTGACCGAAGTTTCTGTTACACCCTCTATTGCAACCGTTCCGTTGCCGGCAGAGACAACAGAAACAGTACGCGCCTCGGTTATCTCTTCGCGAATGGCAATATCAAATTTTATTTGTGTACCGTCGCTGAATGTTGCAATTGCATCAGCAGCACCGATTTTTGCAGTTTCAGGTAGTGTAATATTAAAACCATCACAGGTTATAATTTCATCATCTGTCTCTGCACCATCTAAATTAAGGTCTACCCAAAGAGACGATATTGTAACTGTGCTTTTCGTTGTAAACGGCAATGTATACATCTGCCCCCGATAACATTGCGGCACCACATTACTCTTTGTAATATTACTTGTAACGCCCATTGGGAATATATACTTATCACCATCAGAATCACTTATAAACCCGAAATAATCATAGTAAGTATTATAAGCCTCATTTATTACATTATCAGAGGTTGTTGGTGTTTTTGAATAATCATAATCGGTAAAGTTTACAGTCCATGGCTTCTCAAACCCTGCATACCATCCACCCGGATAATTGGCACCATTATTCTCAAAGAAATACTTCCAACGTTCATAATGAAAATCTTTAAGCAATCCCGACCAACAGCGGTTGGAGTAATCGTGAAGTTGTGTATTTCCATTCGACCACACTGTTATCTGTGTACGTGCATTCCACTCCATCCAATTCTTGTCATTAGTAGTGGTTCCTTCAACCTCGTCTGTTACATTACGCGCCATACTCGTCCAACGTTCCAAAGTGAAATTTTCATCATTTGCAAGCATAGCATCAAGGCCCTCTATAAGACTTAAGAATATCTTATACAAACGTTTATACTCATTAGTATCACCTGCATCATACGCTGTCTTTATTTGAGGAAGAAGTTCTGCTGCAAAATCAACCATAGATTGGCGAACAACATCCAGCACATCATAACTATAATTCGCTTTACCATCAGATGTAAGTTCGAGATCTTTGATGGACAATAATTGATCTGCGGCCAATCGTACATCATGAACATCCCAATATATAACAGAAGAACTCCACGAAGAAACCTTATTTATACTCCAATCAGGGCGTGCCAATACAACAGCCTCTGAAGTACCTTGCTGCCCCGTTTCGCAATTCCAAACAGACTTACGAAGATTCTGCAATGCACTTTTGACTGCCTCATTTTCTATACCGTAGCGAGCGTATGAATAGTCATTCAGCCAAGTCTCGGCAGTAGGTTCTGCATTCATCCAAGGTAACTCGAAGAGCAAATCATAAAGTACAGGGTTTGTTTCTATACCTTCAGGGGTGGCACCCACTCCCCTCATATTTGTTTTTTCAAGCGCCCCATAATATCCCGAAATAACCTCCTTCATACGACCATGCATTCCGCTTCTACCACCGAAATTATGCAACATACAATAGATGAAATCACAAGAACCGAAGTAGTCTGTTTTCCACTTTGCAGCTTCTGATGAATAAATATTCTCGGCAAACAGGTCAAGTGCAATAAAACGGTCGGAGTATTTATCGTCCATGGTAGTAAATGCGCTTGACACAGGAAGATTTTGCCAATATTGTATTACCCATTTTGCATTTTCGGGTGTATTATATTCTGTCCTTTTCTCATCAGAAACCGTTGCATAATAGGTATCCATGGCCTCCATTACACCATTGTAGCAATCCTCAATAGTTACACCCACAACACCGCCTTCATGGAACGGATCCATACTGTAAAATTCGGATACTCCCATCAATTTCTCAAGATGTTCGTAATATATTTCTGCAATATAATTGAAACTATCACTACGTGGTTTCACGATGTCGGGACGATTATATACATCTCCCCAACTTCCGGTCGAAATAATATCACTTGTAGTAATTTTGGATATTGATTTATTTTTCATACTGTTTGGCACCATACCGCAGTAACCCGGCAAAACAGGCTGCATGCCAAGTTCGCGCATACGGGCAAGCATCTTACCGCAAAGTTCACCCTGACGTGTGTACCACCAATCGGGGTTACCGGACATGGTGACATCTGTTGCACTAATTGTACCACCCCACCCCTCGAGGTTATTCATTGCAAACCATGCCATAAAACCGGGACCGGCAACAAATTCCGCAATTTCAGCCTCGGTATATCCAAGCCTTTCATCAGATAGGACATTTTTCCAGAGTGTTTCCAATCCGACTAATTGCAACGGCATGTTTATACCATGCAGAGCCATCCAGTCTATCTCTTGCTGCCAACGCTCCCATGTCCAAAAGGCCATCGAATATGAAAAAGTACAGTAGTTCAAATAGTAACGATAATCGGCTGTACTCTCATGCACCTCGTCATTTGAGGGAAGAGGCAACGTTGCATTAACCAAATCGGCAGACAGGTTGTTCCATGCGATATTTATATGCGCATAATGGTTCAGGTACCAGTTGATACCCGTAGTCAACGCCGAGATGGTACTGCCTTTTATGCATGGTTTCTCATCCTGCTTTGAGATTATAAACATCTCTTTGCCGTTGGTGGCAATACTCTCATCGAGGATGGTTACAAACCTGTCGGCAGCATTATCACCACCAATACGATTAAGCAGGTCGGTTACAGCCTGCGAGTTTGTAGTCTGTGCCGAAACCGAATGTGCCATACACAAAGTAAACAGCAACAAGAATGAACCGATTAGAACTTTTTTCATTTTGTAAATTTATTTAATTAGTTATATTTTACTGCTAATTTACGATACCACCATCAACATCAACAAGTTAAACACTCTACTCTCAAGCAAGTACAGCCCCTGTTCGTTGGTAAATTAATGCAATTATAACAACTTTCTTATAATTTAGGTATATTTTTCCATAAAAAAAACAACACAATCAACAATTTATCACTTTCGTGTTGAAAAATTTTCAATTCTCGCCTCTTTGCACTATATTCGCAAAATATTTTAAAACAAAATGTTTTGAACCTGATTATCGACATAGGAAACAACAGCGCAAAGTTTTTTCTATTCAAAGATGATACAATAATCCTGCACGGCAGACGAGATTGCAAAAGTCTCGATTTCATTGAGGATTTGATACGGGAATATGCCGTAGAGAGTTTGATTGTTTCATCTGTCATTGGAGTGGACGATAAGTGGAAAAGCACTATTAAAAAAGCCTGTGAAAGAACCGTTTGGTTCGATGGCACAACACCGACAGAGATAAAAATAGATTATCGTACACCCGAAACACTTGGCAGCGACAGGCTTGCCGCCGCTATTGGAGCCAGAAACGAAGCACCGAAAAGAGACCTTTTGGTGATAGACGCGGGCAGTGCCATAACAATCGATTTCATCGATGCCGAAGGACACTTCAAGGGAGGCAATATTTCGCCCGGAGTAAAAATGCGATTGACAGCACTGCACCGACTGACCGACCGTCTGCCGTTAGTAAACAAAGAGGGCGACACCCCTTCATTCGGGTACGACACAGAAACAGCCATACGCAGCGGAGTCATCCGCGGTATTTGCCACGAAATCGACGGATACATAAACCTTGTGAAAGAGAAATATCCCGACGTTTTAATTTTTTTAACGGGTGGAGACGAAAAAACATTGATTAATAACATAAAAAATCGCATCTTTGCAGACAAATTCCTTGTAGCGAAAGGACTTAATAAAATTTTGAAGACCATTTATGGCAATAAATAAAAGACTTATATCTATTGCGGCAACACTGCTGATATTTGTCGGCCTATATGCCGACAACGGCATCAACTCACCCTATTCACGCTATGGTTTAGGCCTGTTATCGGACCAGAACCTAGCGGTAAACCGTCAGATGGGCGGGTTAGGTTACGCCACATTCAGCAACAGCTACATAAACCTGCTGAACCCGGCAGCCATTGCACATGCCGACACTCTGACAATGCTTTTCGAAGCAGGATTTTCGTTGCAGAATGTCAACTTCGATGAAGGAGGAACAAAAGTGAATGCTCACAACGCCGCATTCGACTACATAGCAATGCAGTTCCGCCTGCGCAAAGGATTAGGCATGAGCATCGGATTTCTACCCTATTCCAATGTCGGCTACTCTTTCGGCGCAAAAGAGAGGTTATCGTACGACAACACACAAATAGAGGCTACAAGCAGTTACAGCGGAACCGGCGGTATATACCAGCCTTTCATCGGAATCGGGTTCAGCCCTATCAAAGATTTATCATTCGGAATAATGGCATCGTATATCTACGGTGACATATCACACACCATCAGCAGCACATTCAGCAGTGCAAACATTGACAGCCGAGTGAGAAAATACGGCATAGAGGTTTCAAATTACAAGCTCGACTTCGGTGCACAGTATACTCTGCCGACAGGAAAGAATAATAGCCTTACCATAGGTGCCGTATATTCGCTTGGGCACGACCTGAATGCCGATGCCACAAGAATAGAACAGACGGGAAGCAATGCCGACACAATAAACGTGAGCAACGGATTTAAGTTGCCACACACCATTGGTGCAGGTGCCATGTACAATATAAACGACAATTGGAAGTTCGGTATCGATTACACCTTTCAAAATTGGGGAGACACCGATTTCTTCGGCGATGGCAACAAAGGCGTTAACCGCAGTAAAATTTCATTGGGCATTGAACACTCGCCCAACAGAATTTCGCGCAACATACTTAAAAGGATGAACTACCGCATGGGAGCCTATTATGCACAACCTTACACAAAAGTAAACGGTAAGGAAGGCTGCGAGGAATATGGTGCAAGCCTCGGTTTCTCAATCCCATTCACCAACAAATACCGTACATCGCTGTTGCACATTTCGGGGCAGTGCATACGCATGGAACCGAAAAGCAGTGGAATGATAGCCGAAACATATTTGAGAATCAACATAGGAATCACATTCAACGAAACGTGGTTTGCTAAGATGAAAGTATATTAAATAGCAAGAATAAACCAATGAATAATATGAGAAAAAGTATTTTGACACTTTTTGCCTTTGCTGCAACATGCGTATTTGCACAAAACGGCATTGAAAACGACAATCGCTACGGTGTGACACCCGAAGACAGTATCAGATGTGTAAGAGCCATAAGCAATTACACAATAAATATCAAAAACAAGTCGTACGACATCGCTTATCCCTACTGGAAAGATGTTTTTACCAATTTCCCGGTAGCAAGCGTGAACACTTATGCATACGGTTCCACACTTCTCAAGGGGATGATTGCCAAAGAGACCGACGAACAAAAAAAACTCGATTACATAAACGAGTTGATTTCAGTCTACGACCAACAGATTAAATATCTCGACAAGCTGCAGGCACTAACAAAAACACAATTATCCGAGGGAAATATCCTTGGTAAAAAAGTGATGGACTACATCAAGTTCGTACCTAACGCCTCAGAAGACAGCATATACAAAATGTTATCTAAATCGACGGCAATCGAGAAAGGGCTTTCGGAGTACTATGTTACCCAAGAGCTTATGAGATACTCGACAAAGATGTACAAAAAGAACCCCGAGGCTCACGGCGAGCAAATAATCGAAGACTACCTTAACGCCTCGACATATATAGTAGAGGTGCTTGATAAATATTATGCAAACGTCGAAAGATACGAACAGAAATACAAAGAATTTGGCAACCCCAAAGACAGCATCAATGCCGAGATGAGCAGCAAACAGATTGCAGCTGCACGTGTTGCACGTAACAACATCGATGCATTTTTTATTAACAGCGGTGCCGCTTCGTGCGAAGATTTGAACCGTATCTACAGTGAATCGATTGAAACACACAAAGCCGATATTCAATATCTGAATAAAGTAATTTCGGTTATGAGCATGCTTAAATGTACCGAGCAGGATGCATATCTTGCTGCATCGGAATATGCATTGGCAATAGAGCCTACAGCAAAAGCAGCTACCGGTTGCGGATACCGTTATTACAAGAGAGGCGACATAGAAAAAGCTATGGAATTTTTCAATCAGGCAATAGAACTTGAGGCCAGTGTCACCAACAAAGCCGAGCTTTGCAATGTTGTGGCACAGTTGCACCTTACCTCAAAGCAATACAGCAAAGCTCGCAGCTATGCACAGAAAGCAATCTCTATGAACTCGAAGTTCGGTGATCCATACATTGTGATAGCGCAGTGCTATGCAGCTGCACCCAATTGGAGCGATGACAATGTAAAGAACAGTTGTACATTCTTTGCAGCCATCGACAAACTTCAACGTGCAAAAGCCGTTGACCCCAGCGTAGGAAAAGAAGCTAACAAACTTATAAGTTCATATTCGGCATGCACACCGGCCAAAGAGGAGCTCTTCATGAGAGGCCTCACAAGCGGAACCAAAATAACTATCGGAGGTTGGATAAATGAAACAACCACAATCAGATAACCACAGCTACAATGCAGCATGTACAACAATCGCCGGAATGGCGATTGTTGTACTGTTTTTTCTTTTCTCGTGCAACGACAGCAAAAAACATTTTACTCCGGCCATCGAAAGTCCGGATTCACTTTCGATTATAAGCAGTTATGGAGTGACCACTCTTATAAGCGATTCGGGAAGAATAAGCTATAAAATTATTGCCGAAGAGTGGCTTATGTTCGAAAAGCGAAACCCGCCATGCTGGACATTTGAAAAAGGCGCATATCTTGAGAAGTACGACGACAGTCTTCGTGTGGAGATGACACTGCGCAGCGATACAGCATACTACTTCTCGAAAGATGAAGTATGGCAACTGAAAGGAAATGTTAGAATAACCAACAACAAAGGTGAAAGATTCTTTACCGATATGCTTTTTTGGGATCAAGACAGCAGTTGCATCTACTCGGACAGCTATATACGTATCGAACAGAAAGATCAGATAACCGAAGGACGAGGATTCTCAGCGACACAGAATCTTTCGAGTTGGCAGATATTAAACACCGAAGGAATATTCCCCATAGAGGAATAAATACAAGAAAAGCAAGATAATAAAATGACAATAACAATACTGCAATTAGTAGTTGTAATACTATTCTCGGCACTCTTCTCGGGAATGGAGATCGCATTCGTTTCATCGAACAAACTGCTGATGGGCATCGACCTTAACGACAAAGGTATCAGATCGTACGTAACAAACAAGTACTACTCGAACAGCAACAACTTTGTTTCGAGCCTGCTTGTGGGCAACAACATAGTACTTGTCATATACGGTATACTGATGGCCAAACTATTGATGGAACCATTGAACAGTATAACGAAAAACGATGGTGTACATCTGTTTTTGGAAACAGTAATATCCACAATAATTATAATCTTCACAGGAGAATTCATTCCCAAGGCGATGTTTCGCATCAACCCTAACGGAGCCATGAAACGTTTTGCCGTACCATTATATCCGGTATATGTATTATTGTACCCGTTGGCTCGCTTTACAACATGGATATCGTGTCTTATATTAAGAATCTTCAATGTTAAAATAGACAAGGAAGCACGCGACACCACATTCAGCAAAAACGAGTTGAACGACCTTATACAAGACAGCATAGATAACGCAAAAGACGAACAGGAGAAGATTGACAACGACGTCAAAATATTCCAGAACGCATTAAATTTCTCGGACATACGAGTGCGCGACTGCTATGTTCCACGTACCGAGATTGATGCCATAGAAGTTAATTCACCTATAGAGGAACTTAAATCGATGTTCATAGAATCGGGACACTCGAAGATTGTGGTATTCAAAGACACCATAGACAACATCATCGGTTACATTCACTCATCGGAACTGTTTAGGTGCGGAGATAAATGGCAAAAGAAAATATGCAAAATGCCTATCGTACCCGAAACATTATCGGCACAAAAACTGATGCGTATTCTTATGCAACAGAAAAAAACGCTGGCTGTGGTACTCGACGAGTTCGGAGGGACATCCGGCATCATATCGCTTGAAGACCTCGTGGAAGAGATTATCGGCGATATTGAGGATGAGCACGACAGCAACAATCACATTGCAAAGAAACTTGGTGACGGAGAATATCTGCTGTCGGGACGCCTCGAGGTGGAACGCATAAACGAACTGTTTGCCGTAGAACTGCCCGAATCGGACGAATATCAGACGCTTGGTGGTTTGATATTGTCTTACCACCAGCGTTTTCCTCAAATAAACGAAACTATCACTATCGACAAATTCCAGATGCGCATTGTGAAACAACGCAGTAACAAGATAGAACTTGTAAAAATGAAAATTTTGGAGTAGATTACAAAGAAACAATGCTTTTTTAGTGCAATTATTACAAAAATCTCAAAGCATTTTTGTAACTTTGCCACGTTTGACACGTTTGATGAAATAAAATATAAACTAAAAAAACAATAAAACTATGGCCACATTACAAAAACTGCGCGACAAAGGTCCCGTTCTCATTATCGTTGTGGGACTTGCTTTGTTTGCATTTATCGCGGGGGACGCTTGGAGAATATTCCAGCCCGGGCAGAGTATTCCTTCAGCCGGTTCAATCAATGGTGAAGAGATTACAGCAGCCGATTTTCAGACTGCATTCGAAGAGTATTCGAATGTTATCAAAATCAACAGCAACAAGAATTCATTAACAGAAGAAGAACTTACTTGGGTAAAGGAGCAAACCTGGAACAGCCTTGTTGAAGCAAAGATTATCAACGACGAAGCAGAAAAACTTGGCTTGTCGATCACCGATGCCGAATTACAGGAGATTGTCAACAGCGGAGCACACCCCATACTTCAGCAGGTATTCGTATTTGCCAACCAGCAGACAGGCCGTTTCGACGCCGATTATCTGAACAACTTCCTAGCACAATACGAACAGATAAAGAACGACCCCACCGTTGCCGGCCAGGCAGAACCGTTGTACAACTACTGGATGTTCTTCGAAAAGAACCTTGCCAACAGCCTGCTTGCACAAAAATATATGGCACTGCTCGAGAACTCGTTTATCTCGAACGATATTGCAGCAAAATACAACAGCGATGCATACAATACCACATACGATATCGAGGTAAAAGCATTCCCCTACACTGCTATACCCGACAGCGTTGTAAGCGTAAGCAATGCAGATATAAAAGACAAATACAATTCACAGAAGGAGTTGTACAAGGTGAACAACGAATCGCGTAACATTAAATATGTAAGCTATCGTGTAGAGCCTAGCGCACAAGACCACACCGAGATGAACAAAGTGATGACAGAGTGGGCCGATTCGTTGAAATCGGGCAACACCGACTATGCTACAATAGTACGTCTTTCAAACAGCGAAGTACCTTACAGCACCCTCGCATGGTCGAAGGATGCTTATCCCGAGGAGATTCGCGCACGCATTGACTCGGTTTCGGCCAATGAAGTAGTAGGGCCCATCCGCAACGCCGACAACACTTATACAGTATTCAAATATCTCTCATCGGAGACAGTATCAGACTCTATCCGCTACAAAATGCTTGTTGTGGCAACAGACGCGGCAGAAAAGACTGCGACACTCACCGACAGCCTTTTGAATGTTCTTAAAGGCGGTGCAAACTTTGCAGAAGTAGCCAAGAAATACAACCAGAACGGCGAAGAGATATGGCTTACATCTGCAATGTATGAAGGCATGAGCGTTGACGCTTCAAATGTAGCATTCCTCGATGCTTTGTTAGCAGCAAAGACCGGAGAATTCAAGACTATGGATGTTCAGGGAACAAACAACAAAATAATTTACTACGTAAGCGAGAAGAGAAACCCCGAAACAAAATACAATGTTGTAGTTGTAAAGGAGAAGCTCGAGCGCAGCGAAGATACATACAAAGAGGCATACAACCGTTTCAGCCACTTTGTAGCATCGTGCCAGAACGTTGAAGACCTTGAAGCAAAAGCTGAAGAGTTCGGTTTCCGCGTAATGTCGCAGAACAATATCCTTGCCAACCAGACACAGATTGCCAACATAAAAGGCACAAATGAAACACACAGATGGATATTCTCGGAGGCTGAAGTTGGCGAGATATCGGCAATCGACGAGTGTGGCAACAACGACAACCTGTTGGTAGCCGGCTTGGTTAAGGTTAACGAAAAAGGTTACGCACTTTTAGACGACCTAACACCCATTTTGCGCCTTGATGTAATAAAAGACAAAAAGGCCGAGAAGATTATTGCAGACATAAAAGGCAAGAAATTCAACGAGTTGAGTTCTATTGCCAATGTAAAGAGCGGCAGTGTTAATCGTATTGCATTCGGTTCACCCGCATACATAAATGTAACTTCATCGAGCGAGCCCGCCATCAGTGCAGCAGTAACAAAACTCAACGAAGGAGAAGAAAGTGCTCCAATCAAAGGTGCTTCGGCTGTTTACGTAATAAAGCTTACAAAGAAAAACGTAAAAGAGACAGCCGACCTGAAGAGCGAGCGCGAGAAACTTATTCGCCAAAACACACGCAACATAGCAGGTATGATGATGCAGGACCTCAGCGAAAAGGCAAACGTAACCGACAGCAGATATCTCTATTTCTAATATAGGATGAATCATTACACAAAAAAGAAGAATCTCAACATTGAGATTCTTCTTTTTTGTGTATGCAAACTACTCTTCTTCATCAAAATAGCGGCAAAGACTGTTCAGCCACTCTTCCCGCTCTTTTCGACTCACCTGCTTGACCATATTCAGTGATATCCACCGGCAGTTTGTAAAACCCACCGCATCGAAAACACCGGAGAAAAGTGCACGCTCGACCGCATTACCCAGATTTGTTTTATACACCTCTGCAGGGGTATTCATTGTAGTTACAACTGTAACTTTCTTAAGCCGCTTAAGGCGCGAGTGCATAGCTCCGGAGGTATCATATTCATAGGCTATGGCAGGGAATATCACCTTATCGATGAAACCTTTGGTGAGCGCCGGCATCAATGCCCACCAGACAGGGAATATAAAGACTATATGCTCGGCCTGCTCTAAACGGGCTTTATACGAGAGAACCTTCGCGTCAAGCATGGCAAGAGCCTTTCCCGGTTCTTTGGCTGCAAGAACGAAAGCCTTTAAATCATTTGCACTCATAACAGGGTTAAAACCATCGTCATCGAGATGAATAACATCGAAAGCCTCTCCCTTGCCACGTAACGTCTCCGTTATCCTCGAAAGGATTGCACTGCAAAAGCTACCCTTATAAGGGTGATTGAATACGATTAATGTTCTCATGTTTTTTTATCTGTAAACATTTGAACATAGCAAAAGGTTGAGGGAGATTTAAACCCCCTCAACCTTTTAAGAAACACCTTGATTAAAGGTATCGGAACATACAAAGAAATTGTTCCTGTTTTATCTTACCGCCTCGGATACATTGATTATATAATCACCCATGCGCTCTACTTCGGAAATCACATCGATATAATAAACGCTGTTGCTATAATCGGAATCATTACGCTCTATTTTCAAGATTTCCTCTTCGCGCAACGTATTACGCAACTCATTTATGCCGACCTCGCAATCGATGGCGCGACGCATATCTACCTCACCACTACCCCATGCTGTCAGATTATCTATCATAACACCGTAAGCCTTATCGACAAGGTCGATAATTACATCTATTTTCTCTATATTCTTATCGGTAAAACTTTTGCCATGCGAGTTGCGGCGTGAAAGGATACGGCTGATATTCTCGCCCGAATCGCCAAGACTCTCCAACTCGTTTATAATCTTATACATCGCTTTTGTATTTATAAGCGTCTGTTCACTGATGTTTTCGCGTGGTATAGAATTGAGGAACGAACCGACCTCGTGTTCTATACGATCGGCAATCTCTTCATATTTAACAAGTTTCTTCCTGTAAGTCTCGAAATCGTTGTCATTTGTTGCATGAACAGCCTGCTTCACGTAACCAAGGCCTGTACGCATAATCTGTGCAAAATGCACTATCTCGTTTTTAGCCTGACCAATAGAAAGCTCGGCAGTTCCAATGGGACCCGCATTGATAAACTTCAGTTTAAAGACCTCCTCGTCGCTGTTGGGTTTTGTCCTGATTATGGTTGTAACTGCTTTCACAATCAGAGGAGTACACCATACAAGAATACATGTATTAATTACATTGAACATAGTGTGCAACATCGATATTCCATAGAGTGCCGCAGTGGCATCGGCAGACGCAGGGTCGAGACCGGCTGTGTAAGTGATATCGAGAGGATTAGGATAACCCATAAGTGTTATTGTCCAAGCTATAAATGCCAAGAAATACTTAAAGAACAACAGAGCCCAAATAACACCGAACACATTAAATAATGTATGCGCCAACGCCGCACGTTTAGCATTGGTATTAGCCACTGCCGCTGCTATATTAGCGGTAATTGTTGTTCCTATATTCTCGCCAAGCACCATAGCTGCAGCCATCTCAAAAGGCAACCATCCCATACTCAACATAATAAGCGTGAGAGCCATAGTTGCGCTGGAAGACTGCAACACCAAAGTGAGTACAGTACCAAAAACAAGGAATATAAGTACCGAGACAAAGCCGTATCCCGTCCATCGTGTAATGAAGTTAAGCACTTCGGGCATCTCACGCAAATCGGGCACAGAATCCTTCATCAATGCCAAGCCAAGAAACAGAAGAGCAAAACCTATCACAAATTCACCAAAATGCTTGTTCTTCTCCTTCTTTGCAATGCTGAGCAAAAAGCCGACAGCCATAAGGGGCACAGCAAGCAACGAAATATCCATTTTAAAGCCCAACCACGAAACCAGCCAAGCTGTAACCGTGGTACCGATGTTTGCACCCATAATAACACCGACAGCCTGTGTCAGTGTAAGCAAGCCTGCATTGACAAAGCCCACTACCATAACAGTTGTTGCGCTGGAAGATTGAATAACACCGGTTATTCCAACACCGGTCATAACGCGTTTAAAGGGATTGGATGTCATTGCAGCCAACATGTTGCGCATTCTGTCGCCGGCAACTTTTTGCAATCCCGAACTCATCATATTCATCCCATACAGGAACATACCGAGTGCTCCCAAAAGTGTAAAAACTTGTAGTATCATAATTTAATGTTTGTAAACAATTAATAATGCAATTACATATTGCATCTAAACTAATAAAAGAAAGATACGTCGCTGAATAATACGACATAAAACATTGCCGAAGGTTGTTTAAACCACTAAATTATGAGTTTACGATAACCTATGAAAAGGCCGTCGGAAAACTGACATTCACATACAGGCCCGTCGATAGCACATACAGAAACAGCGGCCTTGGTATCGTCGATTCTTTTTGTAAAGTACCTTGCAAACAGAGCATATCTTGCCATTGTACGCAAACGTACATCGGGGCGCACATTTCCTCTTGCACATAGCGAGACGCCAGAGAAAACAGAAGCCAAATAATCTTCATTGGGAGCCTCTTCGGTGGTACCAGTCGCAGGAGTACAACAAAAATCTCCTGACAAACGTGACTGGTACAGTGTCGCCATTTTTGGTGTTTCAGACGAAGTTGCCATATCGGCTGCCGATTCGAACGAAACAACAACCAACAGACTGAACAATATTACACTAAAAAGGCGATTCATAGTCTTCAGCGAAGATAAGAAAATTATCTAACATATAAAACATTTTAACCACATTTAATACAATATTATTATAAACCGGACATTTCCGGACATTTCATTATTTTTTATATTCAAAATTGGCGATATAAATTCCAAGCAGACTACAAAACAGAGACAAGCATACATCTTGCAAACGCCATAAATATACCGCTCCAAAAGAATTAGAGGACTTACAACAAATACATGACAAAAAAAACAGCTCAAAAATTTTGCAGATTCATTTAAATAGCGTACCTTTGCAACGTCAAATTTGAGACGACTGCAATATTTGACATAAAAACATATTGGAAAGGTGGCAGAGTGGTCGATTGCACCGGTCTTGAAAACCGACGTACTGAGAGGTACCGGGGGTTCGAATCCCTCCCTTTCCGCAGAAAGCGATTTAACGAGTTGACAATTAACAAGTTAAGTCGCTTTTAAATTTCCAACTCGGACAACATACGGACAAACACATTGCATTCTTTTTCGCCAAAGAATGTAAAAAAAATGTGCTCAAGAAGAAAATTAAATTCTCAAGTCGAATTGCAGTCCTTCACATACCCAAGACTGCACACAGGAAAATCTTGGTATATTGATTTTTTGGCCTACGACCCGGCAGAGGGTAAAATGAAGCGCAAAAAGTATATGCTCGACAATATACCTACCATTCGCGAACGACGGGCAAAATCTGCTGAAATCATCAACTCCCTGCTAAAATTATTGCGTACTGGATGGTCTCCATGGGTGGATGCCAGCGCAGCACGTTCATATACCTTGCTCGATAAGGCTCTCGAGAGATACAAAAAGCATCTTGAGAGGTTGCAACGGCAAAAGACCAGGCAGTCTTACTCCTCAAGAGTAAACATCCTCAAGGAGTACAATGCCACTCTCCCTATACCTATTAAATATGTATACCAGTTTGACAAGGCGTTCATCAGCGGTTTCCTTGACTATATCTATTATGACCGGGAAAGCAGCGCAAGAACCAGGAACAATTACAGAGGCTGGTGTTCCTCTCTGGCATCGTTCTTCATAGAGCACGCCTGGTTGACTGACAACCCAGCGGAGAAGATAAAAAGTATTGAAGAAACGCCGAAGAAACGTCAACCGTTATCAGTCACACAACTAAAGACTCTCAAGAAGCACCTTCAGGAGAAGGACCCGTACTTCTTGTTAGCGTGTATGTTCGAGTATTACACGTTCATCAGACCGACAGAACTCTGCTCGGTCACTATCGGAGATATCAACCTCAAGGAGCAGACAATCTACATCCCGGCGACAGTCAGCAAGAACAAAAGAGACGGCAAGGTTGCGCTTAACGACACTTTGATAAAGATGTTGCTTGATCTTGAGGTGTTCAAGAACCACTCAGGATGTTACCTTTTTGGCAAGAAGATGCGGCCCGGAGAACGCAAGGGAGACAGCGAACAGTTCCGCAGAGCCTGGCTGAAGCTTCGCGATGAGCTGCACTGGTCTTCATCCCTGCAGTTCTATAGTCTGAAGGACAGTGGCATTCGAGACCTTGCCAACAGCGAGGGCATAGTAATCGCACGTGATCAAGCCCGACATACTGATGTTTCCACAACAAACAAGTATCTTACCGGGCGCGACCTTCCTGTACACAACGAGACCAAACATTTTGAAGGTGTATTATAATATAAGGAGAAGCGGCGTCTCCCGACGGCCCTTCTCCAGCCATGATAAAAAACAACAATAGGGTTTATTTTAATTTAAAGTAGAGGAATAGCAAAATTGCGCCTATTATAATAAGGTATATAAAAAACATATTGGGTGGCTTGCCTACAGCAACTTGTTCTACCTCTTTTAATACAGTCTCATTCGTGTCGATATGACTTTCCAAACTGTCGGTTGCTTCTTTGCAAGATATATCGACAACTGCATTCTCTTTGTGAGAGTTTAGTTTCCCACCATATATAGTGGCCGTCACTACAGGTTTTTCATCCTGTGCCGGCATCGTAACCCAGAGACTGTCAAACTCGAGTTTCAGGATCTGCTTGTTCAGTTCCTGATGCAAAGAGTCTGAATACGATATTCGACTGATATCTGTATCGATGACGGATTGCTGTTCCTGCGATGTATCTTTGACAGTTTTACACGATATGACAAAAAGCGTCAAGACAAAAGTTGTAAATAAATGAAAAATCTTCATATTTTTTTCTTTTCTTGCAGACTTAGTAAAGATTTACAAGTCCTCATACATTTGAGCTTCCCATTCACGACGCTTAACGAGGCCTGGCAGAACCTTGCCACCTCCGTAAACCCAACGGCGGAACTCGTCCGGTATAGTTGCATCTTCGGTATTCACAAGTAACTTTCTGCGGAGTGTCGATTTCTTAAACTTTCCCCAACCAAGGTTGAATATAAAAGACACAACTGCGTCATATTGGCTCTGCGAAAGAGCCTTTGCATAAGATTCCGAATCGAGTAGTCTTTCTACACATTCTACATCCTCTACAAGATACAACTGTGCAGTTTCTTTGGTTATCACTTGCCCCGGATATACATTTTTTGTATGGCCATACCCAATAGTGAGTACACCACCTGGACACAAGTATGCCTTCAGGCGTAGCCCTTCGTGCTCCTTCAGAACCTGCTCTGCATATTCACTTATCTTCATTGTTATCCTTTTTAAGAATTGATAAATCGATATCCAGATGCCTCTCGGTCTTATCGACAAGCACACTTTGCGCCACCTTCGCCCATGTGGCATTATTGCAGGAGCTTTCATTCTCGAGGATACTCCAGAACTGCCAGAAGCATACGGCACCGGCCACAACCTTTGTCATATCGATGCCTACACCTGAAGTGATATACAAGTTTATAAAGTATGCCAGGATAATGAGGGCGTAAACCTTAATGAGGGTATGAATGACACGACCAACATTGGAGCTGCGAAACTTGCCGGAGTTTTTAGGTGCTTTGTCACCATACTTTGCTTTGACACGGCGGTCCAGCTGCCAAGCTGTATAGCAATCATAAAAGATTGCCAACGTGCAGATAAGAATGTACGGAAGCGTAGGCTCGAGCAATGCAAATAATGCTCCAAGCGCTGTAAAAATAGGTCTTAACATCTTCTTCATAGGCTAAATTACTTGCACAAATGTATAATGTGCTATGCCTATGTAAAAAGACAGAACTTAAATTATATCAATAAAGTTCCGGCATCAATATTCGCTTATACTCTCCGCTTTTCACTTTCTTCTTGGCTATCTCAAGCGGGCGATATTGTTTCTTTATAACGAACTGCTTATAGTCTTTACCCATATAACAATATTGCCACCATATCGGGTTTGTGTCCTCATACACCTTGCGCCTTATTTTGTATGTACGATAATGCACCATCATTCCGAGATAACTGTTCATAGAAGCGACGAACTTTTCAAGATACTGCAACGCTTTCCCTTCTTCTGCCATCTTATTGTAGAATCGCAATTTATCATACATCTTACCCCTTGTCCTGTTGCTAATAAACACTCTGCCGGGGTTAATCATCGCCCCAACGAACAACACGCCATTGCGTACAGGCTGAATATATATCTTCTTCGGGTGGAGATTGACAAGCAGTTGTTCTTTAAGATAATTCCGTAATTCAGGCACAAAAGCAACCAACTTCTCACGGGTTGGCATAAGTATGATGAAATCATCAACAAAGCGTAGATAATGCTTGTACCCTTTTACATTGAGTATCCAATGGTCGAGTACCGAAGCATAAAAGTTGGCAGAGAGTTGAGATGGCAGATTACCTATTGCACAACCTTTCTCACGAGGCTGACCGAACAGCGTCTTACGAGGTGGAATATGGTTCCATTTCTCAATGGGACTTTTGCGGATACAATTATCCTGCGGACAATGGAACACTATAATTCTTGTAACATATAGCAGACACTCGATATCATCACCCTTGTAATTATCACGAATGAAAATATCGAGCATCTCATATAACAGAGATTTATCCATACTCATAAAGAAACCCTCTATATCAAAGCGACCAACCCACCAATCGGGATGCTCGTTTATCATCTTTTGAGCCTCCTTAACGGCAACGTGTACGCCTTGACCGACACGACAGTTTTTGGAAACATCGCCCTGCTCGATAAAACGTTGCTCAAACAATGGATTTACACGCAAAGACCACCAATGATGCACAATGCGGTCAGCAAAGTCTGCTGCAAACACCTCTCTATGCACAGGCCATTCAACTACAAAACATTTTGAAGTACCGGGAACATAGCGAGCATATCTTATATCCTCCCATATTCGCACCAATTCGCTTTGATATTTGGGTAAAAATTGAAGATAGTCTTTGCTGGTTTTCTTTTTCCTGCAACAGTCTTCAAAAGCCTCTACGATTGATTCAAGAGATATGTCATAGGCTACTCGTTCATCTGCGAAGGAGACAGCACGCACTCGATTACTATTGTTACGATTGTTGTTGTTGCTATTTCCATTATTCATATTAACGTTCCAAGAGGAATGTTTGTATCTGCTTTGTTGTTCCTCGCCCATGACAGACAAGGGAGATACCCAAATAAACCTTAGTCAGCTGCTCACTCCCAATCAGCATTACCGATTGGGATTCCGGCTTTCAAGCGAGCGAATTACGCCAGCCTGTGGCTTGCTTGCCTATGGCGTCAGCAAGTTCGAGGATGTCTGCAAACTTGCGTAAATCAATTTGCTGCTCATCTCGACATATCATCAACATCAATCGTAGAGAGCTATATTTTACAGAAAACTCATTCAAGTATTGCACAGCGTATGCTTTATTGCTGTTAGCGCGTTGCAATAACTCGCAACAGTCTATGGCGGTCATTACCATACGTTCTGCAAAAGAATAGCGATAGAATTTATCAAATTGTTTCCTTGCTCCTAATATGAGGCGGAGCAAGGAGTACATATCCTTGTATATTTTTGAGTCTTGAATGAGTGCCATTGTTTTTGTGTGAGGTTGTGGCGACAAAGGTACAAATAAAAAATCAAAAAAAATGAAAATAAAAAAATCCCCCTTACGGGGGATAATTATCTCATCAAAAAGATAAATAGATAAATTGTTAAATAGATAATAAGGTTTATTTTGCGAAGGAGACAGCACGCACTCGATTACTATTGCCACGAATGCCGTTGTTGCTATTTCCATTATACATATTAACGTGCCAAGAGGAAGTTGAACTATGTTCGGTAGAGCTCCAATACCATTCGCCGGCGAATGTTCCACCACTAAAGTATTTGGTTAGAAATGCGTTTATTTCAGTCTTGAACTCGCATATAAGACGCAGCTCGGCGATACTCGGCAGATACCACTGCAAAGGATCGTTACTATTGGCCTTGTAGTTCCAAGCAGCCTCTGCCGCAGGAGCACCTGTAATGCCTTGTGTATCGGTTGTTCCTGCTGTTTGTTCTATGGCAGCCAAAGTATCCTCTTTGCCTGTTGTGATATCATATAGACCTACATTGCCTGCACCGTAGTTTGCAACACCCTTGAGGTCTGTACCATAAGCACCAAACTTAAACGTATAGCCTCCTGATGAGTTTACGCAGTCAGCGGCAGCGACAATGAATTCGCGTTTACGGGCGCGAATGCAGACGCCCAATTTGCTGTACTGCGCCTTTGCATTGGCTGTGAGTGCCGCCCACTCCTCGCCTGTAAAGTAATTCATTGTTCCGTCGGCAATCTTTACACAGGCTATGCGTAAATCGCGCAGACCACCTGCCCATTTGATATACTCTGCTATCTCTGATAAAGGCGTCTCGAATGTTACTTCGGTAAAACCTATCTCGTGCATAGCCTCTACTTGCATTTCCTTATTTAAGCGCAACAATAACGCCTCTTTATTTGCATCTGTACTCATAATTGTTATTAGTTATTGGTTAGACTTCTTCACATACAGCACGAACACGTTGCAAAGTGTCTTTGTACTGAACCGATACATAGGCGTAATGCGGTGCTAATACAAAAGCATCTCCCGAATCACATTCCGTTGAGCTCCAATAGAAATTATTTGTTCCGCTCTCGTTGAGTTTACTATCTACACTCCAGAAGTATTCCAACGCCTCTTGTATCTCTGCTTTGCATTTGTAGATGATTATTAACACTCCAAGTCCGGGCAAATGCCAATCGCCGGTGTCCTCAATACCGTCTATGTCTTCGGTATATGCCTTGTACGCTTTGGCAGCTTCGGCGGCAGGTGCACCCTCAACATTCTCTGTACCGATGGCCCCCGACAGATGTGCCAATATCAGTTCGGTGTTTTCCGCACCCTTGAAATCATTGTAGGCTACACCACAAACACGTTGGTCAAGGTCGGTAACATTGATGCGGTTGCCCCAAGCCATCGTGGCCCCACCTTCTGAATTGTAACAGTCGTTGGCAGCAAGGATGAACGAGTGTCCATAGGCTCTAACACGAATGCCACGTTTGATAAACTTGTTCTTGTTGGCATTGGTGAGGTTGTCCCACTCCTCTTTCGTGAAATAGTGATATGTCTTATCATCATATCTCTGCACTGCGAGGCATATATCAAGCAGGCTACCTGCCCACTTGATATATTTGCCGAACTCCGATGCCCGACTGTTCTCATTGACGTGCGTCAGGCCGACAGCGTTGAACGCTGCCGCCTGTGCCTGTTTGTTTTTGCGTAACAATGTTACGCTTTGCTCCTTTGTACTCATAATTAGTAAATTGAATTGTTAATGTCTGAATTATCCTCTGCATATTGCGCGAGGTACTCATCATAGGTTTCTCCATTGTAATACTCAAGATGTTCTGCGATGTTGTCAAGGGTTACTGTCTCAACTTCGGCAGCACCACCGTAAGCCTCATTGTTTACCTGCTCGATGAGGTCAATGTATGCCTCGATAACAACAAGGATGGTTATCTCGGATATTCCCTCTTCGATAGCGGTAATCTCATAATCCTCGCGTATAACTGTCAATTGGTATGTACCATTGATTACAGGCTTTGCAACTTTGTTACCGTCGGCATCTTGTCCGGCAACACCCTGCTCAATAAGCGTAAGGAGTTCTGCTCCGTCGCCCTTGAGTGTCTGCCCGACAATACGCACCATTGCAAGCACAAGCGATGTGCTTTGGTTGGCGATGATGGCTTTCATCATCACAACGGCATCGAGTTTGGGCGAGTTTTCAAGACGCAGACGCTGAACGGCTGACAATGATGATATCTGCAAGCCTGTTGCTGAATTGAGTGCAGTGAATGTCAATTCGGGCAATCCCAAGAAACGAAGTTCAACCATCGTATCAGGCAGTGCAATATCGTTGATTGGCGATGTCTCTGCAAGTGTGATACTTTCAAGTGCGCTACCTTGTGCGTATATATGCTCGATACGAGGACACTTTGAGGCATCGAGGCTCTTTGCACTTGTGTTCCTGATGTCAAGTGTCGTCAAGAATGGCAGGTCGCCGAGCATATATGAAGTGAGTTTTGCGTAACCCATTGTGCGCTCAACGTGGTTTTCGCCACCTGTTATAATGGTTTCCACAAGCGACATAACAGAGAAATCAAAGTTTTCACTCAAAGTCAAGGCAGAGAGGTCTATGCTACGCATTCGGTCTGCTTGATAGATGTAGAGCAATGCGCCCTCATCTTTTGCAAAGTTGGTAAATGTGTAGCTTTGACCTGCCTCAAGGTAGCAACTCTCGGAGAGGTTGCCCGAAGCATCGTTACCGACACCGAAATATCCTGTTGCTGCAGCAGTAATGGTTATTGTTGCATCTGCACCACAGGCAATACGTCCTGAGAGTACACCGCTGAAGAAATCTCCCGTCTGGTAGTAGCCATCTCGTATGCGCCAACGAGTGCGTATAAAGGCCGGAAGCGATGTCAAGCCCAAGCCTTGAAGCGCATAGAAATAGATACTATCCGATGTGGCTGTGTATTGTATGTACTTGCGATATCCATCGTAAGAACTTACTACCTTTGGCCACACAAGTTGGCGTTTGGTGCAATAGAAGTATATAGCACCATCGGGCGAGAATGGTTTCATCTGCTGCCCATCTACCTCTGTCTGGCAAGAGCGCATAGCAGCGATAACAGTACGCAGGTCGATTGTGGTATCGTCTGCAAGCAACACCTCTTGTTGTTCTCGGCAGCACACCCACAGAATACTGTTCCACCCTGCAAATGGGTTTGTGTAGTCATCTGTTGAAGGCTTGCCGGGGTCTACTTCCGGATCGGTATCGCAACCACCGTCATTGTCCTTGTCATTGACACCGTCGGCATCATAAATCTTGTTGAGATACATTATAAGGGCATTATCGGAGTAGATACCATTGATAACGCTTGCACCGTCCTCAAGGAACCACATAGGCTGCATATTCTTCGCCTGCTGGTCCTTACCGCAAGCGTAATCTGTGAATCCATAATAACTCATTACAGACTTTGGATTGGCGTGCAGATGCAGCTTGGTGCGCCAATTGGTAGCCCACTCGGTTGTAACATCTTTATTGCAACTGTTACAGAACAACAGCATATCGTACAACTGATATGGCACTTTCTTGCCGAGTGCGTAATCAATGGCCAATCGGTCATTATCGACCATACACTCAAAGTAGTATGTCCAAGCAGGGAATGTGTCGCCCGACACATCACCGCTGTTAATCAATTTCTGTACCCAAGAAGATATCATCGTTGAGGGTGCCATCATATCAGCAACAGAGGAAACTCCGCGCCACCAGCAGAAGCCTTGATAAACGAGCAGTTCAAAGCCCTCGACAGGGTTGAGAATATCACCCTCGACAACCCATTTACCATTCTTCTGATACATTGAGCCTGTGGTATTCTTCCATTGGCCATCAACGTACCTCATAAAGCGGTAGTTCCTGCCACAATAAAGCGACAATAGGTAAGGCATTGAAGTATCAAGTCCTTCTGTGGTCTTGAAACGCGCCTCAATCTGGTCGAGTGTTTCGCCATCGTTACCGATAAACTCAATGAAACTTTCATCTTGGTAGTTCAAACAGCCGAGATTGTATCCGGGTGTGTTCATAAATCCAAGAGCTGTCTGCTCTCCCTTATCCTCTTTCCAATTACCCCTCGCCTCGAAATACACATTCTGCAATGTATCGCTTGTTGAACGGTAAACGGCAACAGGGTGATTGGCTGTTGAGTGGTTCATTTGCAGCCCCTCGATATGGATATCATCCAAGTCCCAAGTTCCATTGAAGAAACGCTGTGCCGGTGTCAAGTAGTCGCCACCGAGAGAACGATATGTGTAGTTCATCATATCGCAAGTACCGCAGTCATTCACGCCGCTTGAGTCCGAATAGTCTATCTTAACGGTGATGATATCGACAGGAATAGTATTCTCGCCTACGCGCACTTTCTTCTTTGCGAAGAGTGCGTATGTGAGTATAGCATCTGCATTGGTGTAGTCGGGGAACAACGCCTCGATAACACTTGCCTTGTTGAGGTAATAGCGTGGGTTTTTCTTCGGTCTCTTGGCCGATGTAGTTCCTTGTCTGCGCTTGCGGATACCGCGTGCCACAAATGAACGCCACGGCATTGTCGGATGATAATAGTACAAGTCAATGGTAAAGTTGTCGCTTGTAGATACACCGCCGTCAAACTCATTGAAACTCTCCTCTGATGCAACTTCTACAACATACGGTATGCCTCGTGCATATAGCAATGTTGCTGACGGGCGCAACATCGTTGTACCCTCTGCTGTTTGAGAAACGAGCACATTCTCGAAATCGAACTCTTTCACCATCAGCTCTGTGTCGGTAAGGCGCACAAGGTAATTCTTATGCGCTTGTGCCCACTCAAAGTAGGTGTTCCAAGCACAGAGGTTGTAAAGGTAAAAATCACCCTTTACACCGTTGAGGTTGATACTGTTTTCCTGAAAGAGATTACCGACACCACCTACATAACCGATGTTGCCCACGCGCTCACCATCAAGGTAAAGGCATAGCATAGAATACTTGATGCCTCCACGTTCTATGAAGATGTTTGTAGGCTCAATAACTATTGCTGCTGTATGTATCTTCCCTTGCTCGTATGAACGTTCCTCACGTTGGCGCACACCGTTTTTGCAGTAGATACCGACCTTTGAACCTGTAACGTAGAAACCTGCTCCGGCTGTTTCATCGTAACACTCGATAAGTCTTGCTGTCTTATCCTTTACATTCTTGCTTGCAAAGGTAAACTGTATCGCACCACCTGTCGCCTCAAGCATTGATGAGCCAAACATATAGTGATTGAGTGTGGCGGTTACGTTTTCTGCAATACGCAGGCAGTTCCTACCGAGGAAATTGCTGAAACCGTTGGTTGTATAGTTAGCACCGGACAATTTCATTTCGTAGCCGTTGCTCACAATACTGTGGTCTGCCTCGTCATTTGAACGACTTGAGAAATCAAAATCATAAATTGTTCCTGCTGTCAGTTCTGCGTCGATGGCCGAGCCGTCAATGGTGACAATTATGTTGTCGCTTGACACACCGTCGACAACAGCATTGTAGGTAATCTGCTGCCCATCAGCAAAACCCTTTATCTGTTGCGATACGGAATAGGTACGGGTATTAAGAGCAAGCAACTGTGTAAATTGCGTACCATTGGCATATATGGCAACGTGCGATTGTATCTTGCCGGGCGCATAGACAGCGACATCAAGCGTCAATGTATCATACAGACGTATTGTGCCATTATTGGCGTCATCGTAGCGTAATGATACGATAGGCGTTGTGTTACCCTCCTCAACAACCATAATAGCCGAGTAAATGATGTTGCCCTTTGTTCCTGATGCGACATCAGTACCCTGCACACGAATAGGATAACTGCCGTGCGCCAATCCGAGTTCTGCTGGGCGTATGGTAACGCTATGCGTAAAACTGTCATTTACAATTGCCGTTGCCAACGGTTGCCATTCGCCACCGAGCTTGATATCAATCTGGGCCGATATACCTTTATCGCTCTGATTGTTTGCGAACTTATACAGCGGTACAGACACACTTGCTGTGCCTGGTGTAATTGGATTGTCGGCAGAATACTGCAGAACCTGTACAGAGGTACAAGTAACATCGACTGCTGTTACAGTGATATTCTTGCTTCCACTCGCACCTGTATCATCGTAGGCAACAAGGCGATATTTCTTCGAGCCGGCGGCTGTGAAGAATTGCGTAAAATCGATAGGGAAACTGTAGTCGTTCAGATCTGCAGAGCTTTGCTGATTGACAGTCTGCGAGAACACCGTTACATTGGTGTCTCTATCTACAATCTCGATACGCTCGATGCTATTCTCTGTTTCAACACCGGTTGCAGAAGACACAGAACGAATAGCAGCAGATGTGGCAATATTCGAGCCGTATGCACCATACAACGGAGAATTCTTAAACGCGATAGCCACGATGGTTGCACTACCACCTGTTCCTGTTCCGACGGGGAACTGAATCTCATCGCCGACGGTATCACCATCTGCGTTCTGCATAGCAATCTTGACAACACCCTCTGTATCGGTATCGACAAAAAGGTTTGACGGGAGGGAATAATATGCACCCTCTGCCGAGAAAGCCTTGCCTGTGCCTGTTTCGGGAGTATCGGATAGTTCGATTTTATTGCCACCACCGCCAAAGTCTTTCCAAAGTGCTACCTCGCCAAAGTCGGAAACAGCACCTTGAAACTGCTTTGTTTCCATTGTATTCTCGGCTATCTTGTATGAGATTACAAGACCTTGTTTGGCGTAGTTAACACCTTTCTCTTTCTGATAAGTAAGCAGTGCAGCAACTGCACTCTCAAGAGTGTAGAATTCGCCGACTGATGGCGCACCGATAAGCGTGTCTATCACAATATGTGTTTCACTTCCGGCAGCAAGTGAGCCGAAGTCCTCCCAATTATCGACATTGAGCCAATTATCCTCGGTCAGCGTGCGCCCTGTATATTGGTACGTTTTCCATACACCTGCTGTAATTTCAAACGAAAGGATAAGACCTAAAGCGGCTTTGTCTTTGCTCCACGCAACGTGTACGGCTGATAATGTAGGGTTTTGAGTGTCGCAAAGCGTGTAGTAACCACTGATAGGCATTTCTGTTGTAACATTGTAGATATTACCAACCGATGAGCCGCCAAAGTCTTTCCAATTCTTTACGTTACGGAATGCCGTTAAGTTCTCTGCACCTACATACTGTTTAGAAACCCAACCATCTGCTGAAAGGTATGTTACAACCATTCCGCTTGCTAATCTTCCTGTATTGATTAGGTCTGCTATGATGGCATCTATTGTATAAATAGATGTTGGAGTGTTCTTCCAAACATTATAATTGCAGATTGTTACATTCTGTTGCCCGAGCCCCGTCCTCAACGTGGCAAAGCCTTTTTCCAAAGCTACTCCCCTGTCGCCGGCAAAGGCTGTTGATGATGTTTCGCCAAGAGCAAGCGCAGAACCTATGGGCGCGAGTTGTGTTCCACTCCAGCGGTAGCCGAGACCATCATTTAGACAAACAAAGATTTTACCCGAAACAGGAACATAGTTGCTTTGGTAATTATCTTCGCCGGCCCAATTTGAATAGTACAAACCGTCTTCGGGGTTGTAAACGATAAAGCGCTGCAATGAAGATGAATAATAAATTGCCAACTCTGCGCCTTCGTCGCTCAATGCAGGCAATTCTTGCGGTTCAACATTGGCTGTTTGTACGATGTCGCTGAATTCTACCATATCATCGACAAATGCAGGCAGATTAGCAGCAGGTACTTTGCCGTTGGCATCAAGTGGCGCAATTCCTGATGGTTGTGCTATACTGTCATTTATTGCTGTTACTTGAGATTGTAGATTTGTAATTTCTGTGGCATTAGACGTTGAAAAGTCTTGCAACAGAGATAGGCTGTTACTATTGATAATAGTTCCCCACTCACCCCATACTCCATTGGTGCATTTGCGCGTCAAGACAGAGTATATATTATCACTGATGGCGAGTTTATTATCCGTAACGACAAACATACCTTTGACAACCTGAACAATTATGTTAAGGCTGCTCGATAGCAGTATGTTCTTTATCTCAACATCACGATAATTTACTTTGGCACGAAAATAACCATAGCCCTTACCTACAAATCCTGTATTGTATGTAAGAGTGCCTAACACATTGTTCAACTCATCGTAGCTTAAATTGCCCAAATATTGGAAAGGATCTGTATTGGAACTGCTCTTACCGCTTGTACCCATCAACCGCCTTTCCAACTCAAGTTCTGCCTCTCCCGCACGTTCAGCCTCATCGGTGATACTGGTTCGCAAGGAGGTTACTCCATTCTGCGCTGTGGCAGCAGCATTGCTAGCAGAATTGATACCAGCACGAAGCTCGGCAAGCAGAGCAGGAGTCAGCAAACCGGCATTGGCCGTTGATGCCGCAGGAATTGTAATGGTAATAGGTACTAGAGAACCGTCATCAAGTCTTTTCTTCATTGATATAATGAAGTTGCTTTCTGAGGTCGTGAAACTCACCGTAGAACCATCTATTAGCGCTTCAGGCATTGTGTCAATAATCGCTTGTATTATCGACACAAAAAGCGAGCCAACACGAGATGCAGAGTTCTCATACTCCTCTGTTGCATCACGGACAGCAGCAGCTTGTGGAAGTAGATTAGTAAATTTACCCATAAGTGATTATATTTTGAAATTTGTATTTCAAAAGTAACCACCTTAAAAAGGATGTAAAAAGACACTATTTTTGCAGTTCCTCAACAATGGTATTCAACACATCGTGAGCATAGATATCAGTCATAGCCCTTCTAAAGACAGCCAAAGAAGTATAAAGTTTATGTGAATACCAATTCCTGCGTTTGCGTGGTTTTCCGCTGGTCATATAGCCGCCCCATGCAGGGCCGACCTTACGTTGTTTATCCAACCTGTTCTTGTGCCTGTATTCAGGATCCAGGAACTTGAGGGCGCCACCATTACCGCGAGCATAACCATGCCCGGTTCCGAATGCCTGGTATATACCATATCCAGCCCATTCAATTAGAGTACTATCGGCAGTTGGAGTACTTGAGAAACTTCCCATCAATGCGCCTGTACGGACAACATTGTGTTTGGCAATCTTCTCTTGCCATATATCCACCATCATATCAGTCCACGCCTTGATGTATTCCTTTTGATTTTTTACTTCATCTGCCATAGTTCTGCATTATAGCAAAGATTCTCCGGTTCAGAGCACTCAAGCATAAAGCAAAGCCCTGTGCAGCCACTGAACATGTACTTGTTGAATTCCCTGTAGAATATACTGTCTGTTTTCAAGTACATGAGGTCATCACACTCTGCTTTATCCTTAATAAGCCTTGATACAATTTGCTTATATAATTCTCGACAAACAGCAAGCTGCTTCTCGCGGTCCTCCATATCATTGACATGATAACGACGTAGCAATGACACAGTAAAAACACGTTTGCGGAAATACCCTCCGCCACTACCACGAAAATTCTGTCCTTCAGCTGTATCATCAAATATAAAGAAATTTGCAACCTTGCGTAGATCATTGATAACTCCCTCCAAGTTTTCAATGCCCGGGCAAGTTGTATAATGAAATTTCTCGGCAACCGCCAATTTATTCTCATTGCAGATACGCCCAAAATACTCTTGAGCATTGAAAAATACCTTTCCCATTATATCTTCATTGATTTTTTGAATTCCTCTGCCTCTCGAGCCTTGGCATCCAGTTCTGTCAAAGCTCGCCACGTATCAATGGCAAGAATCTCTTTCTCCTTGGTAACATCACCGCCGGTCAGTGCGCGTATCTGGGCATTCATAGCATCTACAACAGATTGAGAGTTGCTACCCTCTGTGCGCTTAAAGAAATTGCTGAATTGCATTGAAAAGTGCGTTTTCAATTGTGTATACCATTGAATTATACCAAAACGGACATAAGGTTTGTACTCTTTAATATTCTTCTTGCCTGGATATATAATTCTTGCCATTGCGACTACAGCTTCTTCATTCTTGCTCATAAGAAAACCTTGGTAAAGATTGTCAAGACAAAGATATATTTCAAAGGAGACATCATGCAGAAGCCTGTCAACAGCGTGGTGCCCTTCGTACTTATCGAGCAGTACAGGAACAGTGCCGGGAGTCAACACCCACCGCATAGCCTCTGTAAGAGCTGTAATGTCTTCAGATGACAGAGTACAATTAATTGCACCGACAGATGTATATATACGGCATTTAGCATAGCCCCCTTCTGTTTTCACAATAAACATATTTGCAAAATAAAGGGTTATGCGTAACAATGCCGTTACAGAATTATAAGCAGTCAAGAAAACCAAGACTGCTTTCAGCTGTCTTTGATTGAGTTCCTGCCAGGATTTCGGAAACTTGAAATCCAATGTATGGCCACTTGCTATAACAGTGTGTTTATATTTCCTACTCATATCAAATTCCCCAAAAGAATACTCCTTCCTCTTTATTGTTCTCATGCCTCTCGCCTTTTCGTGCCTGGTATGCCGAAGAAGCCTTATAGGTAGGGAATGAATCGATTGTTATATCAAGGAACCTCAACAGAGTCTGCAACAGCTGCTGGATGTCAGCAGAATGCGTATCGGTTATTTCAGCAGAGATAATACCATGTATAAGTTGTATGGCCTGAGTCTGGTGTGATGAAATATTGTTCTGACGTATACCTGTCAGTAATTCATCAACAAGCTCATCGCCGACAATATTGCGAATTTTGGATTCAGCCATAGTAACCAATGGGCGATACTTCGCACAATCCCTTCGATATATTTCAGGGAATGCTGAACGACGGAAGTATTCTCCCGACCAAAAGAAAGTACCGAACAGCTCCTTGGCAATATCAGTATCATACCATTCCTGGTGGTTTCTTAATTGGGACAAAATTGTATCGAAGACATCATCGTACACATCAAGCAGCTTCTTGTGTAAACGATTCACACGTTCCAAGCTTGCCGGTGTGATATTCTCCGTAGACACAACGCCGAAGCCACTGCCTGTAAGCACCAAGTCAAGGTGCGGTATAGTATCTGCATAAGCCTTCACACATATAGCAGTCGTAATGTTCTTTACTTCAATAGGAGAAGGTTCCTTCACTATGTCCAAACCAAGAGAACGGAACAAATCCTCCTGAACAGTCTCTATTTGAGGAGAAACAGCCTCAAATACCTGGTTATCACAGTTTGTCGCTGAGTAGCAACATTTCTCGAACATCTCTTGAGTTATATCAATTCTATTCATCGTTAGGATCTTTTTGAGTACCGTCTTTTGTTGAAACCTTTTTTGCATCGTTCTTCTTGTCAAGCGTAGTCAGCATAATCAACGGGACATCTGGATAAACCTTGTCGCCCCAACCGTTATACTCTATTACCACATTGTGAACGTTACATAGCAAGTCATGCTGTGCTATTTCGAGAGACTGCTTGAGAGTAAAGAGTTCTCTTTTGTCGCTCCCCGAATTGTTTGTCTGTGATTTGCCCGGTGTCGCACCTACGAGGTTTGTGTGAATATTGAAAGCATAACACATCACATTGTTTGCCTCTGCAATGTCCTCAGCCCAATCGCCACCTTCCTTGCCTTTATCTATGAGGTTTACCTTTACCATGGAAATCTCACGGCCATCAGGATTAATGTAATATCCCGATATCCATACTTTGCCCGAGTTCTCAATGCCTGAAACGAAATTGACAATATTCTTTTTCTCTTTCTTGATGCGATCAGCTTTTTCCTTAAAATCGGTAATCCCTTCATTCGCACAGATTGTGCTCCAATAATCCTTATGCACCTCAACAATATATTTCACAGAAGCTGAATTCTTGAGCTTTGCTTTCTTGCCGACACCAATGAGCTGCTTGATATCATACCAATGTCCTTTAAATATTGAGGTGTAGTAAGGAACGGGGTAATATTGAAGGCCCGGAGTCGGAAATCTTGAAACAATGGCGAATTTTCGGTCATTCGTTCTCACACGGCACAATCCATCTTTCCCCGGTTCCTTACCCATTCGCACCATCAGATCACCCAAGGGGTCTATGAAGTCCAATAACGGGATAACCTCAATATCATCTTTCGCAGGGTTTGCATCACGGAAATCTGCGTAGAAAACATGGTTTATTTTGCCGTTGTCATCCGCTTCTTCAAATCGACAATAGCAAGCCTCTTTGTGGCGAAGCTGAACAATCTTAGAAGCATCACGTGACAGGATGATGACAGCGACAGCATAGTAGAACCATTTGAAATCAGTAGTCTGCTCAATCCACAATGACGGCAAGAAATTACGGTTATAGAAGCGTTTTATCTCTGGATCTCGAGTAGGTTCTTTTGTCTCATAGTCGATATACTTCAGACCGCTACTATAACCTGTCAGCACGTTGAAATATTGATTTTGTGCCAAAATTTCATCCCTACCAATGGCATTCATAAGAGAATAAGGCATCTGATTATCAGGGCCAAAAGGTATATACTTATAGTTCGTACCGGGAATGGGGATTGCCTCTCCAAAAAAATCCTCATCAAAAACAGCAGAAGAGTCGCTTACCGTCTCGATACTGCAAAGTACCGAGTTGGAAACCTCAAAAACCGAAGATTCAGTAAAATTGTCAGTCATCTGTATATAGTTTTACCGTTAATTTCAAAAAGTGTAACATCTCTGAACTCACGAACCTGTCCATTAGGAAACCTCACTTTGTGAGTGCCACCGCGCCTATTCGCTGAGAAACACACAACTCCCTTATACGTAAGGATGTCGCCGGTCGATAGTTTCCATAGGCGTAAATCAACAGGCTTGCCCAGCTCAAGAAACTTGAAAGCATCTTTGTAGTAAATAGTCTTATCCATCAGTTAAAAGTAACATCAAATGTTTTGTCAAACAGTTTAGGAGGCCTTATAGTGTGCAGCATAGCTGATACGAACGAAGCTCTGCGATAAGTATATTCAAATGTCGGCAGAGAGTCATCATCGTTGGTGTACTTGATTTCCGTATCAGTAAGAACAATCTCATCACTCGCCTCCCCCAACGAATCCATAAGAAAAACAGATTTAGACCTTGCGAGGTCCATTCCAAGGCGGAGCATACTATCGAGCAGAATACCACTATTTGCCTTGAAAAGTTCCGTATCATCAATCTCATACTGCTTATATAGACCATCGATATAAGCGTGTGAACGCTTGACTGAATATTCAGTTTCGACAGTTCCTGTGAGAAACATCGTTTCCCAACATCCAAAATTGTTGCGAAATATAATTGCCAGATTTACTTTTGGCAGCGTCTTATCCACCTCAAAGTAGAACGAACGTTCTCCTGCTCGAACGGCAAAACCGATAAGTTCACCCAGAGAGTAATCAACAAACTTGGCCGGTGATACATTGACGCTATTAACAGTGTCCAAGACAACATCATCCTCGTTCATCAGCTGCACCTCTTTCGTTTTAATACCGGTATCTGAATAGTAAGAAGCCTGAACATATACACTGCAAGCACTCTGCGGATAGAATGAAAGCGTTTCATACCTGCCAATCTGCGTAATTTTCTTATTTATAAGTGTTGTAAGGAAAAACGAGGGCAAGAATTCTTCGGCGTCTTCTGATATGTGTGTCGCAGTTTTGAAGACGCGATAAGAAACAGAGTAATCATCTTGCCCCACTTCCTTTGCCGTGAATGTAAAATCTGTGAAAACGCCATCAATATAATTCTCAAGAATACGCCGTAAATCAAACAGTCTAATCTCACCTTTATTGTCAGGCACATAGTCAGCAGTAAAGACAGTGATACCGTCACACTCTATAGAGAATGTGACAACACCGGTAGCATTGTCTATCCACATATCCTGTATATATGTAGAGAAGCATAAACTACTTCTTTGCATGTTGCGTATAATTGCCATTGATATTATTTTGCTCGAAAGTACACATCGCCCGGAAACAGTAAAAAGACAAGAAAATGATAAAATAATTTGCATTTCGCTTGTAGGTAATAATTTAATTACCTATATTTGTAATAACAAAAACAATAAAACAATGCCAACAATATTTATTCTTTTCGGTTTTAGATTTATGTTCTATGCCAACGACCACGAACCAATACATGTTCATGTTATAAAAGGTAATGCAAAAGCAAAATTCAAAATATTCCCGGTTGAATTGGTTGAGAACTATGGTTTAAAAGCCGCGGAATTAAAACTGGTAGAATCTATCATTGAAGAGAACGAAGAAGTGATTGCGGAGCATTGGAATAAATTTTTTAACAAAACAAAATAGTGGTAACTATGGGAAAAATAATTGTAGAGAAAATTTGGCTTACCGATACCGCTATATGCATACGTACAGCGGATGGAAGAGAGGCTTGCGAAAAGTTTGCGGACTATCAACGTTTAAAATGGGCAACACCTGAGCAACGCGCAAATTTCACAACTGATGAATATGGCATACATTGGGAAGATGTGGATGAAGATTTGTGTTTTGAGAATTTCTTCAACAAACCGGAACGCAATCCACTATACAACCTATTTATAGAGCATCCCGAACTTAATGCAGCAGCCATTGCTCGTCGTATGGGAATGAAACAGAGTTTGTTTGCTCAATACATCAGCGGAACCAAGAAACCATCAAGACAACGTTTTGAAGAGATTATGCAGGTAATCCGTACCATTGGTTGTGAACTTGCAGCTGTATAAACAGTCTGCCTTATTGCCGCCTTACGGCGGCGCGATTTTTTGCAGAACGTGCACGAGAAAGGGAGCAACGCAGTGCGTTGCTCCCTTTCTCACTGTGGCTGTTATTTAACGAGTTCAGCCTCTATCTCGGCAATTTTCTTGTTAATCTTGTCGCGGATGAAGTCCACAAAGTTCAAAAGCAGTTCTCGGTTTGAAATCTTGAAAATGCTCTCCTCGCGGTATGAGGGTGCGCCTGAACTTGCAAAAATTAGGCGGTAGTTTGAAACCTCGAAAGTGTCATCTTCGTTCAGCACTTCTTCTGCGGTGTTGATTTGGATAAGCGTGTCGATGAACCTTGAACGCTTGGCCGAAAGTTCCTTTTTCGCCTCAAGAACCTTGAGGCACTCCGCAAGTTCCTTTTGCTTGCGCTCCATTTCTTTCTGCAACTCCTCTGCCTGGCGCTCGGCCTCGCTTTTGGCCTTGCCCTTCTTCTCACTCTTGGGGGCTGTGGGGGTTGCAGGGGGCGTGGGGGCTGTTGCCTCTGCTGTTGCGTTGTTCTTCACTGCGTTTGCACTCTCTACGTTCTTTTTTGTTGTCTCCATAGTAGTATAAATTTAAGGAGTTAATAAATACACACCTGTCGCGCGGTGTCCGCTTATTTTGCTGTTATTGTATGCACTTGCTTTATGTCAAATAGGTGGCAAACAGGGAAATAATCCTCTTTCTCGGTTGCGTGTTCTCCCTTGGCCTTTGCCTCCGCTACTCGTTCCTTTTCTGCCTTTGTGGCCTTTGGCGTTGCCCATATCATAAAGGACTGTTGCCCTTTCTTCACTGTGTAGCCGGCTTTCTTCCATTCATCAAAGGTGCGGAGGTCGGTTGTGCCGTATGTTGTCGAATAGTAGCCTTTCAGTAACTCGTTCACATTCTCGGCCTCGCCTGTAAGTTCTGCAACCGCTTTCAGTTCTCGCGATAATGCGCTCAACTGCTGTCTGCGCTCGAGTGCGCGCTTTTTCTTTTCTTCGCTAATCTGTTTCATAACCTTTCTAAATTCTTTTACACATAATTTCCATATCAAAAACTCGTTCAGCATATCACATACTCATTACCTTTTTTCTGGAAATAGCTGTCTCCGCTTGTATACAATTCAAGTTCTTCGCCCTCTGCGGTGGTAAAAATGATGCTCAACTCATAAAGGCTGTTGAATACCTTTTCAATCTTTGCACCCTTGAAAAACTCATTGATAACCTCAAAACCTTGTTTCTTTGTGAATGTCTTGTACCCCTTTTTCATTGCTCTTGTCTGTTTAATGTTGTTGTGTTGCTTTGCAGTAATTTATCTGGCGGTTGAAGCCAGATCCGGTGTGAGCCTTTTAATTTTTTTGCTCCTCACACTGAGCTTTTTTTAAATTTTTCCGTCGTATATCGCCGACCGTTTGTTTCGCCTTTTGTGGCTGCTTAAAAGTGTCCGACAGCGCAGTGGTGCAAGGTTTTATACAAGAAATACTACCTGAGAGAAATGAGGTGTGGAGATTTGTTGAGAAACCATCGGCCCGACCTTGATTAGCGAGATGGCGAAAGTACCTTTGCAGCGGAAAAAGGGAAACACATAACGGTCGCTATACAAAGGATTAAATCAAAGGCGAAGTGGGAGAAAAAGAGCAAAAAACAGATAGCGCAGCTATCGCTATAAAACAAGAACACCCGTGCAGTATTCGGTCTTGAGACTTGATGAAGAGACGGAGGAAATACAAGCAGGGTACCAAACCGCGAAATTCGGTTTATATTTCATATCTGAAAGAAATATGCCAAAAATGAACGGAATTTCGCCGCCCGCCACCACTCATAGGCGGTTGAACAATAAAGAATTACCTATCAAAAAAACGGTGAAAATTCAAGAATTTTGGATTTTTTCCGCCCCTCCGCGAGCAAAGGCATTAAGAATTAAGCCTTTGCGAGCACCCCGAACCGCATTTTGTGCGGTTATCCGTAAGGGTATCCCCCAGCGCCCAACGCCACCCTTGCCGATTACCGATTAAGGATTTGCGGAATATGCCGAGCGAAACGGGCGGTAAGCGCGAACGCGCGCATAAAAAAAGCGGTGTGGCGATTACCTCACCACACCACCTATGCAATGCCGATTACCTTCTAGGTAGGGCAAGCACCCAAATAGCTGACATCAGCAACAAACTGCGGAAACCTCTCGCAACCAATGGCCAGCGTGTCAAACGCATCGCTGCCGTCGGTACGGCTCTCAAGCCTGTCTTCTTCAGTCTCTGCGAGTTTCTCTCCGCGCTTATCCTTTCCGCCATTGTATACACCGGCGGTCTGTATAGAGATAATCAAGTCCTCGTTGTTCTCGCGGTTGATACGCAAGAGTCTGTTGGCTTTACCCTCGAGCATACGGTTAATGAGCAGCTGCTTCTCCATGTGGTGCATAGGCTTGCCAATATAGACATCGCGCACCTCCCAACCTTGAGTACGGAAAGCCTCAATTATTACCCAACGGAAGTCCTCATCATTCACAGCATAGTTGCTGCCAAGAGCTGTGCTGTCATAATAGAATACAACCTCTTTGCGCTTATGATTGCGGTAATACTTACAGAAGTCGCCCACAAGTTCCACCAGCTTGCGTTCATACTTAACAAAGAAAGATTTAATGACACGCAGATTCCGCCCATCAACGACCTGCCCGGCAACAAGCCAATTGATATTGGCATTGAAGTCAAATGCAATGCAGATAGGATGCATAGATGAGACATCAGCATCCATCAATGAAGAAGGTTCTTTAATCTTGTCGAATTGATACTCCAAAGAGTCGAGATAGCCAAAGTTGGTTGCTGAATAGTAATTGCGTTCAGTTAGAGAGTTATAGAAACCGTCACGTGCTATACCCACACGCTTGCACATTACAGAGGTCTGGAATGTAAGCGGTGGCAAATCACGCTTCAGCTGGGATATAAACGCATCGCCAAGAACTGCGAGGTTATAAAGCGTAGGAGCTTCACGATAGTAAACAGCGACAGAACGCAACTTACACAGGTCGCGGTTGAGTTGAGTCAGATAAGACCTTGTATATTCAGGAATAGGGCGACCTTCAGCTTGTAATTTCCGGACACGCTCCTTAACTTTCCATATCTCATAGACAATACCACGAATGAGGTCAATAGTTTCCTGGTCGCACTTGTTCTGGTAATCAAGGAACCAACTGCCCTTCTTTGTTAAGGGCATATCGCTGGTGATGAGCATACCATGATGATAGCTCCTATGGCCGAAGTATTGTCGATTACCACGATTGGCCGGGAAAGTTTCATCTTTCAACTGCTCAAAGTCAATGAATTTAGCCTCGTCGATATCCAAAGCATCGAAACTATGCGAGTTTGATGTACCTTGTCTATCTTGAGATATAATGAAGCCAATCGAACCATTATAGAACGATAGCACATTTTCATAATTCTCAGGCTTGAAAATAGGTTCTTCCCATCCCCAAGTTTTGGGAGGCTTACGGCCTATGCACCAATGAACATTGCGCTTGAAGCCCCATTTTTCCCAATGAACGAGCATCGATGGCAGCGTATTTGTAAGCGCACGCTTTGCATTAGGCGAAACAATACCCGTTATCGAACGAGGCATACGCTGAAAATTCCTCAGATTCCATTCAGCGTGTATCACACCTTTGCCAATGGCACGTCCGGCACAAAGGACTGTATCCTTTGCACCGATATACATTACCTCTTGCTGGATGTCATTAAAATAGACTTTCTGCGCCATTTGGATTTACTTTGAAGATATCATCAGGATTATAATCTTCATCCTCGATTTGTATTTCCTCGATATAATCACACTCCTTGTTGTAGTGTTCGATTTTCTTCCTTATAACCTCACGTATATTTGGAATAGGTTTGAATCCTGCGACCGAAGGATCCTCTGTAGGCACAAAAGCCTGCACAACAATCCGGTCATAGTCAAAGTTAAGTTCATCCTCCTTGTCAAGCTGGGTGTATTTGGCGTATTTGTCAGCTGCAGCTGCCATAGCCTTTGCATCCTTGTTGATACGGGCCACCTCATACGTTTCGTTAATCATCTCAAGGAAACGGTAACGGTGGTAATCCTTTGAGGTCTTCTGAAATTCCCCAAGGAGCAATTTCAATATAGAAAGGTCAGTATAAGCCTGGCTTTTGCCGATCTTATAATCCTGCTGAAGCTTAAGAACAATCTCCTTATCCTTGATACGAGGGTGCTGCAACCAAAAATTGTAAAGGTCTCGCAATCGGATGAGATGTTCTTGTGTGGCGAGTGGAAGCCCGTCACGCTGCATATCATTGGCATCAGCGAAAAGATGTTCTCGAGCAGTATCTACAATGGCTGGAAGTGGCATAGTTATTCATCAATAGTCATATCCTTAACATAACTCGCCGTAAGTTGCACAGCAAGCGGTGAACCAACCTTTGCAAGCTCAAGTTCCTGCTTGCGAAGGGCTAATGCGGTGGTCGCTTTGCCCTTGTCATACGCCTTGCGTACCCGTGAGAGTTTATTGCTGAGTTCATCACGCAACATACTCTCATCAACATCGAGCAGAGCTGCTATATCGCTTACGGGGGTTAGCGCCTCGGCAAGTTCCCGGATTTGTTCTATAAATTCATCAGAGTAGTCCATCGATAGGTAAAGATTTATCCTGCATTTCGGCAAAGCCCTGTGCAAGCGTGTTATACAGTTCTTGCGAAGATGGTATAATACCGCACTCAAAGCGATTTCCGCGTGTTTGGTTCTGCGAGGTTACAACCACCACTTTGTAGCAGTTATTACCGAGCAACACGACCTTGGAGTGATTTTCTGCAAGGTGAACGGAGTCAAATATAGATGTGATAAACGTATATAGATGCATCGTTTTCCTTGCCGCTTTAAGGTCGCAAAAAAGAGAAGCCGACGTGATTAAGCCCTCTTTCCGTAATCGCCAGATACGGCGCAGGAATTCTTCGGAGGTGGAGAAAGTTGAGATAACAATCCCCGAAGCCCCGATGTGTTCCAAGATAGAGGCAATCACATCGGCCAGCTGGACAGTGTTTGAGAAATAAGCCTGAACAGGCCTATCCTCAAACCGTTCCAACCTGAAAGCCATAAAGTCAAAGGTTTATGCCTAGTTCAGATAATTCTGCAAGCGTGTCGTCGCTGATGGGCGCACCGGCTTGCTGTATTGTCCGAACACGTTCAACAATTTTGGTACGCAGAGAAGCTACTTTTTCTTCCTTACCTTCGTCGATAAGTTTCTTCAACTTGCCCTTACCTTCAGATATGTACTTACGGGCATTGCCAATTTGTGTGGCGAGTTCTGCCGCGTCAATAGGCTGCTCCCCTTCCTTACCATCGGTATCTTTAGGAAGATTCATTTCCTTAACATAACCGTCATAAGCCGCAAGAGCCTCACGGTAAGCCTTTTCCGCTTCATCAAGAAGTTTCAATTTCTCATAGCGGTCACAAGGCTGCATTTTCTCCATAGCCTTGAGTTCCTCAAAGAGGGCCTTAATTTTTGTATAGCGTTCAAAGTTTCCATCCCAAAGCTGCTGAATATCTTCAGGCAGTTCATCGTGGTCGGCACGTTTGCCGGCATGTTCAGCTTCAGGCTTGGCAACCAGCTGCTCAACAGCAGGCATTATAACTCTCTCCATGGCAACAACCTCGTGCAGAGTCTTGCCGTCATCGCGTATACGCAGATGCTTCTTCAGTTCATACTCAAGTTTCGGCATCATTTTCTCACGTCTACGGATTATATTCTGATGTAGAATACGGTTACGATTCAACTGGAGCAACAATGTTGCGCCTTCATCGATATTACGTTTCTCGACAGGCGTATCGAGCCAGGTTCTTATTTTTTCAGTAAATTTATGATCCATAGTATCTAAAATTTAAAGCCGGCAGCAGCCCTAAAGCAAACTGCCGACCTCCGTACAGACAAAAGCAGTATTTATCCCAATTCAACCAACTCGCCGGTTGAAGCATCAATATCACCATCATCGGTAGGGATGAGACCTTTGTAGAAAGGTGCCGGAGCAACATCGGAAACCTCAATATTGAGAGTAGTACCAGAAGCATCAGTCTCTTTAGCTCCCGACTCCTGTGTAGGTTTCACATTTGTAGAGAACATTTCGTTACCAATAACTCGGAAAGAGCCGTCACGTTCCTGATAGATGAACAGAAGGTTGGATGCGTTTGCCAAACGTGCAAAGCCTGTAGCCTCCTCTCCCTTACCCGGATGCTTGAAAGTTGCCTTGTTCAAGAAACTCTTTGAAGGTTTCTCTCCTTGCGAATCACAGGTGACATTAGATGCCAAGTCATCAAGGTCGATTACCTTAAATTTGGCGTCGGCTACTAATGTAAAATCACCCTTGTAACAACCAAGTTCACCCATCTTGACTGCTTCATCACTGAGCTTTGGCAATTCGGGGTACTTAGCAATATTATCCTGCTGGATGAAGTACGCCTTGCGGCGTATACCTGGCATTACCGTGTTACCGTCACAAAAGCGGACAGAATCATACAGATTCAGAGTTGAACATTCATTTCCCATAGTATATTCCTTTATGCGTTGAACAATTTACCAACGAGCAGTCTCTCGGGAGAGAGAGTCTCGAACTGCACGCCGAAGAACATTGTTGCGATGAACTGAAGAATGAACGCAGCGTGTTTCTCTACTGCGATGTTCTCTTCCTCGCCCCTCTGATTAACACCTACAAGCATATTGCCAGGAGTACTCAAGTGAATGAAGCCTGAGCCTTTCTTGTTTGCAAGAGGCACAAACTCAATGTTCTCGAAGCCCTCAACAATCTTCTTCTCATACGCAGTGTTATAAGGTACAGCACCTGTTGTAGCCTTATAATCCTTCATATAAGCACGGTGTATTGAAGGATCGCAATAGAGCTTCAGCTTTGTCTCCTCGAGCAACAGCTCGTTAGCAGACTCGCAGTACGATGTAATCAAATCAACCGCATTGGTCTCATCGATCTTCTCTGTAAACTCGAAAAGGTTACCCTTGGCTGTAGAGATATTGCCACCTGCAATCTCTGTAGAGGTTATCGTATCAAAGCCATTGAAAAGGTCAATGGTCTTGTCACCATCCTCCTTGCGAACTGCTGTCCACAAGGCCTTATAAAGATTGTGTCCGAGGCGTGCAGCATAGTAAGCCAACACCTTCTGAACAATCTCTGTATGTTTCAGTGCCTCGCCCTTGGTTATCGCAGAACCATAGAGCGACTGAACGACAGAGTTCGGCTTGAATTCTCGAACAACAGAACCGAAGTAGGTGTAAAGAGTGCGACCATTAATCTTGGTCTCGCTCTTGTCGATGCGAGTGTCAGAGTATGGTCCGAACTCCATATCACCCTCCAGCTGGCCGACAGTTTCGGCATAGCGGATACCTGTTCGCAAACTCATATGATTGAGTACCGGCGCAAGCGCATGCACAGGCATCATCAGCAACTCTTTACGCAGTTTCTTGGCACCTTTGGCCAAATCATCGTGTGTTATATTTACCATAATCAGATTAGGTCTTTAACGCTATTAAACATCTCCTTTGAGCGAGTGACAACATCAAAGTCCTCATTCTCATTGGTCTTCACAATCTCGGTATCCTCAGCACCCGGTCCCTTCTTAAGGTTCTCAATTTGAGTGTTGAGGTCAGCAATGGTACTGTCGCGTTTGGCGATAGTATCATCCTTATCTGAGATAGACTTTTCCAGTGTGGCCAGATGGGCCTCCACCTTCTGCATCTCATCGCCGGTGATAGCAACTGCGCCATCAGCGGTTACGTCAAAGTCCTCTTTCTCGAGAACCTTGCCGACGGAATTGAATTTCTTTTTCATTACTGTGGAATTATTTTGGTTATCGCCATTGTCAAGAGTATCGGCAGGAGCTTCATCCTTCTTGCCTGTAATTGCATTCAAAATGCGCGAAACCCACGATGGGGCTTCATCCTCGAATGAAATTCCTTCAACAGGCAGTTCCATATTAAGGAAGCGTTCTTTGTCTGCCAACGAAAGATTCTGTTTTCTGTCATCGGCAGAAATTTCGTCGATAAGGCCGAGTTCAAGAGCTTCGGTGGCGTTCAGCCATTTGCCCTGCTTGAGAACATCAAGAATGTCAGAGATAGGTTTGCCGCATCGGTCAGCATACAGCTGGGCGAGAACAACATCAATTTTGTCGTTCTCTTTCTTGTTGGCAGTCAGTTCATCAATAAGCTTCTGAATCTGGTCGGCATTGTAGCTGCCCCAGGCGTCGATAAAATTTGAACATTTGTGAACCAGGAAGAAAGAATATTTCCCCATTACGATTTTCTTTGCACCCATAGCTGCTACTGTGGCAGCAGATGCAGTAAAGCCGGAGATGTACGCAGTTACATCGCCATGGTCGCGGAACTGTTGCATAATGTCGAGTCCGTCGTCGAGAAAACCTCCGGGCGAGGAGATAAGCACATCGACATGTTTGTCCTTGTAACGGGACAAAGCCTCTCGCACCGCAGTTTTGGAACAATTCCAACAACCGATAGTAGTGTTGAGAATGAGATGATAGTTCATTTGCATTATAGTTTATGCAAATGAACAAAGTACAGGAAGATAGTAAAAAGACCTGCAAAACGCTTTACAGGTCCAAAATAGGCAATAATCCGTATGTATTGGAGTACTCAACAGAAAGCGTGGTACCCGACTTTTCGGTTACAACAGAAGGGAAATTGTCGTGCGTTGTTGTGATTGGATACGGCGAACGTTCAGTACCCAACAGATATTTATCGCCGGTCACAGTTGTCAGCCTGTAACACAGATGCCTGTTTTCTACAAGAAACTGAGTCTTCAGCAATGCAGTCATCTTGATATTATATATAGTATTCTTCTTTACAACTTTGCTTGTAGAAGTCGCAGAAGAGAGCCCTACCGTATCAAGCGACTGGAAATTACGCCACATATTCAAAAATACTCCTTTGCCTGGCACAACAGTTATATCTTTAAGGAAACGAGCTTCGATAAATTCAACTTTGTATATATTGTTCAGTACAGTCATATCAAGTGTTAAAGGTGGTTAATGGTTTATAACGGTAGTTAAAGAGGGAAAAAGAGCCACTTTGTCCTTATTTTTTTCTTGAAAAATTTCGCAAATCTATTCCTTTTTCAGTATAGGCCTTGCGTATCCTGAAATATTTCTGCCTGACAGTCTCAACAGAGTCAAGAGATATACCGTGCATTTCACACCAGGCTTCAATATGCGTGTTTATACCTTTACCGTCATTTGAAAGAGTCAACATCGAAAGCTCGGCCCACAAGTTCTGGATGAACCTATCCTCGATAGCTTCGATGATTGCTTTTTTCCCGCTATTGGAAATGTAGTTGTAGTACTCTGCCGGTTTAGCTTTAGAATCCGGGATACAAATTGCTGTAAACTCACCCGCAGTGTTGATTTCAACAGGGGCATCAGCAGGCCTACGTTGAAGGAAGGTGCGGATAACAGCATTCTCATTGGAGTGGTCGGGGAACGATACAGGCTCGCCCAGAGAGTGGACAAGCCACTCCTTGAGATAAGGTTTCAGTTTGATGTAAATACAGAATTGGCTCATAACAAAAAGATTATACAGCAAAGATAATAAGTAAACAACAAAAATCTGCTAAAATAAACAGATTTCGTTCACACATATTCGAGCTTCTACACTTTCTACATCCACTACTTTTTTATAACACATTGATATTAAACAATATATAAAGCAAGTCATATTTCTACATTGTAGAAAAAAGGCCTTTTTTGTAGAAAAAATGTAGTTGTAGTAAGATTTGTAGAAGAATGTAGAATGAATGTAGCGGTATTACTACAATATAATTTATTTATTATTAACATTGTAGAATATGTAGAAAGTGTAGAACGTAGTTTAACCCGAAAAAACACAAATAGCGCCAAACAGCACAAAAAAAGCAGGACGCCGTTCACAACGCCCTGCAGAGGTAAATAAAAACACCTTAGCCTATTACTCCATTTCGTAGAAATATCCGGTAACGATTTTCTCGGTACCTTTGGCACTTATCCGGTACTCTAACTTCTCGCAGAGGAACTTCTTGTTACGGATGATGAATGTAGAGTTAACTTTCAATTGCTTATTTGTTACGAACTTTATACAGTATTTTACTTGAGTGTCTATTTTCTTCAAATGTTTGAAAACCTCGGAATAGAATGTACGGTAAGTGTATTGATGGCCGATGATTGTCCTATATATAGAATCAATATTCAGTGACAGGCTTTCATACGCCGACTTTTGCAAGGTTCCACCACCACCAGCATAATAAGTATCGGCTTCCCACTGGTCTTTAATATACCCGGCCGGGTAAAATAGATAATTCTCTACCTGTGTCAATAAAGAACTCGGGTAACCCTCATTATAATCAGTCTCGGCGCGTTTCGCCATACCACCATCATAGAGGCATATAGACATAATATCCTCTTTCGTATCAACCTTTTCAGTTTCTCCGGAAATGAGACCAGCGATATACACGTTGGTTTCACCATCAACTCCCGCAGGATCTGTATTGTCTGCCTTTACCAGATGAAAGCACGTTTTTGTGTACGATATAGTTCCATCTGTATCATAGAAATCAACACTGGCATCATTGATGGATTTGGCAGGACATATCTTCAATTCTATATCAAGGTCATTCTTACCCTCCACGTTGATAAGGTTGTCAAATTCATCAATTGTAATAGTCTTGGCGTGGTTTGTGTATGTACGTCCCTGGCCGTCTATGTGGTCATAGAGTTCTATGATATACGACCTTCCGCCAACCTTAAAGATTGTTCCTTTGTGTTTCAGGAGGCCGTCGCTTTGCATTCCACTACCTCTGTCCTGAGAGAGTTTGGTCATAAAGCTTTGCAAACCATCAGAAAGGTCACTGACATCGTTATATGTAGTATCAATCTTAGCAACCTCGCGGATACCATCATCTATACGGTCATATGCATCAGTAACCTCAGCATAACCAATATTGGCATTGGCTATATCGGTTGTTTCATCAGGTTCTATCGATACTGAATATTCCTCAAGTATATTATCGACATACTCAATATTATCCTTAAAATAGTCTGCTCTTGATTTGATGATAGTCTTTTTTGTGCTCTCATCGATAAAGAACACCACAGCGAATAAGTTTTCAATCTCCTCAATGAACTGTGAGACAGTCCAATGAGGAAGCGTGCGTGCGATTGCAGAACGGTTGTTGGCTGTGACAATAACCAAGTGCATAAAGAAGTCGTTGTCACGCAGACAATTCTCGGCAACAGGATATCCCAAATTTTCAAAAACACGTTCTATCATCTGCACCAGATAAGGCTGTGCCGACAAATAAACCGTATCAATGTCATTGATGGCCGGACATCTTTTAGAAGCTCCGCCATTGTCTGTATACGTTTTAATGCCGAAATTGTTGCAAGTGATATCGTAGTTCTCGTTGACACAAGGCAAAGCCACCCAGTCAATGGGTGCTTCCTTTGTATTCTCGTTCCATAAACTTTTGCAAAGATTCTTGTATGCTGCCTCTACACCTAAAGAAGATATATCACTGCTAAAATTGCCGGCAATGTGCTCGGCCATGGAGCGCATAGTAAGGTCCGATGACGTAATCCCTGCAACATCATACCAGGTGCCAAGCGATAGTTCATCAATGAAACGGTTCTCATTCTTGTTGTAGAAGTTGAGTTCGGAGTTACCACCCATCAGCTGCACTTTTACAGCAGTATCCGTAACATTTGTAATGGTTGCGATACCATTTAGGATATCCACATTATCAACGTTCAGCCTGGCCGTGAATGTGGTTTTCACAGCCTTTCTCTGGTCTTTGCGATACAAGTGCCCGAAAATTGCAATATTCTCAGGGCAAACAGGGAGTGTAACATCGTATGTATACGTTCCCGACTTTGTAAAGTAAGTGTTTTCACGCACAAACTTTATTGTCTGCGTTTCATCGATAACGGCTTGCTTGCCGTCCAAAAATAATGTTGTCATCGTTTCGGATTGTTCTTGAGTCTGTTATAATCTGAATATTTCTTATCAAAGCCTCGTTCACCGTCCATAACCATAAACGCCTCTATTCCTTCCTCAAGACGCTCATTAAGCCGCTGAACGACCTTGCTATTACTGCTTATACTTCCGGCAACGGCAAGCAGCTCTCCGCTGTTCTGGACACTCTCGTTGGCAGTGGTGCTCGTTGCCTTTACAACAGCACCGGTTCCGAGGGCATGAGAGACGTCGTTGGCAGTAAGACTGCCGACAGTATTGTTGCGCTGGGCGTAATCGACCAGAGAAAAGAAGGGAGACAACGCAGGATTTCTTGTAGCCTGTGCATTGGCCACAAACTCGTTGGCGTGAACAACGCCTACTTCTTCACGGTCATCGGCCGACTTGCGTGTGAAACCGCCGGTGTAATACCCCGCCTGCTGCGCCTGGTGTTGCTTCTTTATTGTTGCTATCTGAACAGCTCCGGCAGCTATTGCCATAGCAGCAGCTATCGGACCAAGCAGCCAATGCTCTTTCGATGCCGAAGCATACGCATTTATAGCAGCGACAGCAGTCTGCGCGACGGCACCGGCAATCTCTATTTTCTGCGCTTGCTTGCTGTATTTCGTTTTAACCTTGGCAATCTCTTTCTCTTTTTTCTCCTCGAGTTGCTTTGAACGGGCAGAATTCCTCCCGGCAGCAGCAATCATCTTATCATACTTCTTCTCTATCTCTGCAACCTCCACATCACAACAAGCCTGTGAGTATGCACTGTACTGCTCAAGCGCTGCTCCGGCCACCGCCCAGGTAGCCTGTGCCACAGTGCCGATTTTCTCCATATTGGAGACAGTCTTGTCAGTGGTACCGGAAACAAGCGCATCAATAGATGTATACAGATTGGTGAGCATATTACCATAGCCACCATCGGAAAATTTTCCACCCTGAGTGTATTTTTCCTGTATGGCCTTGCGCAGCTGTTGGTATTCTTCTTCTTTTACAAGTCCTGCTGTGTGCATCTCATCAAGAACTGTGAGTTCAGCGTTCATCTGCGCCTCGGCCGATGTTTCGGAATACTTCTTTCGCCACTGCCGGAGTCTATCGGCATATTCACGTTGTTTGCGTAACGCTTCATCAGCTTCGGCCTGTGCTATCTGTTGCTCGATTTGATATGCCTCTTTCGACATAGCAGCCTCCCGATAAAGAGCAGCTTTCCTACGCAGATAATCGATGTTTATTTCAAACAGTCGCTGGTCGCGCACCTTCTCATTGCCAAACAGAACACTATTCGTGTTGTAGCAATCCTCGAGTACCTGGTTCTGCTCTGCCTGTTGCTGACGTTCCAGATCGTCAAGTGACATATTGAGCAACTCATTATTGTGTCTTTCAAGGAGTTGCTTTTCTTTCTCAAGCAGTTGCAAATAACCGTTTTCTTCGGTCATATTACGTTGCTCATAAGCAGCCTGACAATCATCCAAATATTGCAGTTCTGCTTGATGCAACCTTTCAATGTGCTGCTGATATGTTATTTCTCCTCGAGAATATGCAGCATCCTCAATGGCGCGTTGTCTTGCCCACTTCTCTTTAGCAGCCTGTTCTGCAAATGATATATCTTTCTTTGGATCATCATCTGAGGGATTCCCGCCCCCTCCGGAGCCACCTCCGCCATTATTGTTGGAGTTATTGTTAATCTCCTCGACAAAAGAATTACTCAAGCCTTCGCCGTAAACACCAAATATCATTGCTTCCTTTTCGGCTATGGCATCAAGTTCCTCGTTGATTTTTTGCAAAGTTTTTTGTTTTAAGGCAATATTTGCCCCAGTACCCATATTCATCATTCGTCCCTCGCGTCCACCGACAAAGTTGCCAGATTTTGATAAGGCAACAGCGTTGTCGAGATCTTTCTTCGCTTCTTCCTTTTCGATATTTAAACGCGCCTTTTCACCACCCAGTTCGGATAGCATATCTTTTGCACCTTCAATCTCATATTTCTTTGTCAAAGATTTGAGATATTCATCGAGAGCCTTTTTATTAGCCTTGTACTGTCCAGTTGTCTCATCTAACTGAGCATTGTAACTGGGAATAATCTGATTTAGGGCATTGACAGCATTCTTCCTACTCTCCAATGAGGCTGTTTCATCCTCGGCGACTTTCAGAAGAACTTTCAGACGATTTTCTTCCTCTGCCATTTTTTGCTTAGCACCATCCCTTATTTTTCCGAGTGCCTTTTCGCCCTCTGAAACTTTATCCAATCGACGGTTATAATCAATCAAAAGTCCAACGAGTGTGGTAAGAACCACAATAGCAATACCCCAAGGGTTTTTCATCATTTCAACTTTAAGTTTCTTCAGCATTGCAAGAGATTTTTCCTGTAAGAGAAGCTTTGCTTTTTTCAAGGTCATTTCTTTTTCAGTCCAAAGATTTTTTAATTTGATATAACCTGTGTATAGAAGAACAGCAGAGCCTGTAGAAATTATTGTTACTTTGTATTTGCTAAACACTTCCAATAATGCATTGAGAGTCTTAATCATCATCGTACCGGTCGATGTGAACGCCCCCATAATGGGCAGAAGTTTCTCGCCGAGGGCAACCTTAACCTCCTCAAGTTTCTTACGTTTCTTCTCGAGCTTTGCTTCTTCGGTTTCGTTCTGAACATTCGATTCTTTTATTACAGATGTGGCATCCTCATACGCAGCTTGTGCCTCCTGTTGTTTCTGTTTAACCAGTTCAATGTTCTTGGCAAGTGTTGTAAGTGTTGCTGTTGCACCATCACCCTGTATATTCATTTCTTTGAATATAGGTGCGAGCACGTCCATTTTGCCTAACGAATTAAGATGTTCCAACAACATGATGAAAGCAGCATTGATATCTGTCTTTACTAATTGTGTAAAGTTGGATACCTCTAAGCCGGCAACCTGTGCAATCTTCGCCGGTTCCTGAAACATTTTATTGAGTAACCTCGATGTAGCAGTTGCCGATTTTTCCACATTCTGGCCATTGGCATTGAGCACAGCTCCGTAAGCTGCAATTTGCGGAATGGTCATCTCTGCCATCGCACCAACACCGGCAAGCCTGTTGATGTATTCTGTAATATATGGAGCTTGTGCCACCATATTTTGCGACAAGTCATTGACGACAGAACCTACAGCCATCATAGAGCCTTCAACGCCTAATTTGTCTTTGTCACCAAATATCGTGGAGAGTTTGAAAATTGCTTCTGTTGCCCCCTCACCGAGCTCGTCAAGGGCTACATTGATGATGTCGGCCGCCTTTGCA
>JAFTUV010000008.1 GCA_017466065.1 Bacteroidaceae bacterium
CGCTTAATCGCAACATTGGGAACATAAATGTTCCGTCGTCGCAATGACCTTGCCAGCGAGTGAGTGAAAATTTATTTTCAATCGCAACGAGCGCAGCAGGTTATCGCTTTTGGCAAACGGCGCTACGGTTCCGCGCCGTCCTTTTATCAGAAAGGCACAGTCTCTATTTTCTCTGCACAATCTGCGCACCGGCAGGCACACTGTCGGTAACCCAGATGTTACCGCCTATTACTGCGCCCTTGCCCACGGTGATGCGACCGAGAATTGTGGCGTTACTATACACAATAACATTATCTTCGAGAATGGGGTGACGGGGAATACCCTTTATGGGGTTACCCTTCTCGTCGAGCGGGAAGCTCTTTGCTCCGAGCGTTACACCCTGATAGAGTTTCACATTATTGCCTATGATACAGGTTTCTCCAATTACAATGCCTGTGCCGTGGTCTATTGTAAAATACTCACCTATGCAGGCTCCGGGGTGAATGTCGATTCCCGTTTCGCTGTGTGCAATCTCCGAAATTATGCGCGGGATAAGGGGCACACCAAGTTCGAGCAAGCGGTGGGCCATACGATAGTTGCTCACAGCCTTCACGCCCGGGTAACAGCTTATTACCTCGCCAAAGCCGGTGGCAGCAGGGTCGCCGTTGTATGTAGCCTCAACATCCTTTGCGAGCTTGGCACGCAGGGCGGGCAGATAGGCAATAAAATCGAGTGTGGCTTTCTGCGCAGCCTCGGCAGCATCCTCGGCCGGCATATTCTCGTTGCCGTAGCAGAGCCCTGCATACACCTGCTCATAGAGCAGTTTGTAGAGCCTGTCGACATTCATTCCTGTCTTATAGGAGAGGGTGTGTGCCTCCTGCACCGAGTCGCCAAAGTAGCCCGGGAACACTATCGCACGCACAAGATTAACAACCTCGTTTATTACACGCCACGAGGGCATAGGCTCACCGTCGCGACGATGATTGAACATATCCTTTGCATCCTCGTTACCCACAAGTTCCTTTATCGTTTCGGCAAACACCGATGCAATCTTCTTGTTATTCATATAGCTATTTAATTTTTTCCTTATTTTCGTTAGTTATGCAATTTTCACACAGCACTCATTCATAAAATTCGGGCCGAAGAACAGATGCAACAAAATTACTCTTTAAAAAGGTCGGTCGACAAGTAACGCTCGCCACAATCGGGCAGAAGCACCACCACATTCTTGCCCGCACAGTCGGGACGTCGCAATATTTCGCCGGCAGCCCACAGAGCCGCACCCGACGAATAGCCCACCAGCAACCCCTCGGTTGCCACCAATCGGCGCGCAGTCTCAATGGCATCTTCGTTCTTAACGGCAATAACCTCGTCGACCACCGCAGCGTCGTATATAGTCGGCACAAAGCCCGCACCAATGCCTTGTAGCTTGTGCGCTCCCTTCGCCCCACCCGACAGCACGGGTGAAGAGGCCGGCTCCACAGCCACAATCTTAACCGCGGGGTTAAGTTCTTTGAGTCTGCGCCCCGTGCCTGTAATTGTTCCGCCGGTACCCACGCCCGCCACAAAAATATCGACACTGCCACAAGTGTCGCGCCATATTTCATTGGCCGTGGATGTGTGAGCCGCGGGGTTGGCCACATTCTCAAACTGTTGCAGAATGATGCTGCCGGGAATTTCGGCTGCAAGCTCATTGGCCTTCTTTATGGCACCGGCCATTGCATCGGCACCCGGAGTGAGCACAAGCGTGGCACCGTAGGCACGCAACAAGTTCATACGCTCGGCACTCATAGTGTCGGGCATTGTGAGTATAAGTTTATACCCTCTTATTGCCGACACAAGAGCAAGCCCCACGCCTGTATTTCCGCTTGTGGGCTCTATTATGGTTGCCCCCTTATGCAACATTCCACGCTCCTCGGCTGCGGTTATCATAGAAAGGGCCGTGCGATCCTTAACGCTGCCCGCCGGATTAAAATACTCTATCTTAACAATGGGCGCAGTTACCAGCCCTGCGGCTGCGGCGTAACGCGACACACGCAGAAGAGGCGTGTTTCCTATGAGGGAGGTGAGACTTTCGGCAATCTTCATAATCAAGGTATCTGTTTAAGTTCATTGTAAAGCCGTTGCACGGGCAACCCCATCACATTGAAGTAGGAGCCGTCGATACCCGAAATTCCTATGTATCCTATCCACTCCTGAACCCCGTATGAACCGGCCTTGTCCATTGGCTTGTACTTTTCTATATAATAATCTATTTCATCGGCAGTGAGCTGCGCAAATGTCACCTGCGAACAGGCAACGAAACTGCGCACAACATCCTTTGTTACTATTGTAACACCCGTGAACACCGAATGGCTCTTGCCCGACATAAATTCGAGCATACGGCGTGCATCGGCAGCATTCACAGGCTTGCCGAGCGGTTGTCCGTCGAGCCACACAATAGTGTCGGCGGTAATCACAAGCTCGTCGGCAGCCATTTGCGAGCGATAGGCCTCGGCCTTCTTCTTCGAAATATAGAGAGGAATGTCGCCACCCTGCAACGAAGAGGGGAACGACTCGTCAACATCGGGCAACGGGCGCACCTCAAAGGCAATATCGAGCCCTGCCAGCAGTTCCCTGCGACGGGGCGATGCCGAAGCGAGTATGACTTTATATTTACTTAAATTCTCCAACATAAGCGTTACCATCCAAAAGCATTAGCCTCGTCCATCCATTTGCCTTGCGCACGCATCACCTGCTCTATCACATCGCGGCCGCAGCCCTCACCACCCTTCCGGGGCGAAATATAGCGCGAGATATTCTTAATCTCCACCGCAGCATCGGCCGGACAGCAGGGGAGGCCGCACATCTGCATAACCTCATAATCGGGAATATCATCGCCCATATACATAATCTCCTCGGGTTTAAGGTCGTACATAAGCATCAGTTCCTCGAAGCAGTCGCGCTTTATCGAGGCGCCCAAATAAACATCGGTAATTCCAAGGCCGTTGTAACGCACCTTCACCGCCTCGGTGCGTGCACCGGTGATTATGGCAACGCGAAAGCCGGCCTTTACGGCAAGTTGCAAGGCATAACCATCCTTTATGTTCACCGTGCGCATAGGCTCACCGCCGGGGTACATTGTTATTGTTTCGCGGCTCAACACTCCATCCACATCAAAGACGAGAGCCTTTATCTTGGTTAAATCGTAATTTATCATAATTATCGGTCTTTTTTGTTTTTGCGGTTATATAATCGCTCATAATGGAATAAACCTCCTTTAATCGGCCGGCAAGCATCGCCTTGTGAACATTCATCACATTCTCATCGCCACGCCGGGCAGGCCCTGTCTGCGCATCGGCCGGATGCAGATGATGCACCTTCTCGGCAGTCTCTTCCACCAGAGGCAACATTGCCTCGAAAGGGAGGCCGTTAGCCTCCAACAATTCCGCAGCCATAGAATAGGCCGCATTGGTAAAGTTACAGGCAAACACCGCCGCAATGTGCAGATATTTACGTTGCTCGCCCGTGGCCCTCACGGCCTTGCTGCCAATTCTCGCTGCGAGCTCCTCCAAACAGGCTGCAACACCCTCGCTGCTTCCCTCCACAAAAGTGGTTATTTTCGAAAAATCGGCAATGCGCTGCTTGCTGAATGTCTGCATTGGGTAGAATACCCCATATTTCCCCGCGCCGGCACTGCGCAACACATCCACAGGAACACTCCCGGCCGTGTGCACCATCAACGCAGCGGGGTAACGCCGGGCAACAGCTTGTGCCACACTCGGCAATGCACTGTCGGCAACAGAGATTATCACAATATCGGCAGCGGGCAGGTCGTCGATACTGCACGACGACGGGCACCCTATTCTATCGCCAAGCTCCTGTGCCGAAGAGTGCGTACGGCTCCACACTGCAACAGGAGGTATTCCCGCCGCTGCAAGAGCCACTCCAAGCGATGTTGCAAGGTTGCCGGCACCAATGAGCAATATTCTGCTATTTGCCACCAAATTTACCAATGTGAATTTTCTCCCACTGCAATCTCTCCTCATCGAAAGGCTTTGCCTCGCGGGCCTTATGCCCCACAGCCACCACCGAGAGCACAGCATAGTGCTGCGGAATATCCAGAATTTTTCTCACATTATCCTCGGCCGGGACACCCTCGGAGTCCTTGCGGCAACGCATCTGCACCCAACAGGTGCCCAATCCAAGCTCCTGTGCGGCAAGCTGTATTATAATGGTTGCTATTGAACAATCCTCTATCCACACATCGGTCTTTGTAGTATCGCCAAGAACCACAATCGCCATAGCTGCACCTTCGAGAAGGGCCGCTCCCTGCGCCTTTGCCGTCGAAAGAGCCTTCAACACCTCCTTATCCTCCACAAGAACAAACTCCCACGGGTTATAACGATGGCCCGACGGTGACATTAGAGCCGCCTTCATAAGATTGCACACATCCTCTTTATCCACAGGCTCGCCTGTGAAGAGCCTGCAACTGCGTCTATTCTTCAATAAATCGAAATAATTGCTCATAACTATATAATTATCGCATTATAGCATAAATTATGCGAAGATATAACAATCTCGTTAAAACTCAAAAAACAACAGCAGAAAAACAATCCACAAATAATCGAACAGCACAGAACCATACTCCCCTCGCCGATGTTCTATTCATAAAAGCGTTGATTATGAGCGACAGATTAGATGAAAAAGCTCTCGAATACCACGAAGGCAAGAGAGCCGGAAAAACAGAGGTTATTCCCACAAAGCCATACAGCACCCCCGAAGAACTCTCGCTGGCCTACTCCCCGGGGGTTGCCGCACCCGCAGCAGCAATAAACAAGGACCGTTGGCAAGCCTACCGATACACCAACAAAGGAAACCTCGTTGCAATAATATCCAACGGCAGTGCCCTGCTGGGGCTTGGCAACACAGGAGCATTGAGTGCAAAGCCGGTGATGGAAGGAAAATCGATGCTCTTCAAAATATATGCCGACATTGACGCATTCGACATTGAGCTTGCCGAGGAGGACCCCGACAAATTCATCGCCACCGTTCAGGATATTTCGCCGACCTTCGGCGCAATAAGCCTCGAAGATATCAAAGCACCCGAATGTTTCTACATTGAGGAACGCTTGCGCAAGCTGCTCGACATTCCTGTGATGCACGACGACCAGCACGGCACCGCAGTAATAATAGCCGCAGCCCTCACAAATGCCGCCGAGATTGCCGGCAAAGAACTTCACAACCTGCAAACAGTGATAAACGGCGCAGGAGCCGCAGCCATAGCCACAGCCAAAATGCTTGTGACAATAGGCATAAAACGCGAGAATATAACAATGCTCGACAGCAAGGGAGTCATAAACATTGCACGCAGCAACCTCACCCCTCAAAAAGCACTCTTTGCAATAGAGGATACAAACATAAACACTCTCGCCCAAGCCATCGCAGGGAAGGATGCCTTCATAGGCCTGTCGCGAGGAGGCCTCTTCACAAGAGATATGGCACTCTCGATGAGTGACAACCCCATAATCTTTGCCCTCGCCAACCCCACCCCCGAAATTGATTACAACGAAGCAAAGGAGGCACGTCCCGACGCAATCGTAGCAACCGGACGCACCGACACCCCCAACCAGATAAACAACGCGATAGCCTTCCCCCACCTTTTCCGTGGCGCACTCGACACCCTCTCCACCGACATAAACAGCGCAATGCAACAAGCAGCCGTCAAGGCCATTGCCTCGCTTGCCCACGAGCCGGTGCCCGACAATATAAAGAAAAGTTACGGCACCGACCTTCACTTCGGCCCCGACTACATTGTGCCCAAGATTGGCGACTGCCGTTTGCTGCCCTCTGTCGCCAAGGCCGTTGCCAACGCTGCAATGGAAAGTGGCATTGCCCGCCGCAAAATAGTATCGTGGAGCGAATACGAAGAAACATTATTATGCCGTATGGAGCGAGAAACCCACTACTGTCACCACAGCCACCACAGCAACAGACAACAGCTGCATAAGAAATACGATACAGGAATGAACAAACTACCATAATTTTATGAAAGAAAAACCAACACCTGCCGAAGTGGAAGCCACCATCGAAAAATTCCTGCAAGAGCTCCACACACAATCCCTTAACAATTTCTCGCAAGCGAGATTAAAGGGAGTTTATGCCATAAGCCCAACGTACACCGATGAGGAGGACGAAATGTATGAAGACTACAACACCGACGACCCCTCCCCGGTCGATGAAGAGCCCGTTCACGAGAGCGACGAAGAACTCTACCTGCTCTATCGCCGCGCAATCCGCCATCGCTTCAATTAGAAAGAACAGAATAAAATTTGTAAAAAAGACAAGGAAAAAAACATTTCATTTACTAACTTTGCGAGCACTATACAAAAAACAATAATACAATATGACACAAAGTTGGTTCGAAGTAAAAGTATCCTATGAACGCGCAGGCGAGAAAGGGCTCAATACAAAAGTAAATGAAGTGTACCTTGTACAAGGATTCAGTTTCACCGAGGTAGAGAAACGCATCACTCTGGAACTGCAACCCTCGGTGACAGGCGAGTTTACCATAAACGAAATGAAGCGTACAAAATATGGCGAGCTTGTGGACAGCCCCAGCGAAACAGCCGACAAATGGTTCAAATGCAAAATTGTGCTTGTAACCATCGACGAGGTGAGCGCAAAAGAGAAAAAGACCTCGGTGGTTATACTCGTTAAGGCCGAAGATTGTGCCGGTGCGGTTGCTGGGCTCAATAAACATATGGAGGATTCGGTGATGGCATACGACCTTGCATCGGTAAACGAAAGTTCAATCGTGGATATTTTCCACTATGAAGCAATACTCTAAAATAGAAGAACGGATAAATAGGATAAGTGCCACACTCCCACAAGGAGTGACGCTCATCGCCGTGTCGAAATACCACCCCGTGGAGGCCATAGAAGCGGCCTACTCCGCGGGGCAACGGCATTTTGGCGAGAGCAAGGCACAAGACCTTGTTGTCAAGCATCAGGCCCTGCCGGCCGATGTCTGTTGGCACTTTATAGGGCATCTGCAAAGCAACAAGATAAAATACATTGCCCCCTTCATACACCTCATACACAGCATCGACAGCCTGCGCCTGTTGCGCGAGGTCGATAAGCAGGGAGCAAAAGCAGGGCGCAAGATTCCCTGCCTGCTGCAAATACACATTGCACAAGAGGAAACAAAATTCGGATTCACACCCGGCGAGTGCCTCTCAATGCTCGCCGAGGAAGAGTGGCGCACATTAGAACACGTTGAAATACGCGGCCTTATGTGTATGGCAAGCAACACCGACGACGAAGAGCAGATAAACAACGAATTTGCCGTGGTAAAAAAACTTTTCGACACTATAAAGGAACGCTTCTTCACCGGGAACGACCGGTTCAATATTCTATCGGCAGGAATGAGTGACGACTACCCCATTGCCATAGCCAATGGTAGCAACTATGTGCGTGTAGGCTCGGCAATATTCTGTGAATAACATCACTTTTCTCCCCAGCTCCTGTAACAGAAATACAATGTATAAAGGAAAGGCAGCAGATAGATAATATCGGCTGCAACAGCCACACATTGCGGCGCAATATCCAATGTGAGAAAAAGACCTGTATATTCGGTACACGGCACAATTCCCGAAGCCGGCAGCAACGCTACAAGAGCCGGTGCAAAAAGCGAGAAAGCATCACCTACCGAACGGGCAACATCGACCATACTGCGATAATTGCCATAGACAAAGCCATAGACCGCCGTTACAAACAGCAACCCCACAAAAGCAATAATTGCGCCTCCCTGCACAATGGGCGAAGCAATAAAACTGCCGGTAACCCCCATAAATATATTCCAAGGATATACGGTACCGACAAATAGCAAGAACAGATAGAGCAGCAGCGCAACCGCAGCCGACAGCCACGCCCTCCTCTCTATAAACGAAAGTGACTCTCTTCGCATAAGCGCACGGGCACTTCTCACCATTCCCGAACCGGCAAGCAAGCCCATAGAAGTTACAAAAAGCATAATGGCACCCCAAGGAATATTCTCTATCGATGCAGTTGCCGAGCGCACAGCCCAACGCAACCCTTCGGCACTGACAAGCGGAACAACCTCGGCCCCACCCTCGTGCAACAAGTTTACAACAGCCATCACCCACGAAAGGAGCCAGATGCCGGCAAGCAGCACCGTATAGGCCACAGCCGGATAATACAAGAGTCGTCGGTTACTCATCGGCTTCAAGATTTTCTACATCTATGATATTCAGTTCCACGGCACGCACCACAAGACGGGTTACATTCACGCCACGCTGTTCTTCATCGGGGAAAAGACGGGTTATAAGGTCGGCCTGACGCTTTTCGAGCGACTTAACGCCAAAGGGCATTGTTTTCAGCCCGGCAATCATATCCTTTGTATAGCCCAACGCCAAGTGACGCAGGAAACACTCATCGTAGCGGTCTATCTCATATTTTACAAGCGACTTTTTGCGAGCCGCCTCGCGCATTACCCCCTCACGGAAACGCTGCACAATCTTCTCCATTATGGGGGTGTTGAATACCGGGCGTTTACCGGCCATCACCGCCATAATCTCGTGCCTTGTAAGCAGTTCGCCGGTTTTCAGCGCAATGCCGTCGGCACCGGCATCGAGCACATCCACCCACAGATTCTCGTTCAGCAGTTCACCGGTGAATACAAGCACACGCACCGAAGGATATTCGCGCTTCACCCTCTCACAGATGGATACGCCCACAGTGGTGGAGCCTCCCAACCCTAAATCGAGCAGCAGCAGATGGGGCTGCTCTTTTTCCATTAGAGGATACAACTCCTCTTCGCACATTGCAACGCCTATAATGTCGGCCTCCGGAATTTCGGTGCGGAAAATCTCCTCGGTTCCTTTCAATTCCAGCTTGGCATCCTCTACTATTATAACACTGAATTTATTATTCATAATATATTTCGTTTAGGCATAGTAAACAAAAAAACAACACCCTCTTCATCGTGACGCGCCTCTATGCGGCTGCCACGTTGCAAAAGGGAATCTTCGTGCAGACGCACAATCTCTTTGGCCACAAGATACTCCATACCCGTGAGCCCTGTTGCAGTTATATTATTCTTCGACGGCACGAACATCAACGATAATTCCTCTTTTGAGAGAGAAAGCCGCTTGTCAAGCAGTTCCACGCGCACAACATCGCCACAATCGACGGCACGCAACAGCAACCCTCCCCCCTTGGGCACGGCAAAAGCCGCCTCTAAAAGCAGTTCGAGCAGATAGGTGAGCATTACATCGTCGCCATTCACCTCTAATGCGGTAGGCACAAAATCCAGCGCAAGGGAGAGATTCCTCTTCTTTGCTTTTCGCTCCACGAAGCGACACATCTCCTCGAACTTGCCATTCAGGTCTATTTGCGTACAGCGCAGATTAACCTCATCGAGCTGTTTCGATGCACAATTACTTAATATCCCGAAGATGGAGGAATAATAGTCCATAAGCTCGCTCATTGCCGACACATTCTCCTTGCACAAGGCCTCATCATCTATCCCGGCAACGGTACTCTCCACAAGTGCCTTTATACGGCTCGGATAATAGAGTGTCTCGTGCTTTATGACCGACAAACAATTATCAAGCACCATATTCTGAACGTGCAAACGATGCTCCTCGAACCTCACACGCTCGGCCTCCTCTTCCATTGTAACAAGGTTATTGTAACGCTCGGCCATACGCACCATAGAGTGGTAGGCCACAGATGCCGCATAGCGGGCAACAAGCTCTATATTAAGCACTTCATTGTCGCTCAACGGGCGGGCAGGGGCTAATTCCAATGCTCCCACAAGATGTTTCTCGCCGGCGATGGTCACTGCCAGCGGAAGAGTGAGCAACAGCCTGTTGGCAGCAACATACGCTTCGCCACTTTCACACACGCTTCGCATATAGAGATTATCCACGACCCTGTCGCTGCGGGCAGGCAACGAAACAGTGCCCCTTTCACCGGAGCCTACATTAAGCATCATAGAAAGACGCTCTATGCACATAGCCTCGCCTAATGCCTCGAAAATCTCTCTCGACAGGGCGGCAGCAAGCTCTCTGCCCGACATTGGGCCGGCGGCTCCCGTTACATCGAGCAATCGTCTGTTCAGATTGAGCACCATAAGACTGTTCATACGCCCAATCACTCCGTGACGCACATAATATATAAGATAGGCCACGACCATCACCACCATCAGGAAGAGTATAAAGGCTATTGCCACCTGCCTGTAATTGGCAAGCTGCTGCATATTGTAGTAATATTTGTCGAGCCCGCGGTCCTCGTGTACCAAACGATAAAGCGACACATATATATTGTTGTTGTAACGATAATGGCTCCATCGCTGTGTTGCGAGTGCAGCCACGGCAAGTTCGTTGCGAACATCAAGAATATTGAAATAAATATCCTCCTTTAAGGAAGAGGGGAAAAGCTCCTCGCGCCACCACATAAGCTCGGCCGATGAACCGCCGGCAAGCGTAAGCGTATCGTTCCCGCCCACCGTAGCCTTGTAGTAGGAGTTTATGGCACCGACAGCTTTTTCTGCATAGTCGAAAGCCTTGTCGTGCTCACCGTTCACATTGGCAAGGAATAACGAGTCGGCATAAATGCCGGCACGTTCGAGCAACGCACCGTCGGCAAATGCAGTGAACGGCAAGCACATTGCAAACAGCAACAGAATGCAGCGCACAACCCCTCGGGGCAAGCGGAACGAGAAACGACTCCCCTTTCCCTTGCTGCCCGATATATCCATACGGCACACCGAAAATATTTCATCGGTTCTGCGATACTTCTCTATTATTCCTTTGCAGTTCATAAGCCCGAATCCGCCACCCTTATTCTTGCTCAACGGTTCCCTGCTATCGCCAATGAGAGAGGCATCATAGACCTTTTCACCCAAAATGCGGTCAATATCATCCTGCGAAAGCCCTATTCCACTATCGGTCACCGACAATTCCACATAATCCTCGCTCTCCTGCGCCTCCACCACGATGGAGCCGCCCGCAGGAGTGAATTTGCCGGCATTGTCAACAAGTGTATTAAGCATAAAGAGAGTGAGAGCACGGTCGGCACGCACCAATGCATCGCTTTTTCTAACATCGAGCTTAATGCCGCGTGCCTCAAAGTAGGGCACGCTCTTTCCTATTATATCCAGAATGTCGCGCACCGAGAAATTCTCTATCAGCAGATTAAGCTCGCCACGACGCATTTTTATCCACCGTTCGAGTATCAGATTATAATCGTTCAATTTATCGGCAAGCTCACCCACATATTGCAAACGACGCTCCACTGTATCACGCTGCTCCTCGCCCGACAGGTGACGCAGTTCGTTGAGCATCCTATCCATATAAGGGCGCATTCCGTTTACAACAGAAACCGATACACGCTTCAACAGATTTTCCCGTTTATATTCGGCAAGATAAAGCTCGTGCGAGAGCCTCTGCTCCTCCACCCGCAACTGCTCGTCGAGAATATCGGAAATGCGGAGCCCATCTTCCACAGCGACGGATATATAGGGCAAGGACATCTCCACAACAGCCTGCCCTTCACCATCGAGGGCCTTCTCGGCCGCAATATACAAAGTACAAGGGCCCAAAGGCTCCGTCAGCGGCAAGCGGTAGCTATACACAAAAGGCAGTTCCTCGCAAGGCACAAACTCATTTGTGAGAGAGAAGAAGATCTTTCCCGAAAAGCCGGAGAAACATTCGGCGAGAATATCGCAAACAGCATCATAAACCTCACTCTCGCTCCCAAGCTCACGCGGCAACGACGACATTAGGCGATGCGACATATTGAGCAAACGTTTCAGGTTCGAAGTATAAGCAGCATCGTGAATGCGCCAACGACGGTTCATACAATAGAGAATAACGGCAACCAACACCAAAGAAGCGACAACCGCCAAAGCCCACCAATAGAGCCTCATTGCAGTGTCGGTTGCATCCTGCAAGCGACTCTCCATCTGCTTGTTCATTCGCGTGGTGCGCAAAAGGTCGAGGTAGGCCTCCCTGTTAATATCCGACAGGGCCTTATCTCCCAACCCCGCATAGGCACAACTCGCTTCACGCCTTATGCTCAAAAGACACTCCGGAACATTTATGAGCGCATCGGGCGACATTAAAGCCTCTTCATCGGAGTCGTCGGAATATACCACGACAGACAAAGACAATGTATCTGCGCCCGAAGAGTAACGACGATAATAACCGTTCATCTTGCTAACAGCCTCATCGAGTGCAACAAGCGCTTCATTATAAGCCCCTTGACTGGTGAAGCACGACGCTTCAACGGCAAGAGCCTCTATATTCATATAACTATCGCCATAGAGGGCAAACTCACCCGCAGCATCCGTTGCCAACGACTGCGCAAACACACCAAGTGGCCGATGCGATACATTCAATTGCTCCACTATCGCCGGCACACTGTCACCGGGCAACTGCTGCAAGGCCGTGCCACGCATCGTTATTGCCAACAACAATTTATAATTGGCCGAGAGCCACAACAGCCCCTTACCCCTCGTTACATTTACACCCAGCGCGTATGCCTCAGCCCTTTTCATTGCATCGGGCTCAAAGCCGGCAAGCATCATACGGGCGTATGAGCGCAACGCAACATCGTCACACCCATCAAGTTCCTGCAAAAGATAATCACGAGCCTCCCGCGCCTCATCTAGCAATCCTATACCCGAAAAATAACAAAGAGAAACAACGCCAAACTCCACCTTCGCACGCACAAAATTCACCCTGTCGGCTCCGGCGAGCAGCTCCTCCTCCTCGGCAATGCGGCATATACGTTTCCAAGCACTCGCACGATAATCGAAAAATATTCTATTTGCCGACACCCTGTAACAAAGAGTCATCAGCCCAACATCGGCAACAAGTTTTTCTATTTCACATTGCGAAGTGCTCCTCACCTGCATATAAAGATTTTTGGCAGTGTGGTAATCCATACGCATAAGAGCCGAATAGGCAAGAGAGGTCGTTGCCACGGAATTATATTCATCGGACACATCCATAGCCCTTAACTCCCTTGCAACATCGTTCAAACGCTCCACACTCCTGTAACGATAGTCGTCCAGCAACACACACAGAGAGTCGGCAGAAGCGGCATCGCTCCCCATCCCCGATGAACCGTTGCAAGCAACAAGCGAGAAGAGAGAAAAGGATAATAATATTTGAAAAACAATATTGCGCATATCAAAGGCGAAGATAAGAATTATTATTTAGAAGTTGTTTGAATTTCTAAAAAATAGTTTTCTTATAGAAGCCGTATGTTTCGCCGTTTTTTATATTCAAAAATAGTGCCAACGAGCGCAATGTAAGTTTACTTACAAATTGCAAAGCGAGTGCAGCCTATTTTCGTGTAAGTCAAAAATGTCTGTTTCTTTCTTTTTTGCGGTTACATAGCCCGCTGTGGCTTCGCCGAACTGCCTTGCGCTCGGCAAAGTAAATAAATTTCCTTTGCACTTGCTTAATCGGCACTTTGCGCCCTTAAAAAACAAATAAACTTCCTATTTTTGCTCTATAAAAACTTGGCGATATAAATTCAAACAACTTCTGAATGTCGGGCCTCACACTCAAAAAAGCCGAAGAATATGCAAAAAATGAGGTAATTATATATAATTTACATTAAGAGAAAAACTGATAAGAAACTGTCGCAGAGGGACGAGCGCGAGAGAAACGAAGCGCGGAGGGAGTAAAAATAAAGCAACAAGAAGCAAAATAATACAAACAAGAAATACCCCTTGCTGTTACTCCTACTCCTCCGCTTTTCAAAGAGGAGGTGGCACAAGCGAAGCGCAGTGACGGAGGAGTTTACAAAAAAACACCGCAACGAAACGTTGGGGCAGATGACAACGAAGCAATAAAATGTAGGAGCAGACCGATGTGTCTGCCCAAAAAAGAAAGGATTATGTCTTTTCGAACGTATGCGAGAAATCTATAACCATTATTGCAAGAGATTTCTCCCTGCGGTCGAAATGACAAAGTGAAGCAAAACACGCGACTCCTCCACCGCAAAGCGGTCCCGGGCTCTCCCGCTTTTAGAGGGAGTACGGCGGTAGCCGGGAGGGAGTTAAAAGAACAAAAAATAAAAAACTCCGCCACTCGCCATGCGAGGGGAGGTGCCCAACGGGCGGAGGGGAGCGAAAGCACCCGCAACATAGGGGCAGACCGATGTGTCTGCACAAAAGAAAGGATTATGTCATTCTATATTTGCAAGGTCATTGGCTCGTTTTACACTTCGCCACCCGCGTGGCATAAACTTCGTCTATGCTTCACGCGACCATTGGCTGCAAAACTCGCCGATAACAAACGTTGTGTTGTCATTTCGAACGTATGTGAGAAATCTATAACCATTGTTACATAAGATCTCTCACGCAAGGTTCGAG
>JAFTUV010000052.1 GCA_017466065.1 Bacteroidaceae bacterium
GACACAATCGATGGCTACTTTGAAACCTGCAGCCTTAATAGCCTCAACATCCACAAGGGGAAGAGCAAGCACTGCATCTATATGTTTTTGGTTGTATGTTTCGTCGAGACGATATTTACCAAGTGTTTCCACATCGGCATACAATCTCACATACGAGGAGGGCACACCACTCTATCGCGCATTGCGAAAGGGTGAAATAACAGAACTGAGTGAGGAAGAGAATATTACACAATTCAACCGACTCATAGCCGAGATGAAAAAGGCGGGATACCGTCACTACGAGATATCCAATTTTGCCCTCCCCGGATATGAAAGCCGCCACAACAGCAGCTATTGGAACGACACGCCCTACATAGGTTGCGGAGCCGGCGCACACAGCTACAACGGCACCTCGCGAGGCTGGAATATTGCCAATGTTGCTGTATCTATAAAAGGTATAGAGAAGGGCACACCTGTTTTTGAAGAGGAACAGCTAAGCAACGAAGAACGATACAATGATGCCGTGCTCACCCGCCTGCGCACCGCCGATGGGCTGCCCACAGAGTGGATTAAAGAAAAATTCGGCATCACCTTATATAATTATATAATGAGGGCTGCACGCAAGGAGATTGCAGCGGACAACCTGCAAGAGACGTCGGGAGGCTCACTCGTGCTCACAGAGAAAGGTATTTTTGTGAGCGACGCAGTGATTAGGGAGTTGATATATGTATAACAGGTTGTTCACATGAACAACCTGTTATACATATATGGGAATAAGATAATTAATATCGGGAAGGAGGAGAACAGGTTTCCCAGCGCGATTGCATAATTGTTACTCCATAAAATGCAGCCTCACTACGCACATTTCGCATCTCAGCTTGTGTACGAATCAAAAGTTCCCTCATACCCGATTGAAAAAAGATTGCCTCATGGGCTTTGTATTTATTAATGTGAATTTCATCATTACTACCCGTCTTGACCACATACACCAAATCATTATACAACGATTCAGCTTGTCTTGCAAAGTTCGCATAATGCTCGCGGTACCGTTCAGGGGAGAGTTTCCCACGATATTCATCATTTTCTTTAATATCAGCAGCCATAGAAGAACTTGAACGCACAGGCATCATTTCTCCCACATAATTCTTTACTGCCTTAGCACCGCAATACGTCGATACGCGTTGTGTGGGATTACCGCTCTTTTTGTAAATATAAACGCAATCCCCTGCTCTCACATTAAGCAACTCATAATCGCTGGAGAAAACATATTCGGCTGTTCCCCAATACGATTCACCATTGTACAATATCTTATCATTACCCTTATAATGCAATTTCAATAAGCCGTGATTCATTGTACACCCTTCACTGTCCGAATCGTAGCACCCTCCATCGATAAACGTAATGAACAGTCCCGTACCATTACCTGCGTTTCTGCCATCATTCTCCACCACTGTCGACAATCTATAAAAATAAGTTTGCGCATTCGACGCAGAAACAACAGACAACAGAATTAAAAACAATGTATTTCTCATCGCAATAATGTTGGCAAACTCTCTTCGTACTCACGCAATATCGCCTCTTTTTCGGCTTTGGACACACGTTTATAGACATATATCATATTAGGATTATTGCTGCCATTAGGAACGGGCACATTCCACAACGATAAATCTTTTGAAAATTTCTGTTCAAGAGAAAACACCCCGTACATAATCTTATCATAACCATAATTAAATCTACCTGTAACAGTACTAGAGTTTTCGGTAGAGTGAAAGACTCTTCTATACACATGATAATCACTTTCTGTCCTTAAATACTCATAAATCTGGCGAGTATTGTCTTTATTATATGAGGTGCAATTACCATACTCGTCTGAATGATAAAATTTAGTATAGTCATCCATAAATGTGATACATAAAAAACGAGGTTTTTCAACTTTTGTTTTCACACCTTTAATGTAGCAATACGTACTACAATACTCGATAGTCTCCTGAGCCAAACAACTGCCAAGGAAACACGACAGCAAAACAATAACACAAAATATCTTTTTCATATTTATCATAATTAAAATTCCATATTATTAAAACACTTGCCCTTTAGTTATAATTCACGCACAAAAGAAAAGCGCGGACAAAACCCGATAATTTGTTCTTGAGGTCTTCGACTACCTGACAACCAAATACACGAGTAAAGCCCACGCCGATGGCGTGAGCGTTCATCGCTTTACTCTTGGTTGTCGTTGAAAGTGTCGAAGTTTCAAGAACAAGAATACAAGCTAAACGCTTATTCCCAATATGTCTAAATTGTACGCACGGTTAGTGCTAATGTTTCATAGGCAACAAATTATTATTTGCTACAAAGTTTATAAAATAAAATTAAAACAGCAATAAAATATAGGAGAAAAACAAAAACACGCAAAGCGAACTACTATAACAGGTTTGAAAGCAAAGAATACCTATAAAAAGTCATAGGGCAGGTTCGTCGAACCTGCCCTATGACTTTTTATAGAAATTACTATCACATCAAGCTGTTTGCAAGTGCAAGAATCTCCTCGCCAATGGCATCGGCAGCCTTCTGAGTGGGACCCTCGGAGTATATGCGAACGATGGGTTCTGTGTTACTCTTGCGCAAGTGCACCCACTTATCGGGGAAGTCGAGTTTAACACCGTCAATAGTATTAATCTCGGCCTTGCCTGCATAAGATACCTTAATTTTTTCGAGAATCATATCTACATCGGTACCGGGTTTAAGGTCGATACGGTTTTTACCCATAAAGTATGCAGGATATGTGGCACGCAACTCGCTCACAGTCTTTTTCTCGTGTGCAAGGTGGCTTAAGAAAAGAC
>JAFTUV010000065.1 GCA_017466065.1 Bacteroidaceae bacterium
GAGGTGACTTGGAAAGTAATATCGCTGCATAAGGGACATTTATGACAAAATCCATCTTTTTTAATTAAATCGGGATTCAGAGCCAAATATAAGGTAGTAAAACGAAACCGGATCAAAAATGCTTTTGACCCGGCTTCTTTTATGTATTTATGTATCTTCGCTTATTTGCAGAAGTTCTCAACTTTGAGGTTGGTGATTTTGCTCTTGAAGTTACCGGCCTTCTTCAAGGGGAATACAAGTGTGCTGATGTAGTACATCTTGTCTTTGCCACCCTCGTTGTGGTAGAGAGTCTTTTTGTTGAGGGTCTCTACGAGTTTGCCGTTAATGTAGAGCTTGGTCTCCTGCTGGTTGCCGCAGATTGTTACTGTAGCCTTCTCGCCGGGGAACAATTGGTAGTTGAATGTGTTGAGGTAGCCGTCGCGTGCGAAGCCCAGCATTCCCGAAACGGGGTCGCTCAAATAGAACTTTGTGTCGCGTGAGCTGAACAATGTTGTGCCGCGTTCCTCTTTTGCAGCCTCAATGTCGAATGTTGCCGAGTATTCGAATCCAATCTCATCAATGTCGTTCTCGCAACCGGGAGCAACGGTGGCAGCTTCGAGAATGGTTCTCTTATCGCCACTGAAACGGCCGGCAATGTTGAGCGCGGGAGCATCGCTGAGCGCAAGGCGTGCTTTGTCGAATGTCTCATAGGGAACAGTGGGCTTTGCACCTGTCCACATTTTCACAGCCATAGTCTGCATTGCGGGGAACACGCGGTAGTGAACATCCTTTGCGCTGATGCCGTTGCCGGGGTGGTCGTTCCACACTGCAAACATACCGCCTTTGATTTTTGGGTGACGCTCCTCGAAGGTCTTGTCGCCAATTATCGCGGGTGTCCAGTTGTTATAGAGGTAGTTGCAGTTGAGGTAGTCGTAGTAGTAACCTGCTGCGGGAACAATGTATACCAATCCGTCGGGGATGCTTATAAGCTCGTATCCCTGCTTGATCATTTCGTCGGGCTGTGCATAGGGGTTGTGCCAAGCTGTGAGGATTACGTTCTCCGATTTTACGGGAGTTTCGCCGTTGGCGTGTGTGAGTGCACCCCAAGCTACTGCCTGTTTGCCATATTTCTCGACGTGGCGTATGCAGTGGTCGGTGAAGTAGCGGAACTTCTCAACAACAGCCTTGTCGCGGTTCGAATATTCATCGGTACCAACGTTTACACGGGGACCGCGGAACACAGGCTCGTCGCCTTTGAGGTACTCGTCGAAGAGAGAGTCTACAAACTGGTAAGTCTCATCCTTGAAGAGGTCTATGTGGTCCATTCCGTAATCCTTGCTTGCAATCTCGGGACGGAATTTCGAGAATGCGAGCGAGTGGGCGGGAACGTCAATCTCGGGGATAATCTCCACGAAGAGGCTCTCGGCAAGTTTTTGCAGGTCGATGAACTCTTGCTTTGTGTAGTAGCCGTCGCGTGCTGTGAGGTTGGGGAAATACTCGCTCTCCAAACGGAATGCGCTGGGAGTTTTGTTCCAATCGTGCTCAAAGTACTGCTTGAAGGCATTGTCGTTTAGGTGAATCTGAAAAACATTCATCTTGTAGTATGACATAAACTGAACATACTCGCGCAAGAAGTCGATGGTGAAGAACTTGCGGCCGCAGTCGAGCATAAAGCCACGCATTGCATAGTCGGGCCAGTCGGTGATGTTACCTTTGGGGAGCTCTGCGCCGTTGGTCTGCTCCAAAATCTGCAACAGGGTGCGTGTGCCCCAGAATACACCTTGTGCGGTGGGCGCGGTTACAGTAACCTTGTCGCCGATGGCTATTTTATAACCTTCGGTACCCAGTTTCTTGTTGCGTGCGGTTGCAAGGCTTATGTCGCCTTTCGATGCTTTGCCGGCAACGGCCTGCACTTCGTAGCCGAACATTGCTTTAATGTCGGCTGCAAATTGGAGTGCGATTTTCTCCATTTGTGCGTCGCCTTTCTTGTAAACGATTCTTGTTTCGGCGTTGATGGCGAGGTTGCCAATGCCGCCTTGCCATTGACGCAATTCGGGAATTACAAAAGGCTTCTCATTCTTTGTGTTGTCTGCAACAGCGGGGAGCATAAGAATTAGTGCTGCTGCGAGGAATAAAAACAGTCTTTTTTTCATAAATTATAGATTATAGTTAGTTGATGTGTGATTATTCGAGAATTACAAGAGGTGCGCCGTCGGCAACAGTGTCGCCTTTGCTCACTGCGATGGAAACTACTTTTCCGTCGCGGTCGGCGTTGATGTTGTTTTCCATTTTCATAGCTTCGAGCACTACAACTGTGTCGCCCTTCTTCACTGTGTCGCCAACGTTGACTTTTACATCGATAATTACACCGGGGAGGGGTGTCTTTATGGCGTTACCGCTAACGGGGGCGGCCGCGGGTGCTGCTGTGGGAGCTGCTGCCGCGGGCTTGGGGGTGGCAACGGGTTTTACTTTAACCACCGGTTTTTCCTCTTTGGGTTTTTCCCACTCTACTGTGTATTCTGTGCCGTTAACTATTGCTTTTGCTGTTGTTTCGCCGGCCTCTTCTATGGTAACCTGATATTGGTTACCGTTGATGGTATATTTGTACTCTTTCATAATTCTTATCTGTTAAGGTTGTTCCAATTCTTGTTTATGTAGGTGATTGTGAGCACGCCGCTCTCTTCGTCGTGAATGTTGTCGCCGAGGAAGTTGCTCATTGCCATTGTTATTGCGGCAACCACTGCTCCGTCTATCTTTTCTTCTTTCATAATAGTGTGTATTATAGGGGGATGTTTCCGTGTTTCTTTTTGGGAAGGTCTTGACGTTTGCCTTGCAGCTGGGCCAGTGCGCGTATCACACGGAAGCGTGTGTTGCGTGGCTCAATAACATCGTCGATGTATCCGTATTTCGCTGCCTGATAGGGGTTGGCAAAAAGGCGGTTGTACTCGGCCTCTTTCTCGGCGATGAAGGCCTTGGGGTCTTCGGCTTCCTTGGCCTCTTTGGCATAAAGAACCTCGGCTGCGCCTGCTGCGCCCATTACTGCAATCTCGGCACTGGGCCAAGCGTAGTTGAGGTCGGCGCGCAACTGCTTGCAGGCCATAACTATGTGTGAGCCGCCGTAGGACTTGCGCAGTGTAACGGTTACTTTGGGCACTGTTGCCTCGCCGTAGGCGTAGAGCAGTTTGGCTCCGTGCATAATGACCGCGTTGTACTCTTGTGCTGTGCCGGGGAGGAAGCCCGGAACATCGACCAGCGTGACGATGGGGATGTTGAATGCATCGCAGAAGCGCACGAAACGGGCACCTTTGCGCGATGAGTTGCAGTCGAGGACTCCGGCGTAACGACAGGGCTGGTTGGCGACAATGCCTACCGACTTTCCGTTCATACGGGCAAAGCCCACGATGATATTCTGTGCATAGTCGCGGTGGATTTCAAGGAATTCGCCATTGTCCACAATCTCGCCGATAACTTGGTACATATCGTAGGCTTGGTTGGGATTGTCGGGGATAATCTCGTTTAGAATGTCGCTCTTGCGGTCGATAGGGTCGGTGCAGGGAATGTCGGGCACGCTTTCCATATTGTTCTGCGGAATGTAGCTGAGCAGTTTACGTATGAGCGCGAGGCCCTCTTCCTCGCTCTGTGCGGTGAAGTGTGTCACGCCCGACTTGCTTGCGTGTACGCTTGCGCCGCCGAGCTCTTCTTGTGTGACAACCTCGCCAAGCACGGTCTTAACCACTTTGGGGCCGGTGAGGAACATATATGATGTTCCCTCGGTCATTATGGTGAAGTCGGTGAGTGCGGGCGAATATACGGCACCGCCTGCACAAGGACCGAATATTCCTGAAATTTGTGGAATAACTCCCGATGCCATAATGTTGCGCTGGAAAATTTCGGCGTATCCGGCAAGGGCGTTGATGCCTTCTTGGATGCGTGCGCCGCCACTGTCGTTTATGCCTATCACGGGTGCACCCATTCTCATTGCCATATCCATCACCTTGCATATTTTCTGTGCCATAGTCTCGGAGAGTGATCCGCCGGTCACAGTGAAGTCTTGTGCAAATATATATACGAGACGGCCCTCAATGGTTCCGCTGCCCACGACAACACCGTCGCCCAGAAATTGTTTCTTCTCTTGTCCGAAGTTGGTGCAACGGTGTGTTACGAACATATCCATTTCCTCGAAACTGCCTTTGTCGAGCAACATATTTATGCGCTCGCGGGCAGTGTATTTGCCTCTTTCGTGTTGCTTTTCTATGGCTTTTTCTCCACCACCCAAGCGTGCTTTGGCGCGGAGGGCCACCAGCTCTTTGATTTTTTCAAATTGCTTGCTCATAGTATCTGGTTTTATTATTGTTGTTTTTTAGGATTTTCGCAAAGCTCGGTGAGAACTCCTTTTGTCGATTTTGGGTGGAGGAATGCAATCTGCAACCCCTCGGCACCGGCGCGGGGGGCTTTGTCTATTGTACGCACCTCTTTCTGCTCGCACTCGGCAAGTGCTTCGGCTACTCCGTCCTCTACTGCGTATGCAATGTGGTGTATGCCTTCGCCACGGTTCTCTATGAATTTTGCAATGGTGCTGTCGGGCGATGTTGCTTCCAATAGCTCGATTTTAGTTTCACCTACTTTAAGGAATGCGGTACGCACTTTCTGGTCTTCTACTGTTTCAATGTTGTAGCACTCAAAGCCAAGCACTTGTTCGTAGTAGGGGAGAGATTCCTCGATGCTTTTCACGGCAATGCCCAAATGTTCTATTTTTGAAATTTTCATAGATTCTATTTTTTAAATTAGTAAATATCCGCTTGCCGTTTGTGACAAGCAATTCCTTAGTTTTTATACACTCTACTGCAAATATACAAACAAACGAGCGAAAGTTGTGCAAGTGAATGGGTAAAAATTTATTTTTACACGCAATGAGCGCAGCTAAACTTCGCTAAAAGCAGAAATATTAAGTTTACTTGAATATTTTTCACAGCGAGTGCAGAAATA
>JAFTUV010000009.1 GCA_017466065.1 Bacteroidaceae bacterium
CATCAAATTATTTGACGGTTGTTTTAAAGTTCCTTACTTATACACGATTTATCTAAATAAATCTTCGTTGTACTGCTTGTCTGTATGGAATGGTTTTCAAGGATCATCTTGCTTACTCAACTAAGAAACCGTGGTTCCTTGCCGAAAGCGAGTGCAAAGGTAGAGCATTTTTTTGTAATACCAAACTTTTTGAGAAGAAAAATCGCGAAAAAATCAATTATTTTAAAAAACAACTTTTTTGTTGCTTATTTTTAAAACATTTTGAGCAGTTTTCAAACATTCCTCTTTGTTTATCCATCTTTTGGGGAAGAAGACATCGAAAAGGTTTTCGCATTTTTTGTGATATATGAATGTGGAAAATTATTTTTTCACACAACTTCTTTTTTCTAATCTCAACTTAATGTATCTTCGCAGAAGGAAACGGGGAGGAGCATCCTTCACCATTATACCTTATTTATATATAATATATGATTGACAGAGCAACCATAGAACAGATTATGGACACGGCCAAAGTGGAAGAGGTCGTGGGCGATTTTGTTGCATTGCGCAAGCGCGGTGTGAATATGATTGGCCTTTGCCCCTTTCACAATGAAAAAACGCCGTCATTTACCGTTTCACCGGCAAAGAATCTATGGAAATGCTTTGGTTGCGGCAAGGGTGGCAAACCTGTGCACTTTATTATGGAGCACGAGCAACTGAGCTACTACGATGCTCTGCGATGGCTCGCCCGCAAATATAATATAGAAATAAAGGAGCGCGAGCTTACAAACGAAGAGAAAGAGAAAGAGAGCCTGCGCGAGAGCCTTTTCGTAATAAATCAATACACCCAGCAGTTCTTTGTGGACGCGCTTAACAACAGCGAAGAGGGAAAGGCGATAGGACTGAACTATTTTCACCACCGCGGGCTGCACAGCGAAACAATCGAGAAATTCGGGCTGGGATATGCGCCCGAACGCAGCGACGCTCTCGCCTCAATGGCAACAGCTGCCGGTTACAAGGCCGACCTGCTTGTGCAAACGGGCGTGTGCTACAAGACCGACGACGGGAAGCTGAAAGACCGTTTCAGAGGGCGATGCATATTCCCCGTACACACAATTTCGGGAAAAGTGGTGGCATTTGGCGGACGCATATTGCAGAATAACCCCAAGGCAGCAAAATATGTAAACTCTCCCGAGTCGGACATATACCACAAGAGCGACCACCTGTATGGGCTCTATTTTGCCAAGCAGGCAATTATGCAGAAGGACCGTTGCATACTTGTCGAGGGCTACCTCGATGTAATATCTATGTATCAGGCAGGCATAAGGAACGTGGTTGCATCATCGGGAACATCGCTCACCACCGGGCAGATAAGACTCATACACCGTTTCACAAACAACGTAACACTGCTATACGACGGCGACAAGGCCGGCATTAAAGCCTCGTTGCGCGGAACAGATATGCTGCTCGAAGAGGGAATGAACATAAATGTGGTTCTGCTGCCCGACGGGGAGGACCCCGACAGCTATGCACAGAGCCACAGCACCGAAGAATTCGAGGAGTTCATAAACAAGAATAAGGTAGATTTCATACGCTTCAAAACCAACCTGTTGCTTGATGAAGTGGGAGAAGACCCCGTTGCACGCGCCAATCTCGTGGGCGACATTGTGAAGAGCATCGCAGTAATACCCAACGAAATTCTGCGCAGCGAGTATATAAAGAAGTGCAGCGAAATGCTCAAAGTGGGCGAAGGGTTGCTGGTTAAGGAGACGGCAAAAATACGCCAGAAGCGTAGCGAGGAACTGCAAAAGCGCTTGAACGGCAACAACGTCACAAGCACCGAGGAGCCCACCGACGCGCCTGCCGCAGCAACTGCACCCACAGAATTCCAGAAGAATATAATGGAAAGCTACTCGAGCAACCCCCTGCACAACAAAGAGAGAGCCATAATACAATATATGCTGCGCAACGGCGATAGATTGCTGCAAGTGCCCGAGGACACAATCTCGAACACACCCGCGTTCACCGAAACGGTAATATCGCACCTCTACTACTCATTCCACGAGGACGGCATAGAATTGAGCCACCCTCTATACAAGCGCATATTCGAGGAAGCATCGGAGCACGCGAGCGATGTAAATTTCAACCCCGAGCGACACTTTCTGTCCCACCCCGACAGTGAAATTTCGAGCCTTGCAGCCGACCTTTGTGGCGAGAGATACATACTGAGCAAATTCTTCTCGGAACAGGTAAACAACGAAGAGCGCAACGAAATGGCAATACTCTTTGAACAGACAACACGCCTATCCATTGCCTACAAACACAGCATAATAGACGAAATGCTGAAAGAAACAATGGCACAACTGAAAGACCCTGCCATTGCCGGAAACGCCGAGAAGGCTATGGAACTGATGGAAAATTTCAAATTCCTAAAAGAGACACAGCAGGCACTGAACAAGCTGCTGCAACACTACGGATTCGGTTCCGCAGCACTTAATGTATAAAAACAAGCAGGAGCACCTGTGGCAAGATTATTGCCCGACAAGCGTCGTCGAACAATCTGAAAAACAGAAAATCCGAACAGCCCCTTGCCGAACAATCACTTATTGCGCAACAGGTTCATAAACTCCTCGCGGGTTTTTGCTTGGTTGAACGCCCCGCAAAAATCGGATGTAGTGGTAATGGAATTCTGTTTCTTTATGCCACGCATCTGCATACACAGGTGTTGAGCCTCGACCACCACCATAACACCAAGCGGATTAAGGGTATTCTGTATACACTCCTTTATTTGCAGCGTGAGGCGTTCCTGCACCTGCAAACGACGGGCAAAAGCATCTACCACACGGGCAATCTTGCTCAACCCGGTTATGTAGCCGTTGGGGATATAGGCAACGTGCACTTTACCAAAGAAAGGCAATATATGGTGCTCACAAAGGGAGTAAAAATCTATATCCTTTACTATGACCATCTGCTTGTAATCCTCCTTAAACATTGCTCCACGCAATATCTCTTCGGGATTTTCCTTGTAGCCGGCTGTCGCTTCGAGCATAGCACGGGCCACTCTGTCGGGGGTGTTCACAAGCCCTTCGCGACCGGTATCTTCACCAATCGCTTCGAGTATGCTGCTGCAACTTTGCATAAGCTTCTCTTTTGCCTTTTCTGTATCGTGTAACATAGATTTCTAATAAGGTAGATTTATGAGGGTTTTTCTAACCGAAATTTCCTTGAACTTGCGTGTAGCCTTCAACTTGTACATTACAGCCTCGGCCTCTTCGCGTGTGCGATAGTCGCCATACTGGCAGGAACGGATGGGCGATTCAAAGACCACATAAGCCTCGGCTCCGGGGAAATTCTCACGCATATATTGTGCCCATTGGTTGGCCTCTTCGCGTGCTGCACGTGAGTTGTTGCCCGAATAGACCATTACGCGATAGCCCTCGACCTGCATAGCCTTTTCGGCAATCCTGCCCATAAGGCTATCGAGCCTTGCCGGCTGATGTATGCGCACCGTGCCTTTTCCGGGCTCGTCGCGCTGCAATTCCTGCACAATAGTATTCTGCGCCCCTGCATAAAGGGCACAGAATATTATTGACAGAAGTATTATTCCTCGTTTCATTTAATTATTTGAAAGCGTCGATAATACCCTTAAAATCGGCAACTTTGAGAGCAGCACCACCAATAAGACCGCCATCAACGTTGGGGTTGGCAAAAAGCTCTTTCGCATTGCCGGGCTTGCAGCTGCCGCCATAGAGGATAGAGGTGTTTTCTGCAATCTCGTTACCATACTTCTCGGCGATAGTAGAGCGGATGTAGGCGTGAATCTCCTCGGCCTGCTCGGGAGTTGCTGTAAGGCCTGTACCGATGGCCCAAACGGGCTCGTAAGCCAAGATTATTTTAGAGAAGTCCTCGGCCGAAAGGTCGTAGAGTGAACCGGCAAGCTGGTTGTAAACTACCTGATTCTGAATACCCTGCTCACGTTCCTCCTTTACCTCACCGATGCAGAAGATAGGTGTAAGACCGTTGGCAAGAGCAAGCTGAACCTTCTCTTTGAGGATTTCGGCTGTTTCGCCATAGTAGGCACGACGCTCCGAGTGGCCAAGGATTACATATTTTGCACCGGTAGATGCAACCATAGATGCTGATACCTCACCTGTGTATGCACCCGACACTTTATCGGCGCAGTTCTCGGCACCAACACCGATGATAGCCTCATCGACGATGGGAGTAACCGATGCAAGGTGAATGAAGGGTGTGCAGATTACTACATCGCAGTTGGGTTTGTCGGCTGTCAAAGCCTCGTTGAGCTCCTTTGCAAGAGCAATGCCCTCTTGAAGATTCATATTCATCTTCCAGTTTCCGGCAACAATGTTCTTTCTCATTTTCGTTTAAATTTAAAAGGTTTGTATTAGTTTAAATATCACTTATTTTGTTTATCGCTATCTGTTTCCGACGGCCTCACGGCAAACATATCAATAAAAAGGATTATGGCCACCGGCACTGCAAAAAGCAGCAACCAGAAAGACCAGCCCCGCATAAATCCCACATAATCGGGGGTTGTCGAGAAGATTGCATTTCCCGACAGGTTGTCAAAATCGGGAACATCGGTTATATTCCATTTTTCAACCACGCAGCCATCTTTTATGAGCAGAAGCCCGGGATTGGCACGAATCATCGTTTTTAGTGCAACATCATCGGCCCACAACAACGGATATTCGGCTCCGGTGCGCTTGCTCCACTCATTGGCAGCCGAGGCCGAAGAGGAGGTTGCCGCATAAAATGCCACTCCATTCTCCTTGCAATAGTCGTATATGTCATTTATTTTATCGACACGGCTTTCATCGGCTGTTTCGAGCGACTCCATCACCACAAGCACCACGTAGCCTGCATCGGCGAGAATGTCGGGGGCAAAATCATAATCGGTCTTGCTATCTATAAAGAAAAAATCGTTCACGGCAGCTCTGCGCCCACGTTCCAGCAACCTGTTACTGCTGCCAATGTAGCTCCAAGTGCTGTCGGGCAACGCATCGGCAGTAAATGTTTGCTGCTTGCCATCTTTTTCATAGACAGAGAGCACTTCGTAGCGGGCCGGCACATCCTCGACAGCCTCGCGCAGATTGGTACCTATTGCGTATGGGCGAAAATCGATTACCGGCAGATGCCACACACTCATCCACTCGATGAGCAGCACATACAGCAACACATAGAGCACCGCCATCCAACGGTTCTTGCTACTTAAACATCGCTTGTAGAGGGAATTTTTGAGAACCACCACAACAGCCATTATAAGCAAGAGGAGATTCTTGACAAACGTTTGCCAATTTGTAAACTGCAACGCATCGCCGAAACAGCCGCAGTCGCTCACCGGATTTTCAAGTGCAATGTAGAGGGTCAATGGCACATAGAAGAGCAACAGCACCAATGTGAACATCGCAACCGCCCGACGGCAAATGCCTGTGAGCAGAAAGAAGCCTGTGACAAACTCAACCCCGCTGAAAAGGAGAGCGAAGAAGAGCATCCAAGAGGACGAGGCCTCAATGCCAAAAGCCATAGCATATTCGGTGATTTTATACATAAAGCCCATAGGGTCGACAGCCTTTACAAAGCCCGACACCAAGAACACTATTGCCAACAGAACGCGACAGGCGTTTGTGAGCAGTGTTGTGAGCAATATGCGTTTAGTTGGCGATACCATTCTTTATAAGCCCGAATACTGCGTAGTTTATCATATCCATATAATTGGCATCGACACCCTCGGAAACCTTGGTGGCACCATCAAGTTCCTCAATCTGCTTCGTGCGCCATATTTTTGTGAGGATAAGGTCGGTGTACGATGTTGTGCGCATTCCTCGCCACGCCTCGTTGTAGTCGTGGTTTTTCTTTTTCATAAGTTCGAGGGTTGTCTGCGCCTTCTTGTCATAAAGGGCCATAGCCTCATCGGGCGAAATGTCGCAGTGGTCGGAGTAGCCGAGGTCGAGCTGCACAAGGGCGATTATGCCATAATTGACAATGCCTATAAGCTCGGAGTTTATATCCTCGCCCACAAGATTTTCGGCACCTGTTTCGAGCGTACGTATACGCTTCGCCTTTATGAAAATCTGGTCGGTGAGCGACTGGGGACGCATTATGCGCCACGATGCACCATAGTCGTAGAGTTTCTTGCCGAAAAGGTCGCGGCACACAGCCAACACCTTTTCAAATTCCTTGTTAGTATCGTTTGCCATCTTTTAATTATCGGTCGTTAATTGTTTTTCGGATATTTCTTGAACCAACTGCCCACTTTGAGCTTTATAACCCCAAAGAGTGCCTCGCTGAATATTCCACCGCTCATTTTGGAGGTTCCAAGCACGCGGTTCACAAAAATCACCGGCACCTCCTTTATTGAGAAGCCGCACATATATGTGGTGAATTTCATCTCAATCTGGAACGCATAGCCCTTGAAGCGTATGGAGTCGAGATCGATAGTTTCGAGCACCTTGCGACGGTAGCAGTTGAAACCCGCCGTTGTGTCATAAACGGGCAGGCGGGTTATAAGGCGCACATACTTTGATGCAAAATAGGACATAAGCACGCGCCCCATAGGCCAGTTAACCACATTCACGCCTGTCACATAGCGACTGCCGATGGAGAGGTCGTAACCATCCTTTGCACAAGCCTCGTAGAGCAGAGGAACATCGGCCGGATTGTGTGAAAAATCGGCATCCATTTCAAAAATATACTCATAGCCCTGCTCCAATGCCCATTTAAAGCCGGCAATATAGGCTGTTCCAAGCCCCAGCTTGCCCTCGCGCTCGATTATGTGGACACGGCCGGCAAGTTCCTTTTGCAAGCCCTTCACAATGGCAGCCGTGCCATCGGGAGAGCCATCATCGACCACAAGCACATCAAACGAATGTTCAAGCCCCATCAGGGCACGAATCATTTTCTCGATATTCTCCTTCTCGTTATATGTGGGAATAATAATTACACTGTCGTTCTTCATAAATATTCAATTGCGGCGCGCCCTGCAAGGACGCGCAATCACACTTATGTGACAAAGATAGCGTAAATCCTAAATATTTTCAAAATAAACTTTATAATATTATTTAAAACAGGCACGCAGAAAAAGTTATTTGACGAAGAGTCTTCCGTTTTTACGATTATTCTCGTTTTTTATCGCTATCTTCGTGGCGAAAAACAAACAATGCAACGTGGAAGACAATAAAAAACTTTTCATTGAAACATACGGCTGCCAGATGAATGTAGCCGACAGTGAGGTTATCGGTTCTATTTTGAAGATTGCCGGGTACAGCGTGGTCGAAGATATTAAAGAGGCCGACCTTATTCTGCTGAACACCTGCTCCATACGCGACAATGCCGAGCAGAAGATTTATGGTCGCCTCGACCAACTGAATGCAATGCGTCGTGGCAAGGACACCCTTGTGGGAGTGGTAGGCTGTATGGCCGAGCGTGTGAAAGAGGAATTGATAGAGAAACACAATGTGAATATCGTTGCCGGGCCCGACACCTATCTGTCGCTGCCGCAACTCATTGCCGAGGCCGAAATGGGCAATGCGGCGATGAACATCGAATTGTCAACTACCGAAACTTACCGCGATGTAATTCCCACACGCATTTGCAGCAAGGGCGTTTCGGGCTACATTTCCATTATGCGCGGCTGCAACAACTTCTGCCACTATTGTGTGGTACCCTACACAAGGGGACGGGAAAGGAGCCGCGACATACAGAGCATTCTTAACGAGGTTGACGACCTTGTTGCAAAAGGATTCAAGGAGATTATATTGCTGGGACAGAATGTAAACTCCTACAACTTCGAAGGGAACGACGGCAGCCGCATAACCTTCCCCGAGCTGCTGCGTCGGGTGGCACGGCACGCTCCACAGACACGCATACGGTTCACTACATCGCATCCAAAGGATATGAGCGACGAGACATTGTATATTATTGCCGAGGAACCCAATGTGTGCCGCAGCATACACCTTCCCGTGCAAAGTGGCAGCAGCGCGATGCTTAAAGCAATGAACCGCAAATATACCCGCGAATGGTACCTCGACCGCATCGAAGCTATACGCACCATCGTGCCCGACTGCGGCCTGTCGACCGACATTATCGCCGGTTTTTGCGGAGAAACCGAGGAGGACCACCAACAGACCCTCTCGCTAATGCGCCACTGCTCCTACGATGCAGCCTTTATGTTCAAATATTCGGAGCGACCCGGCACATTTGCCAGCAGAAATATGAAGGACGATATTGACGACAAGGAGAAGGTGCGCCGCCTCACAGAAATAATAGAGCTGCAACAGGAATGCTCGGCAGCCAACAACAAGAAGTGCGTGGGAGAGACATACGAGGTGCTCATAGAGGGCGTGTCGAAACGCTCGCGCGAGCAGTTCTTCGGGCGCACCGAACAGAACCGTACCGCGGTATTCAACCGCAAAGGATACAAAATAGGCGATTTTGTAAAGGTAAAAATATACGACTCAACGGCAGCCACACTGCTCGGCGAGATTGTCGATTAATCGCCTTTTCATCGATAGAAAATAAATAATGCAAGCCTGTGGGCTTGCATTATTTATTTTCTTTTGCCGAGCTTTTCGCTCATACACTCGGAGTAACTTCTTCATTTACCCTCAACAGGCAAAATGAGCGCGAGTATCAAATAAGCAATTGCTACTGAACCGCACAAAACCAATGCAGCAATAAGTGTGATGATACGAGTGAGCTTAACATCAAGTTTAAATTCTTTTGCCAAGCCTGCGCAAACACCGGCAATAACTCTGTCGTTAGAACGATACAATTTTCCCATAGTAGTTTCGATTTATATGTTAAATAAAATATGTGCAGAACTCATTTCCGCTTAAACCGGCGCAAAAGTACAAATTATTGACAATCTTGTGTGTTAAAAAATGTAATTTTCGCAAATATTTTTGTAAAACTTCAAAAAAAAAGAACAAAATCGTCCTAAATAGTATATTTTTGTAGCGAGTTTAGGAAAAATAGGCCCGCGATTATTCAAATGAGTGCAATAACCCACACAGAATGCCCATTGTGCAACAGCCGTTCAATAGGGAAACGCTTTACCTGCAAAGACCACTTTGCAACAGGTGAGCTGTTCGACATATTTGAATGCAAGGAGTGTGGATTTGCGTTCACACAGGGATTTCCCGACGAAAAAGATATTGCACCCTATTACGACTCGCCCGCATATATTTCGCACAGCGACACAAAAAAAGGCATTGTGAATGCAGCCTATCACCTTGTGCGCAACATTATGATGCGCCAAAAGGTATCATTGATAAAGCGACTCACATTGCTGCAAAATGGCAGAATTGTGGATTATGGCGCAGGGACAGGCTCTTTTGCCTATGCGATGCATCGACAGGGGTGGGAAGTAACAGCCATAGAGAAGAGCGGGCAGGCACGCGCCCTTGCAAAAGAGAAATACGGAATTGAAATGTTGCCCGAAGAGGAACTTGCAAGAATAGAGAGCGGCTCGGTGGATGTGTTCACACTGTGGCACGTTCTCGAACATCTGCAAAATGCAGGCCCGTTCCTTGACGAAATGCACCGCATACTCGACGAAACAGGAATTGCCGTGATTGCCTGCCCCAACAGCTTGTCGTACGACGCAGGCAACTACAAGGAGCACTGGGCGGCATACGATGCGCCCCGCCACTTGTGGCACTTCACCCCAAGCACCATTATGAGGCTGGGCGAGAAACACGGCTTCATTCTGGAACGGCAATACCCTATGCCTTTCGACGGCTTCTATATATCAATGTTGAGCGAGAAATACAAGAATGCCCGATGGAGCACTCTGAGAGGGCTGTGGAACGGTTTTTTAGGACTCTGCGCCACAATGGACAAATGCAGCGCAAGCAGCTCCATAATATATGTTTTTAGAAAAAAGAAATGAGCAAATCAATTTTTAAAGTACAAACAATAAGCGTTTACATAAGCACCACAATGGTGCTGTTGCTCCTTGGAGTTATGGGACTGCTGTTCGTGACGGCCGACTCTCTGTCGCGCCACATTAAACAGAATCTTGTTCTTTCGGTAATTATGAAGAACGAGGCAGGGGAGGCCGAAATTCTAAAATTCAAGAAAGAGGCCGAAAAGAAGAACTACGTGGAGAAGTGCAGATACATTTCCCGTGAGGAGGTTCTCGAAGAACAAAAAGCCGAGCTTGGCACCGACCCTGTGGAGTTTCTCGGCTACAACCCCTACGAGGCTTCGGTGGAAATTACACTGAAAAACGAATTTGCCAACAGCAACAGTATTGCCAACATTGAAAAGGAGTTGCTCAAAAAAAGCATAGTGAGCGAAATTGCCTACCAACGTGAACTTATAGACACTATAAACAGCAACATACGCAAGATAAGCATCGTGCTTTTGATATTCCTTGCAATGCTCACCATAATTTCTTGGTCGCTGATAGGCAACCTTGTGCGCCTGTCGATATATTCAAAGCGTTTCCTGCTGCACACGATGAAACTTGTGGGAGCAACGTGGGGCTTCATACGCCGGCCGTTCCTTATACACAACTTCAAGATAGGGCTTCTGTCGGGAATTATGGCCAACATACTGCTTGCCGGCGGCCTCTACCTTTTGTGGAAAGAAGAACCGGCCATTGCCACCATTATGCCCTTTGAGCATCTGATGGCGGTAGCAATAGGAATAACACTCTTTGGAATTATAATTTGTATGCTATGCGCATTCCTTTCGGTAAACAAATTCTTGCGTATGGGCAGCAACGACCTCTATTTTATATAAAAAGAACTATGGATAAGAGAAAATTCGCCTTTGGCAAGACCAATTACATACTGCTCATAGCAGGAGTGGCTGTAATAATCATCGGCTTCATATTGATGTGTGGCCCCGGCTCAACCGAAACACATTTTGAGCCCGACATTTTCAGCGTGAGAAGAATTAAAGTGGCTCCCACAATATGCTTTTTCGGTTTTCTGTTCGTTATATACGCCATTCTGCACAGAAGTAACAAAAACAAATAATATACAATGACAACATTTGAAACAATAATCATAGCTATAGTTGAAGGGCTCACAGAGTTCCTCCCGGTATCATCTACCGGACATATGATAATCACACAGAACCTGCTGGGTGTGGAAAGTACCGAATTTGTAAAGGCCTTTACCTTTATAATACAGTTCGGAGCAATACTGTCGGTGGTGGTGCTCTACTGGAAACGCTTTTTCCGCCTCAACCACACGCCGGCCCCCGAAGGAGCCTCTCCCTTAAAGAAGTTCCTGCACAAGTACGACTTCTACTGGAAACTGCTTGTTGCATTTATCCCTGCCGCCGTGCTCGGGCTGCTGTTCAACGACATTATCGACGAAATGCTCGAAAGCGTGGTGGTGGTTGCCACAACGCTTATACTCGGAGGTATCTTTATGCTCTTTTGCGACAAGATATTCAACAAGGGCAGTGAAAAAACGGAACTTACAGAAAAACGCGCTTTTTGGATAGGTTTGTTCCAATGTATTTCGATGATTCCGGGTGTGTCGCGCTCAATGGCAACCATAGTGGGAGGAATGTCGCAAAAGCTCACACGCAAGGCCGCTGCCGAGTTCTCATTCTTCCTTGCCGTGCCCACAATGTTCGCGGCAACCCTGTTCAAGATATTGAAACTATTTCTTGAACCCGACGGAATGAACATTCTGAAAGAGAATTTCAGCACACTGCTCATTGGCAACATTGTTGCCTTTGTGGTGGCGATGCTTGCCATAAAGTTCTTCATAAGTTTTGTAACAAAATATGGCTTTAAGGCATTCGGGTGGTACAGAATAATCGTCGGAGCCATTATACTTGCAATGGTTCTTGCCGGACATAACCTAACTGTTGCATAATGGATTTTTTAGCAGGAGAAGTTTTGGCAATATACAAGCCTTACACTTGGACATCGTTCCAGATTGTAAACAAGATACGCTACCATTTGAGCCGACAATTCAAAGTAAAAAGGTTCAAAGTGGGGCACGCCGGCACACTCGACCCCCTTGCAACAGGGGTGTTGTTGGTGTGCACAGGCAAGGCAACCAAGAGAATAGAGGAGCTGCAAAGCCACACAAAGGAGTATGTAGCCGAGATTATGTTGGGAGCCACCACCCCCTCTTTTGATATGGAGCATCCGGTGAATGCCACATTCCCCTATGAGCACATCACAGAAGAGAAGGTGAATGATGTTTTAAAGAGATTTATAGGTAACATAGCACAGCGTCCTCCACTTTTTTCGGCCTGCAAGGTCGATGGTAAACGGGCCTATGACCTTGCTCGCAGAGGAAGTGATATGGAGCTTGCGCCCAAGCAGGTGAGGATTGACGAGATTGAAATGCTCGAATGTGACCTGCCCCGAATAAAATTGCGTGTTGTGTGCGGAAAGGGCACCTACATACGCTCACTCGCACGCGACATTGGCGAAGCACTTGACAGCGGTGCATATTTAACAAGTTTAACCCGCACCAGAGTGGGAGAGTTTAAGGTTGAAGCGTGTATCAACCCCGACGACTTTCCTGCTTGGTTAGAAAAACAAATAACAGTATGAGCATTATTGATGACACTTCTTTCATTAACTCGCAGCATATGAAGCTGTCGCAGTTCAAGTACAAACTCCCCGATGAGAAAATTGCACTGTACCCCGCGCCGTGTCGCGACGAATCGCGCCTGATGGTGTTGCACAAAAAGACCGGTGAAATCGAGCACCGCATATTCAAGGAAATTATACATTACTTCGATGAAAAGGACCTTTTTGTGCTAAATGACAGCAAGGTCTTCCCCGCACGCCTGTATGGTAACAAAGAAAAGACCAACGCGCAGATAGAGGTATTCCTGCTGCGTGAGCTCAACGAAGAGTTCCGCTTGTGGGATGTGCTTGTTGACCCGGCACGCAAAATACGTATAGGCAACAAGCTCTACTTTGGCGAGGACAATTCAATGGTTGCCGAGGTTATCGACAACACAACCTCGCGTGGCCGCACACTGCGTTTCCTGTACGACGGGCCGCACGACGAGTTTAAGAAAGCCCTTTTCTCACTGGGAGTGGCACCTCTGCCCGACGACTTTAAACGCCTACGCAAGGAAGAACCCGAGGATTTACAGAATTTCCAGACCTATTTCGCAAAGAAGGAGGGCTCGGTTACCGCATCCTTCGCAGGCTTGCACTTCACACGCGAGTTGATGAAGAGAATGGAGATTAAGGGCATAGATACCGCATACGTTACAATGCACACAGGCCTTGGATGTTTCCGCGAAATTGACGTAGAGGACCTCACCAAGCACAAGATGGACAGCGACCTCATAAACGTTGACACCGAAGCTGTGAAACTCGTCAACAAAGCAAAAGCCGAAGGCCGTCGCATCTGCGCCGTGGGAACATCGGTACAACGAGTGCTGGAAACAGCCACCCTCACAGGCGGAATGCTCAAAGAGTATGAAGGCTGGACAAGCAAATTCATCTTCCCCGAGTATAACTTCCAAGTAGCCAACTGTATGGTAGCCAACTTCTACGCTCCATACTCCACAATGCTTATGCTCACCACCGCATTCGGCGGCTACGACAATGTGATGAACGCATACGAAGTTGCACTGAAAGAGGATTACCGTTTCGGCCTTTACGGCGATGCAATGCTCATCATAGACTAAAAAGTTGTTTGAATTTATAAAAAAATATTTTATTATAGAATATAGAAACTGTATGTTTCGCCTTTTTTATATTCAAAAATTTTGGCGATATAGATTCAAAAAACTTCTAATGGAGCAAAAAAGAGTATATATGGGGCTCGGTAGCAATACCGGCAACAAAAAAGAGAACCTGATGCGAGCGATAGAGAACCTGTCGCTCGCTCTTGGCTCTCCCGCTGCCCTATCTTCCATAATCGAGAGCGAGCCGTGGGGGTTTGAGTCGAAAAACAGTTTCCTGAACTGCGTTGCAGCATTCGACACTCACCTTTGCCCCACCCAGCTACTCGACATTATAGAAAACATAGAACGGCAGATGGGGCGCACAACCAAAAGCACCAATGGGCAATACAGCGACCGTCCAATAGACATCGACATACTTTTCTATGGCAACGAGAGCATAAACACCGAGCGGCTCACAATACCACATCCCTTGCTCCACAAACGCGATTTTGTGCTTATCCCGTTGTGCGAAATAGCACCACGGCTCATTCATCCGTTGCAACAAAAAAGCATCGAAGAGCTGCTGTCCGATATTTCATAAGAAGCTGCTTGAATTTCTAAAAAATATTTTAACACAAAAAAACTGAGCAAAGTTGTATATTTTACACAAAATAATATACCTTTGCAACGACAACGCTGCCACCCGCTTGGCAGATATGTGGAAAGATTTGGCTGCTTGCAACCACGGTAAAAAATGCTAAAATCCTCATTCACAAGAGGAACACAAGGAACTCTACCTTATTGCACATCCCATCTTCCACAGTTTTTGATAATGAATTATTAACCACGCCCGCTGTAACACGGGCATAAAAACTACTATTATGGGATACTTATTCACATCGGAGTCGGTTTCCGAAGGACACCCCGACAAGGTTGCCGACCAAATTTCAGATGCCGTACTCGACGAGCTCTTGGCCTTTGACCCACAATCGAAAGTCGCCTGCGAAACATTGGTAACCACCGGACAGGTTGTCATTGCCGGAGAAGTTAAATCGTCGGCCTACATCGACTTACAGGATATTGCACGCCGCGTAATCAACCGCATCGGCTACACAAAAAGCGAATATATGTTCGACGGAAATTCGTGCGGAATCTTCTCGGCTATTCACGAACAGAGTGCCGACATTAACCGCGGCGTAGAGCGCGAAGAGCCTATGGACCAAGGCGCAGGCGACCAAGGTATGATGTTCGGTTACGCAACCAACGAGACAGAGAACTATATGCCCGTGTCGCTCGACCTTTCGCACCTGATACTGCTCGAACTTGCCGACATTCGTCGCGAAGGCAAGGTGATGACCTATCTGCGCCCCGACTCAAAGAGCCAAGTAACCATCGAGTATAACGACGAGCACAAGCCCGTGCGCATCGACACAATCGTTGTATCGACACAGCACGACGACTTTATTCAGCCCACCGAAAAAACACCCGAGGCACAGGCCGCTGCCGACAAAGCACAGGTTGCAAAAATACACGAAGATGTGGTAAACATCCTCATCCCCCGTGTAAAGGCAAAAATCACATCGCCCAAAGTGCTCGCCCTCTTTAACGACGGAATAAAATACCACGTTAACCCCACCGGAAAATTCGTAATAGGCGGCCCTCACGGCGACACAGGCCTCACAGGACGAAAAATCATTGTCGACACATACGGCGGCAAAGGCGCACACGGCGGCGGCGCATTCAGCGGGAAAGACCCCAGCAAAGTTGACCGCAGCGCAGCATACGCGGCACGACACATTGCCAAAAACCTTGTGGCAGCCGGCGTTGCCGACGAAGCACTCATACAGCTCTCATACGCCATAGGCGTTGCACAGCCCGTGAGCGTGTTTGTAAACACATACGGGACCGCCAAGGTAAATATGAGCGACGGCGAAATTGCACAAAAGGTTCAGGAACTCTTCGACCTGCGCCCCAAAGCCATCGAGGAACGTTTGAAACTGCGCAACCCCATATACAGCGAAACAGCAGCATACGGCCACGTGGGCCGCAAGCCACAGGTGGTTACAAAATGTTTCGAATCGCGCTACCTCGACGCAAAAACAATCACCGTGGAGCTCTTCACTTGGGAGAAACTCGACTATGTAGAGAAAGTAAAAGAGGCATTCGCACTCTAAACAATGCTTAAAATAGCCGACTTAATAAACAGAATGAGGCACAACAGGGGGTTTGGCATACAATCCCCCTCTGCCTTTCATTTCGTTACACAAGTGCTCAAAGAGCCTTTGCACTATTATTCCTACGAAAAGATTGACCGCGCGGCAAAGGCCGACGGCACGCAAGGAAGAAAATATTACCGTCGGCTGTTCCGCATAGCAAACTATTTTAAGCCCGAAAGCATTATCATAGTCGGCAGCAGATGCAACGCCGCAAAAACCGCACTCGTCGAGGCGCGGCGCAATGCAGCAATAACCACCATAGAGGATGGCGACACGGCACAGTTGCAAGCAACACTGCAAGCACAAACAGGCGCAATGCTCATATATATAGGAGAGTGCGACAATTTTGCCATTTGCGGCAATGCTGCAATGGAACACGCAACAGGCGACACGGTGGTGATTATCGAAGGTATACAGAGCGAAACTGCAAAAGCAATGTGGTGGGAAACGGCCATAAGCAGCTCCCGCACAGTGGTTACATACGACCTATACAGTGCCGGAATACTCCTTTTCGACAAAGAAAAACAAAAACAGAACTACACCCTGAAAATGTAGAGAATGAAGAAAGCAACAATTTACACCCGCCAAGGCGACAGCGGAGAAACCTCACTGATAGGAAACTCGCGAGTACCCAAAGACCACCCGCGGGTAGAGGCATACGGCACTATCGACGAACTTAACGCCACCATAGGATTGCTGTTCGCTCATCTGCCACAAGAAGAGTGCACATTCCTCGAACGTGTCGAGAACAACCTGCTCACCATAGGGTTCATTCTTGCTCACGACAAGGAGTGCAGTACCGACATTGAAGAGGAGGCAATAGAAAATATGGAACAGGCAATAGACCGGATAGAAGGACAACTGCCACCAATGCACAGCTTCATCCTCCCCAGCAAGGGCGAAGGAGCTGCACGCGCCAACCTATGTCGCACCATCTGCCGTAGAGCCGAGAGGCGCATAGTAACCCTGCAACGCGAGTGTCCGGTATCTCCTCGCATTCTGCAATACATAAACCGCCTTTCCGACTATCTGTTCCTGCTCCAACGCCTGCTGTGCAAAGGAGAGGAAAAAAAGTGGGAAAAACCTTGTAAATAAACAATTTTAGACTACTTTTGCAGCCATTATACAAAAAACAATAAAAAACATTTATACACTATGTACTGGACATTAGAATTAGCATCGAAATTGGAGGATGCCCCTTGGCCCGCAACAAAAGACGAACTCATCGACTATGCAGTGCGCTCGGGTGCCCCGTTGGAAGTTATAGAGAACTTGCAGGAAATTGAGGACGAAGGCGATGTTTACGAGAGCATCGAGGACATCTGGCCCGACTACCCCAGCAAAGAGGACTTCTTCTTCGACGAAGAGGAGTATTAAAAACAAATAACAATCGTTTCCCGATTTATGAATAATAGCCGAACTGCAAAAGTTCGGCTATTTTCTTTGCTAAAATTAGCATTTTGGCAACCTTGTCGCTATATTTGCGTTGTACTTTTGCCTAAAAAAGAAAATGAATAACTTATTTAACAAAAGACAAAGAGTACCAAGCCTTATCGAGGAAGCCTTGCTTGGGAAAATCTATGATGAACCGAGAGAGGATGAAAACAACAAGCCAAAAACAAACGTTGTTGTAAACACCACCAGAAAGTGGTATGGGAAAAATAGCACTGCTAGCACTTTCACAGCAACTGCATACAATGAACTAGGCGAAAAGATTGACTCAATGAATGGTTATTTTTTAGAGCCACACGTTAATTACGATAGTGCTAGAATTGCGAACAGTGATAAAGCTATAATGTACGGGACATACAATGTTATTCCTAAGGCAGAACTTGAAAGGAGAATAAACGAAGAAAGAAGAAAAAGAGGGGAACAGGATATTCAACTAACCTATAAATGGTATGTAGATAGCGTGCCTGGCCGTAGTGGTATAGCAATTCACACAGGTAATTATGGGAAGGACACAGAAGGCTGTTTCTTACCTGGCGAAAGTTATTCATATGATAAAACGACGGAGACTTACAATGTATGGAATTCTAAGAAAAAGACAAAAGAACTTTTTGATTTCTTCGATAACTACGGACAAAATGGAATAAAAATAAATGTTACCCAAGAATAACAGATTCCTATAAATAACCAATATCATGAAACGACTATTATCAGTAATATTTCTGCTTGCGGCATTGCTTGCAACAGTTTCGGCGCAACATTTTATCATAGACACACAAAGATTGAATAAAGCCTACGATGAATTATCGCAAAACCCGCAATCGGTACATAAGCAAAGAGAGTTTTTCAATGCGTTTCCCAGTTCTTGGCAAGAGTATTATGATACATACAAATATTGCAACAACGAGGGTTACGACCTTTCTATGTACAGCCAAGCATTTGAACATATAAAAGCATTAGAGAATTGCACAGAAATAAACGACACACTCTATTGCAACAAACTTATTGCCTTATCGGTTGGAGCATCACTCGATGCCGATGCGCCTAACTACCTGCAAAAATTACTGCACCACACAATACAACAAAAAAACAATGTATTTATTCATTGCTTGTCACAGATAGAGAAAGGGCACCAAATGCAATTCTGGCAATTTTATTGGTCGAGTACTATAGACGGCAAAAGCCGGAAAGAAAGATTTGAGGAGCTTTATAATATCAACAAGGAGAAGTACCCTTGTTTAATGGAAACGATGTCCATTGCATTTGAATACTTTAATAACAAGGTGCTTTTTATGGAAGATTTCATCAATATGATGAATAGCAAATAACAAAAAACTTCCTTTCATCGCCTTTTACAGCCAAGTATGTCTAAAATCAATCCTGAAAATCTCCGGGAATGTTGGGATTCGCGATATAGCACGGTCATTGGGAACCGGGTTATCACTGTTTTATTCGTACCATCACAGCATTATCGGGTCAGAAGCCAAGTTTTTCTGCGGTTTTGAATAAAAGGGTGTTATTACTGAAAAGTTCCAATGTAACCCCACAATCGGCATCCAAAAAGAAACGCCCTGTGGCTTTGTTCCCGCGCTTGGGAGTGAGCAAGCGAGCCTGTGGCAAGTAGTTGCCATCACTGCCAATCTCCGGCATCTGTATTCTTGCGCCACCAAAAAAATGCCACAAGCAGCGAATCGCCTCGCTCGCCTATGCTCACCGATATATTCTGCACAGAGTCGTTTGCAGAGAGATTCTCCCAACAACCCACAAACGGCGCGGGAGAGATGCCCGCAACATCAACTTGTTTATTTCCACCGCAAGCAATAATGCCTAATACACTTAAAACTACCAATAATCTTTTCATAAGCTACTTATCTTATTGCGAAAATACCAAATTCAATTTATTTTACGCGATAACCAATAGGTTTTTATCATTTTTTGCAATCAAACATCTCTTAATTTATCGCATTGGAAGAAACGCGAAACATTTTTAGTTGCAAAATTAGCATTTTAACAACCTTGTTGCTATGTTTGCGTTGTACTTTTGCCTAAAAAAGAGTATGAACAATTATCTTGACAACGGACAAAAAGTGCCAAGCCTTATTGAGATTGCAACTGCGTATGAGGACGGAAACGAAGGAAATGTTAAACAAAAGGAGAAGGGCATTTATGAAACTTATCAAGACCTGACCGATGATGAGAAGCGTTTTGTATTCCGTCATCCCGGATATGCGTATAAGTTCAATGGAAATGCTGAAAAAGCAAAAAAAATCGGAAGACAATTAGGAGGTTCTGCAAACGGCTATGGCGATGCTGTAAGACATTGTTACTGGTGCGCGCTTAATCAAATGGCAGCCGGTCTAAATTCGCCACTTGCAAAAGAATTTGGGGACGCTCACGAGAACACACCAACTAATACAAGAAATGAGATGCAAATGGATCTGCACAACAATAGTGTAGGCTATTCTTTGGGCAATCAAGCTATCATAAACGGATGGAGCGAAGAAGAATTATTAAATAACATAATAAACGCAGCGAATAATGGAACACTACAAATTGGATTTTAAGATACCCTTTCTCATTCTTGTTATTGCCTTCTTATTTACAAGTTGTAACAAAATCACAAATATATTGGACATACTTGGAGTTATACCACCAGAAGAACTACAACTTGAACTTAAACTTGAACAACAAATAACAGGAAAAGCATTCTCGTTTGCCGATTATTGTAAAGAGGAATACGACAGCATATTCTTGGTTTATCCATATTTCAATACAGAAAAAGTAGACTTTGTCAATTTGAGAATGTCGGACAGACTAAGAAGTGTTTGCAATGACAATACCGATTTTGATTCATTCTCTACACTTCTTTTTATTAACAAAGGAGAGGTCGCTGCTTTCTCTGAAATTGGTTGTGAAAAAATCCGCCTCACACCACCTGCAATACCAGAAGAAATATACAAATTCTCTTTTAAACAAAAATTCATCTTGGACAAAGACAGATATGCTCATATATACGAGGAATACGTTTTTTGCAATTAAACATCTCTTAATTTATCGCATTAGAACAAACGCGGAACATTTTTAGTTGCAAAAATTAGCATTTTAACAGCCTTGTTGCTATGTTTGCGTTGTACTTTTGCCTAAAAAAGAGTATGAACAATTATCTTGACAACGGACAAAAAGCGCCAAGCCTTATTGAGATTGCAACTGCGTATGAGGACGGAAACGAAGGAAAAGTTAAACAAAAGGAGAAGAGCATTTATGAAACTTATCAAGACCTGACCGATGATGAGAAGCGTTTTGTATTCCGTCATCCGATGCTTGCATATGATTTCAACAACAACGCCAATAAGGCAAGGAGTGCTGTTGAACATTTTCCGGATAAAGAAGATGGATATGGTGATGCAGTCAGGCATTGTTATTGGTGCGCGCTTAATCAAATGGCAGCCGGTCTAAATTCGCCACTTGCAAAAGAATTTGGGGACGCTCACGAGAACACACCGAAAAACGACATAAATGCAAAAACAATGGATTTACATAATAACTCCGTTGGATACTATTTAGGGAACCAAGCCATTATAAATAGTTGGGACGAAGAAGAACTTTTAAAAAATGTAATAAATACTGCGAACAATGGGAAACTTTATATGCTTAAATAACATCATAATAGCAATAATAGCAACATTGTTATTTATTAGTTGCAAACCCAATGAACCTAAACTTGAGTTTCATTTTGAAAGACAGGCAATCGGAGAAGCATTCTCTTTTGCCGATTATTGCAAGGAAGAATATGACAGCATATATTTAATACACCCTTATGATGATGAGGATATCGTTTGGTCGCTACCATATAAGATGTCAAAAAGACTAAGAGAGAAAATCAGTTACACACTGAATGACACTTTTGTCAGATTTCTGTTTATAAAAAACGACACGGTAAAAGCATATACCGAAATAGAAAAACCGGCAGCTCGCTTTTCTAAACCTGAGATTACTAATCACGGACCGAAATTCTCTTTTAAACAAAAATTCATCTTGGACAAAGACAGGTATGCTCATATATGCGAAGAATAATATTTCATCGCCAATAAAAAAGCTATCACAGAATAGCAAATAACAATCAATGTTAAGAAGATAGGCCCGAGCGCATTGCGATGTTCTAAAAAAGAATTATCTTTGCATCGAAGATGCATATTGCGGCATTTAAACAAAGGTGCCACATTTGCCCGGTGGTACTTTCTCACACAACACACACAACTACACGATGTTATTCAATTCATTAGAGTATCTCATTTTTTTACCGATAGTGTTCATTCTCTATTGGTTCGCATTCAAGAAAAGGGAGTGGCAGAACCTCCTCATTGTTGTTGCAAGCTATTACTTTTACGGATGTTGGAGCTGGAAATTCCTGCTGCTTATAGCATTCACCACATTCAGCAGCTATTTGAGCGGAGTTCTCATTGAAAAATATGAAGGCAAAAGAATTCTCCAAAAGACAGCCTGTGCAACAAACATCATCATAAACATCGGCATACTTTGTGTGTTCAAGTACTATAACTTTTTCGCAGAAAGCCTTGCCGATATGTTTGCCGTTGCCGGGATTGAACTTGATTGGGTAACACTCGATGTAATTCTTCCTGTGGGAATAAGTTTCTACACTTTCCAAGCATTGAGCTACACTATCGACATTTACCAGCATAAATTCAAGGCAACCAAGCACATAGTATCGTTCTTTGCATACGTCAGTTTCTTCCCGTTACTTGTTGCCGGCCCCATCGACCGAGCCAGCAATCTGTTACCGCAGTTCGAAAAGGCAAGAACATTTAACTACGACAAGGCTGTCGATGGCTTGCGACAGATTCTGTGGGGATTATTCAAAAAAATGGTGGTTGCCGACAACTGCGCAACTGCGGTAAATGCATTCTTTGCTAATTACGAAGGGTTCGACGGGTTCAACCTCTTCTGCGGAGGAGTGATGTTTACCATACAGATTTATTGCGACTTCTCGGGATATTCCGATATTGCATTGGGCTCGGCACGCCTGTTCGGCTTTGAAGCTATGCGAAACTTCCGTTACCCGTTCTTTGCACGCGACATTGCAGAAATGTGGCGCAGATGGCACATTTCGCTCACCACTTGGTTCCGCGACTATATTTATATACCGCTGGGGGGCAGCCGATGCAGCAAATGGAAGATTGTGAGAAACACTTTGGTTATTTACCTTGTGAGTGGCCTGTGGCACGGTGCCAACTGGACTTTTGTGGCGTGGGGACTCTTTCACGCAATACTCTTTATTCCCATAATATTAAGCGGCAAGAACCGTAAATATACCGATTCTGTGGCCGAGGGTCGCTACCTGCCCTCATTCAAAGAGCTGGGGCAGATGCTGGGCACATTCCTCTTGGTTATGTTCGGCTTTATAATTTTTCGCGCCGACAGCATCACACAGGCTTGGAACTACATTGCACGAATTTTCACGGAATTCACCTTTTCATCGTTGGAATATGGCGAAAAGGCATTGCAATATGCAGCCATAATGCTGGTGGTAGAGTGGATTTATCGCGACCGTGCACACGGCCTGCAAATAAGAGGTAACGGCTTGATGAAATATCGTATGACGCGCTGGGTGGCATACGCCGCGCTTATCTATATGATTCTCACAGTGAGCGGCACACAGGCAACATTTATTTACTTCCAATTCTAAAAACAATATGAAAAAATTTATATTGAAGTTAGTGGCTTTTGCACTGATTCCCATTGGCATATACATCTATTTTGCACTATTTGTGCCGGTTCCCGACGATTTATATTTCGAAGCCTATAAACGAAAATGCGAATTGCTCGACACTACCCCGAGCCCGCGCATTGTATTTGTGGGAGGCAGCAATCTGGCATTCTCCCTCGACAGCAAGCGCGTTTCCGACTCATTGCAACTGCCCGTTGTAAACAGTGCCCTACACGCAGGCATAGGATTGAAATTCATAATCGACGATGTTACACCACGATTGCGCGAGGGTGACATAGTTGTAGTATCGCCCGAATATCAGCATTTCGACGGCGGATGCCACGGTGAAAGTATGACCCTGCCTATGGTGCTTAAAGCTACCGGATGGAAGAACCTTCATCTGCTCAACCTGAAACAGTGGGGTGTGGTACTCAACGGAATTCCGCAATTCCGCAAGTACCAAAAAGTTAAAATGGACGAAAGAACATACAGAGCTTCGAATTTTAACGAATATGGCGACGAAGTGGCGCACCTCGCACTGCCCGGCATTGAAATTCCCGCACCGGGACCGGCCGTTACCCCTATCGACGAGGAATTTTGTGAATATTTCGGCCGCAAATTAAAGGAAATTGACGAGAAATGTAAAGTAATAATCACCCCCTGCGTGTGTCGCGAAAGCCTTTACAAGGCCTATAAACCGACAATAGACAAGGTTGAGCAGAAGTTCGTGGAACTCGGTTACCCATTCAATGTTGCCACAGAAAAACACGCCTTACACGACAGTTGCGCATTCGACACCGATTATCATATGAACAAATATGGCGTGGAGATATTCACAGATATGATTATAGAGGAACTCAAAAGGGAACTCGACAGATAGTTATAACACATTCAATACCACAACCGGGCGGTTCTTGCCTTGTCATCGACAGGACGGGAACCGCCCGCTGTTTATGCCCCAAAAACGATGTAATGTAAAAAAATATTGCAAAGCCCTCTGCATTTAATAAAATTATATATATTTGTAAATTGATTTAGTATATCAACCAAAGAACACTAATAACAAACTATAATTTTATGAAAAGACTCCTTGCCGCAATTCTTATTGCATTAACAGTAATTGCCCCTGTGACATTACAGGCAAAGATTACTCATCTGCTACCAAAACCGCAGAATGTTACCGAGACACAAGGCTCCCCATTTGCCTTGAACCGTGCAGTAACCATCACCGATGCGACCAACTGTATCGCCCTTCAAAAATTCTTCACGGCACACGATTGTGAGATTGTCGAAATAGGCGGTATTCCCGTAACGGTGACAATCGTTGAAAGCATCGACGGTACATACGACTACACTCTCGAAGGATTCGACAACGAGGCGTACACCCTTACCGTTACAGCCGATGCCATAAACATTACAGCCATAAAGCCCATAGGCGTTATTCGTGCCACACAAACACTCGTGCAACTTGCCGAGGGTTACGATGAAGGCGAGGCTGCCATCGAAGCTGTCGAAATCAAAGACTGGGCAGCATTCAAATTACGCGGATTTATGCACGATGTAGGCCGCTCGTTCATCAGTGTCAACGAGTTAAAGACACACATCGACCTTTTGTCGCGCTTCAAGGTAAACTGTTTCCACTGGCACTTCACCGAGAACCAAGCGTGGCGTTTAGAAGTGGAAGGATATCCGCAACTCACTTCGAGCGAGTCGATGACACGTTTCGCCGGCAGCTACTACACACAAGCACAATGCAAGGATGTTGCAACATACGCAAAGGAGCGTGGTATAATAATTATACCCGAGATTGATATGCCCGGCCACAGCGAGGCTTTCACGCGTGCTATGGGATATGATATGCAGACCGACGAGGGTGTCGAGGTGCTAAAAGAGGTGCTCACACAGGTTGCCGGAATTTTCCCCGATGCACCCTACATTCACATTGGTGCCGATGAAAAGGCAATCACTTATCCCAACTTCCTCGGCATTATGACCGACCACATTCACAGCCTCGGCAAGAAGGTTATCGTGTGGAACCCCATCAGCGGCGTGAGCATTAACAGCAGCACTGCCGATATGACACAGATGTGGAGCAGCAGCGGCCGCAAGATTGCTGGTATTCCCAACATCGACTGCCGTTACAACTACACCAACCACTTCGATGTCTTTGCCGATGTTGTGGGCATTTACCGCAGCAATATCTACTACGTGGAAAAGGGCAACGAAGAGGTTGCCGGCACAATCTCGGCTTACTGGAACGACCGCAAGACTCCCACAGAAGAGGATATTGTAAAGCAGAACAATATGTATGCCAACGTAATTGCGAGTGCCGAGCGTGCTTGGATTGGCGGTGGCAAACAATATATAGAAGTGGGCGGAACAATGTTGCCCAACAGCGGCGATGAATTTGATGAATTTGCCGACTGGGAACGCCGTTTCCTCTTCCACAAGAACAACTCTTTGGCCGGACAGCCTATCCCCTACGTTAAGCAGACAAACGTACGCTGGCGCATCACCGACCCCTTCCCCAACAACGGAAACTCGGCAACGGTATTCCCTCCCGAAGAGGCCGGAAAGAGCACAAGCACCGACCTGCTCGACGAGTCCTACACCTACAACGGTGCAACATACTACACAGGAATGGCCACCGGTGCCGGCATCTATCTGCGCCACACTTGGGGTAACAATATTATACCCACATATTTTGGCAGCACCAACCACAGCAACGCAACAGCATACGCTTGGACCTACGTTTACAGCCCCACACAGCAGACTGTGGGCGCACAGATAGAATTCCAGAATTACGGCCGCAGCGAAAAGGACAAGGCTCCCGATGCCGGCAAATGGGACCGCAAAGGCTCCGACATCTGGATAAACGGCGTTAGGGTAGACCCTCCCGTTTGGGATAACACAGGTGTGAGCATCGACAATGAGAAAGACCTCAAAAACGAGAACTTCACCGCACGCGAACCCATTGCCGTTACACTGAATGCCGGATGGAACAAGGTATTCATAAAACTGCCATACGTTGGTGCCGACGGCGTGCGTCTGAACAAATGGATGTTCACCTGCGTGTTCACCGACACAGAAGGCAAAAATGCCGTTGAAGGCCTCATCTATTCGCCCAACCAATGCAAAGACGAAGCCACCGAGCAGGTTGCAGCCAAAATAAGTGAGATGAAACGCGACCGCGGCGCATACATAGGCACGGGCGTGGGATTGTGGCCCGAGAGTGCTGCGACAGCCATCGACACTAAAATTTCGGAAATAGAGGCCACCTACTCAACCGAAATGACAGCCGAACAGCGTGAAGCACAGATAGCCGAGCTTGCAACAGCGTGGAGCACATTCACAGCTTCACTCACACCCGACAAGATGAACCAGCCCCAAGAGGATAAATACTACCGCCTGTACACCCCCTTACGCGGCAACCGCTACCCCACCGGGCAGGGAGAAGGAGTGGCTTTGATTGGCGAACAAAACCCCTCGACAAACGCTTCCATCTGGAAGTTCGAGGCAAATACCGACGGCTCCTTCAACATCATTAACTTTCACGACCTCACCTACATTTCTCCTGCAAGTGCCAACAACACCGCACTTAACACAGTAAAGGCAAAGCCCACAGCCGGATGGACCCTGAAACCGGCCGACGAAGCAGGCTATGTGATTATAATAAGCGGTTCGGCACAGTTCAACCAGACAAACAGTTCCAGCCAAGGTTACAATGTATACAACTGGGGTAGCGGAACAAACATCAATGACACCGGATGCAAATACATTGTGGAGGAGGTTGAGGTAAACCCTGAGGAAGAGGGTGCCGGTGTTACATCGGGAACTCCCGCACCCTTCGTGACTACAACCATAGTAAATGGCGAGTTTGCACAAGGAACCGTGTGGTACACTATGCAGTTAGGAGCCTCGCAATACATAATATCGGACAATGGGGAAGCAAGCAGCATCCCCTTGCAGACATCACAAACCGACCTTGAAGATGCCGACCTGTGGTGTTTCACCGGAAACAGCGAGGAGGGATACAAAATATACAACAAGCAGGCAGGAGCCACCAAAATACTTGCTTCGAGTGCCACAATGGGTACCCTGAGCGGATATGGTGGTACCGGCGGCTCCACATACCCCACAATGCAAACTGCCGACGAGCTACCCGAAGGCTATGTGGGCATTTGGGATTTACAGACATCCGATTTATTGGCCGACACTGAGGGTTTTTTCCTCATACTCCACGGCACCAACTATGCAGTAAACAATTTCGGTAACAGAGGCCAATTGGCCTTCTGGGCCGAGGGCAAGGACGCAAACTCGACCGTAACTTTCACCTTTGCCGAGGCTACCATAGAGATAAAAGAGAGCACCGGTGAGTTCACCGCCAGCAATAGCGGCAAAACTTGGCACTCAAAATGGGAGAGCGAGCAACTACCCGGTTTAAGCCTCACCCTGAACGCCAACAATATGCAGGCAACAAACGACTACCTCACAGTCTATTCCGGTCAAAGCCTATCGTGTACCCACACACTCACTGCACCCGAGGGTTGCATTATTGCAGAATACGGATTCGACTTTGTGAATCAGAACTCCGACGCATCATACTCACTCACACTGAACATTGACGGTAGCAGCTACACCACATCATCCGAGAAAAAATCAATCAAAGTGGAGGATGGTGAAACCCGCAGTGTAACGTTCACCCAAACGGGAGCAAACAAAGGTGTCACATACAGCAACTATCTGGTTACGGTGCGTCGCTTTATGATGGAGCCCGAGGAGCAGTTCGATGTATTCATAACCACTGCCACCTCCATCCCCTACCGCATTCCCGCCATCGCAAAGGCCCAGAATGGCAATCTCATTGCCGTAGCCGATTACAGACACAGCGGTGCCGATATTGGTATGGCTACAAACGGACGAATAGATATTCACGGACGCATAAGCAAGGACAATGGCAAGAGCTGGGGCGAAATATTCCCCATAATAGAGGGACAAGGTGCCGCAGCAGCAGAAAGCAATTCAATGTATGTGGCATTCGGCGACCCCTGCTTGGTGGCAGACAGCGAGAGCCCCAAGGTGATGTTGCTCACCTGCTCGGGTAATGTCAGCTTCCCCAACGGACAGCGTAACAACCACCAAGGCATAGCACGTTTCTACTCGGAGAACAACGGTGAAACTTGGGGTGAGCCTGTCGATATTTCGGAAAGCATTTACTGCCAATTCGACGAGCGTGCCGATGGCGGCATACGCTGTATGTTCATCGGGTCGGGTAAAATCTCACAAAGCAAGACTGTTAAAGTGGGCGATTACTACCGTATATACTGCGCTCCACTGGTTAAACTTGCCAATGGGTCCAACGTAAACTTCGTTCTCTACTCCGACGACTTCGGTGGAACCTGGAAGGTGCTTGGCGGCGTTGAAAATACCCCAATCCCAAGCGGAGGCGACGAGCCCAAGGCCGACGAGCTGCCCAACGGTAACGTAATTATCAGTTCGCGCACATCGGGAGGGCGCATATATAATATTTACACCTTCACCAATGTAAAGACCGGCGAAGGCAGCTGGGGCACAGCAGCTTGGTCCAATGCCAACAACAACGGTACGGTGGCTGTATCAAACAGCACAAATGGCGAGATAATGTTCCTGCCCGTAACACGCAATGAGGACAACAAGGATATGTACCTGATGTTGCAATCGGTTCCCTTTGGCAGCGGACGCACCAATGTCGGAATCTACTACAAAGCTCTGGAAAGCCTTGAAGAGTTCGTTAATGCCGACAGCATTGCAAAGAACTGGGACGGCTCGCACCAAGCAAGTTATTTAGGCTCGGCCTACTCTACTATGTGCTGGCAAGCCGACAGCACTTTGGCTTTTGTCTATGAGGAGGAAACACACAGCAATGCTTCGCGAGGCGGATACACTATTGTATATAAGAACTATTCAATAGAGCAAATTACCGACAGTGCCTACTCCTACAACCCACAAGTGAAGGCGCACGATGTTGTAAAAGCCGGCATAGATGTTTTGAAAATTCAGGCCGGGGAAGGCAACTATGTGGGCGAATACAAGGCTGAGGCTGTTGAAAATGTAGACAATGCCATTAACGCCTATAAGGCCGACCCATCGAACGAAACATACATTGCCATAAACAATGCACTGGCACAGGCTGCACGCATTGAAGTGGAGAGCGGACAAATATATCGCTTGCGCAACATAGAACGCAATAGCGGGACATTATATCTTGCTCCCGAGAGCGCACGCTTTACTGCTGCGTCAAGCAACGTGAGCAATGCCAACCAGATATTCACATTTATCCCTGCCTCAAATGAGGATGAGTACTATCTTTACAACCCTAATTACAACCTCTATCTTGGCAAGCTCACAGCACAAGAGACACAGCCCGTGATTACTGCCAACGCCGAAGAGGCCGGTACTTGGAAGATAGAGAGCAACGCCAACGGAATAAGCAAGCCCATCAACGTGAACCGTGCAAGCGGTGGCCTCGACGGATTGCACCTTGCAGGCGACAATCAAAGACTTGTACCTTGGTATAGCACAGCTGCGGCTTCACAGTGGTATGTCGAAGTTGTAAAGGAACTGCCCATTGTAATTCCGGCCGAGGGCTATGTAACAGCCAACCTGCCCTTCGCCGTGCAGTTGCCCGATGAGGTGAGCGCATACACACCCGTAGAGCCCACCGAACTGGATGGTACCGTATGTATGTATATAGAAAAGGTGAGCAGTGCCATAATACCCGCACACACACCTGTGATACTCTCGGCCGAGGCTGGCACATATATGTTGCAATTCATACTCGACGACGCATCCCAAGCAAATGAAACTGCGTGGAAGGGAACCTTGTGTGCCGAAACAATAGATGGAACCGTTTATACACTCTCGGGCACCGACCTTGTAAAAGGTACCAACGTGAGATTGCCGGCCAACAGTGCCTATTATGCAGCCGAACTTACAGCGGACAGATTGCCTCTGTCGATAGAAAAAGGCACGACCGTCGGCATCGATGATATAATGGCCGAGGAGATAAAAAAAGATGCAAGATTCTACGACCTTAACGGCCGCCCTGTAACAAAGCCCGGAAAAGGCATATATATAATAGGTGGCAAAAAGGTGTTTTTTGAGTAGAAACAATTATTTATATACATAAAATTGGCGAGTAACAAGGCAAAAAGCCTTGTTACTCGCCAATTTTAATTCCAAAATGTCAAAAACATCCATATTTCTATTGACTTTTCATATATTTATATATCTTTGCGTCAAAGATGCGAAAATAGGCTACATTCGCAGTAAAACCAGCAAGTAAACTTGCGTTTCGCTCGTTTGCACTATCTTTACAAACAAATATACTTAATATAAATAACAGCACATTTTAGAATTTAGTAACTGTTTAAATAAACTAACCATAAATATATAAAGTATGAAATTAAAACGTTTACAACAAAGCCTTGCCATTGTTCTCGCCTTGGTTCCGCTTGCAATCACTGCGCAAACAGAATTTACGGTAGTGGACAACACAAGAGAGAACCCCGACAACGAACCTCTGCCGGTGCATCCCGTTCCGCACAAGCGTCAGATTATGTGGAACGAAACAGAGTTCTATGCATTTTTCCATTATGGAATAAACACCTACACCAACAAGGAGTGGGGCTACGGCGACGAGGACCCCTCGCTGTTTGCACCCACAGCCGTTCCCAACCCCAAGCAGTGGCTCGAAGCTGCCAAAAGCGCGGGAATGAAGGGTGGCATTGCCGTTGTAAAGCACCACGACGGATTCTGTTTGTGGCCCACAGCAACCACCACTCACAATGTTACGGCATCGAGCAATGCCAATGCACAGGCTACAAACATCCCCAAAGATTTTGCCGAGGCTGCAAAAGAGCTTGATATGAAATATGGCTTCTATGTATCGCCTTGGGACCGCAACAGCGGATATTATGGCGACGGCACCAACAACTATGTTGAAAAACTCTTCATTCCCCAATGTACCGAGCTTGCCGCATACGGTGACGACCAGTTCGAAATGTGGTTCGACGGAGCAAACGGCGGTAGCGGCTACTATGGCGGAGCAAACGAGAACCGCAGCATCGATGCAAGCACCTACTACGACATTCCCAACCTGCGTCATCAGGTTCACGAAATGTGCCCCAATTGTGTAATGTGGGGCGTGGGCGACGAAGCACGCTGGATAGGCAACGAGGCCGGATGGGCCGGTGAAACAAACTGGCAGACACAGAACCGCGGACGCGGCGCAGGGCCCAACACCGAAGGAGCCGAGAACGGCTGGGTGTGGCTCCCCGGAGAGAGCGACGCAAAAGCCACCACAGCCGGTTGGTTCTGGCACAGCGGCGAGGGTATTCACTCGACCGAGCGTCTTTTCCAGATGTACCTCGAAACAGTAGGCCGTAACGCTACACTCATTCTTAACCTTCCCCCCGACAAAAGCGGTTCACTTCCCACTGCAACAGTAAACCGTATGAAGGAGCTGGGCAATATGCTATCTGCACGCTTCGCAACCGACCTTGCAAAGAGTGCAACCGTAACAGTTTCGGACACACGCACAGCCGGTACCAACCGCACATACGTTGCGAACAACATTATCGACGGCGACAAGGACACCTATTGGGCTGCCAACGATGGCAACAACAGCGCAACAATCACTTTTGCTTGGGACACTCCGCAAACTGTACGCTATGTGACAATGATGGAGTATATTACACTGGGACAAAGAGTAAAAGGTTTCACAATCGAGACATCGGAGGATGGTGTAACTTGGACCAAACGTGGCGGCAGCATCAAATGCACCACTATCGGCTACAAACGCATAATACCCCTTAACGGCAGCACAAGCGCAAGCTATGGCAACGGATTCACTGCTAAATATGTGCGCATAACCATTACAGACAGTAAAGCGTGCCCTACACTGCACACAGTAAGCATCTTCTAAAAACCGAGTATTATGAAAATCAATAAATATATATCATTTATAGCAGCAATGGCAATGCCCTTTGCTGCAATGGCGCAGACAATAACATTCGACAGCGACGAGGCGGAATACAAGGCCATTGGTGTGTACGACACTTGGGAGGAATCGCCCTTCCGCACGAATGAGATGACCGGACGCACAGCTATTGTCACCAACCACTTGAACCAGATTGACGACCTGCTGGGCGAGGCTCCAAACGCTTCGAGCAAGATGCTTGCCGTGCAACGTTCACGCTTCGGAAGTAACACATTCGGTGTACGCATCGACCTTAAAGAGCCTTTTGAACTAACCACCACTGCAAAATATGTGCACGCACTTATACACAAGCCTGTTGCTGGCCGCACACTGCTGGTGGGACTCGGCAAACGTAACGACCGCGACCAACAGCCACAGGATGTGGAGCAATTCTGGGAGCTCTCATCAGTCGACCTCGTTGCCGACAAATGGCAGGATGCAGTGTATGCCATCAAAGGTGCAGGAAACATAAGCATTTACAGCCTTGTATTTGTTGTGGACTGCGAATCGCCACACAACCTCACTGAGGACTTCATAGCATACGTTGACCAGATAGAAATAAACAACAACCCCATTCAACGCATCGTGTACACCGACTATGCACTGAATTTCGAAGAAAATGCCAACAGCACTCACGGCTCACGCTGGATAAAGAGCATCGCATTCAACGGCTCGACCGACGGCAACCAGCAGATAACACTTAATACCGCTTCGAACAAGCAGATGTATTACGACCGCACCGAGGATGCCCCCTTCACGGCAAAGGCCGGTGAAACAATAACCCCCACCTTAACTATGCAGGGTAACTGGATGAACGGATATGTTTATCTCGACCGTGGCAGCGACGGCCGTTTCCACGCGAACATAAACGAGGATTTAAGCATAACCGACGGTTCCGACCTTATGGCCTACTCATTCTACAACGGCAGCACAAACGGAGAGCTTGCCGGCAAGAACAGTGCCGGTGAAACTATCTCCGGCGGCTCGCGCAACGTGCTCAACCCACCCACATTCAAAATTCCCGCAGACCTTGAAAATGGCATCTACCGTATGCGTTACAAGATTGACTGGAACAGCATTGACCCGGGTGGCAATTCCGACCCCAACAATACCATCACAGCCAACGGCGGTGCCATTGTAGACGTCCGCTTGAATGTACACGGCGAGACAACCACAATTTCGGCCCACCAGCGTAACTGCGAGCTTCTTTCGGCCGAAACAGGCGAAGGACTCGGCGGCACAACCGTGCCCTTCGGACAAGGCTACAAGATTAAGGTGGTTCCCTCCAACGGCTTTGCCTATCGCGGAGTAACCGTTGTTCACGGATACAACATTGTAATCGACGCGAACCAAGACTATGCAATTACCAGCGAACAGTATATTCACGGCACAAAGCAGTATTCGGTAGATTATATTCCCGCCGACCTTTTCGACGACAACAACGAATACACCATTCCCGCCGAATATATCGATGGAGAGGTACACGTTATTGCCGATGTTATCTCGGGACATAGTGTAAAATACAAACACATTCTCGACGGCGAAATTGCACACACCGAGGTTAAAATAACCACCGACGGTACATACCCCGCACCCACCGCACCTTGGGGAATAACCCTTTCGGACCTTCCTACCGGCAGCGTGACAGAAAATTGCACAAAGGAGATTACCGCCACATTCAATCCCGAGGCACTCCCCTTTACCGCAAACAATGATTTTGCCACAGCCGAGAATTGGTACTACCTGACACTCGACAACAAGTATCTTTTTTACGAAGCCGGCGCAACCAGCATTCCTCTTAACAAGACACAGGTGGATAGCAGCAACAAGGATGCCTACACTTTCGCATTCATTGGCAACCCCTATACAGGCTACCAAATTATGAACTATGCAGCCGGTGAGGGAAAAATCCTTTCATCATCGACTACAATGCTGGGCACAACCGGCGGTAACACATACCCCATTATGACTGCAACCCCTGTCCCCGACGGCAACAACACCTATTGGATACCCACAAGCAGCAATAATGCAACAAACGGATTCTACCTTGAACAGAAAGGATACAGCAGCAACCGTATGAACAACCGCGACAGCAAGGTTGCCTACTGGACAGCCGGTTACGGTGCCGGCTCCACTTTTCTCGTAACAAAGAGAGAAATGGGCAAGTTGGGGACACTGATTGATGCCATCGACGATATTAAGACACAGAACATTCTGCCCGGAACCGACCCCGGATATTATAACGAAGCATCGGTGGCAACCCTCTACAACGCAATGTACGAGGCCGGGTTGCTCGACGAGGAGAGCGGCGAGAGTGAAATAACCGCTGCCGAAGAGGCTGTACAGAATGCCTACGACGCTCTTGCAACTGAAAAAGCCGCACCCGTGGCCGGCAACTACTATGTAATAAAAAGTGCATTCCCCGGCTGGACAACAGGCGACAAAGGAATGTACAGCGACGGCAGCAACATAAAATGGAAAGATGTCGATTACACCGATGCCTCCTTCTTCTGGCAGCTCGAAAAAATAGAGAACGGCAAATATTTTTTTAAGAATGCCGGCGATTCAAAATATATGACCGGCAGAACCGTAAGCGAAACTGCACCCTCGACCGGCGCCACACTCACTTGGCTAGGCACAGGGCAGTATAACATTGTATCGAACAGCATTACTATGCACACCGAAGGGCACAGCAATGGTGCAGGCGAGAGTGGTAACATTGTCACTTGGGGAGGCACTGCAAACAGCTGCTCGGCGTGGTATCTGCTCACGGCTGCGGCACCCGAGACAACAGGCAGCATAGCAACCACATACAGCTACAAGAACAACGGCGACCTTTGGGACACCGAGGAGAAAAACCTCACGGTAAACACCCCCTACACTGCACCTGCAACAGCATTCGGTGCCGACGCAGCATCGCTCCAAGGCTATGGCCTTGTGCGTTCATCGCAAAGCAATGTAAATATCCTGTGCACCCTCAACGGAGAGCTTCCTTTTGAGTTTGAGCAGGAGTGGAACGACGATGGCGCGTGGTATAACATTTCTCTCAAAGGAGCATATCTCTTTTATGCAGACGGACAGACATCAATACCCCTCAACAAAAGCAGCGTCGATGAGAGCGATATAAACGCTTACGCATTCTCATTCATCGGCAACCCCTACACCGGCTACAAGATAGCAAACTATGCTGCCGGCGAAGGGAAAATTCTATCATCATCCACCACAATGGCAGGAACAACAGGCGGCAGCACCTTCCCCATAATGACAGACGAGGCTACCCTCCCCTCCACTAACAACACCTATTGGATAGCCTCAAAAAGCACCAATGCAACCAACGGTTTTTATCTTAACCAGAAAGGGTATGCCAACAACCGTATGAACAGCCGCGACGGCAAGCTCGCCTACTGGACCGGCGGCGCCGACAATGGTTCAACATTCCTTGTAACCGAATGTGAGATAATCCCCAACGGCGACACAACGGGCATCGGGGAGATTACAGAGGATGCCAACAGTGGCGAGAATACCATTTACGACCTTTGCGGACGCAAAGTAAACAAGATTACCACAAAAGGAATCTACATAATAAACGGGAAAAAACAGATTATACAATAATCACCCGCGACACCTTTCAATAATATTTGCCCCGAGAACTTTCTCGGGGCAAAATTTTATCAAATAACCCCTTTTTTGCAATCTAAACAGCAACAAATTATAGAAAATTAAAAAAAAAGTGCGAAATTTGTAGCACATTCCTATAAATTTGAGAAAAACAGACGCCGGAAATAATAAAGCAGGAAACACTGCGTTAAAAGAATGATGAAAAAGTTATTCATACTCCTCATAATCTGCACCTGTGCGCTATCAAGAATAAGTGCGCAGTATGATGTGCACTTTACGCACTATTGGAGTATGTTGAACTTCTACAATCCGGCCGGTGCCGGCGCAACAGGGAAACTGTGGGGCTACGCAGCATACAGCAATCAAATGTCGGGCTTCGACAACAACCCCAAAAGTATGCTCATTAACATTGATGCACCCATCCCGTTCATTCGCGGCGACCACAATCTGGGAATAGGAGCGTTGAACGACCAGATAGGACTTTTCACCAACCAGCACGTTTACCTGAACTACGCATACGGGTTCAAGCTGTTTGGCGGCCGGCTGAAAACCGGATTGCAGATAGGCATCCTTAATTGTGAATTCGACAACAAGAACCTCGATTTAGGCGAGGACAACAACGACCCGGCATTCCCGTCGGGAAGTGCCGATGGCAACAAGTTCGATTTAGGCTTCGGACTGCTCTATCAGCACAAACATTTTTATGTGGGAATATCGGCATTCCACCTTACCTCACCGCTTGTGGAACTTGGCGAGAGAAACGAAATTCAAATAGATCCTTTCTATAATTTTACGGCCGGAGGCAATATTCCGATAAAAAACACGTTTATATCTGTACAGCCCTATATTCAGGTGATGACCGACTTTGTTTCTTGGCGAGCCGACATTACCGCAAAGGGCACTTACACATATAACAACAAAGAATATTTTGCAGGCGTAACTTATAGCTACGACACCTCTGTTGCGGCGTTTTTGGGAATTGAATTTATGAACGTAACCGTCAGCTACGCCTATGAGTTCTTCACCTCGGGAGTGGGAGCAAAGAACGGGAACCACGATATTCTTTTAGGTTATAAGATGGACTTGGATATATTTAAGAAAAGTAAAAATAAACATAATAGTATAAGAATGTTGAAATGATGAAAAAGATAATTTATCTGCCAATGATTCTTCTGGCACTCGTCGTTGCGTCGTGCCTCAGCCCTCGCAGTTTCGGGGACATTAACGGAGGAGAAGTTACCGGAATAGGCCGTACATCGATAAACGAGCCTACTCCCTATGGAATGGTTCTTGTTGAGCGAGGCTCAATAAAAGTGGGTGAAGAGAATGCCGATTCTCTATGGGGAACATCGGCTCCTGTAAAAGATATTTCGGTAGATGCCTTCTGGATGGACGAAACAGAGGTCTCTAATGCCAAATATCGCCAGTTTGTATACTGGGTGCGCGACTCCATTATTCGCGAACGCCTTGCCGACCCTGCATACGGCGGTGATGAAACTTTTAAAATCACAGAGGATGAATACGGCGAGCCCATCGAACCTTATCTCAACTGGAAAAAACCTATACCTTGGAACAAACCCTCCGAGGATGAGCTCCGCGCCATTGAGAGTGTATATATAATCAACCCTATCACCGGTGAGAAGATGCTCGATGCTTCACAGATGAATTACCGTTACAGCATCTACGACTACACACAGGCAGCCTTGCGCAAGAACCGTCTGAAACCCGAGGAGCGCAACCGCAACACCGATATTCCCACCGACTATGAAGCGGTGATAATGATATCGAAAGACACTGCATACATTGACGACGAGGGAATGATTATCAACGAAACAATCACACGCCCACTCTCGAACCAGTATGATTTCTTAAACACCTACATTGTAAACATCTATCCCGACACAACCTGTTGGGTAAACGATTTTCCCAATGCCAACAACGAGGTTTACCTTAACCTCTATTTCAGCCACCCCAACTACAACAACCATCCTGTGGTGGGCGTGAGCTGGGAACAGGCTAACGCATTCTGCGCTTGGCGCACAGAGTATCTGCTTCGTGGGCTTGGCGCGCAGGCACGTTGGATACAACGCTACCGCCTGCCCTCGGAGGTCGAGTGGGAGTATGCTGCACGAGGCAAAGAGGGCAACAAGTTCCCTTGGGAGAGCGACGACACAAAAAGCGACAAAGGGTGCTATTATGCCAACTACAAGCCGGGCGAGGGTAATTACACCAAAGACGGCAGCCTCATAACATCGCGTTGCGGAATTTTCTCGGCCAACACCAACGGGCTCTATGATATGGCCGGCAACGTTGCCGAATGGACTTCGACCGTGTACACAGAATCGGGAGTGTTGCAAATGAGTGATATAAACCCCGACCTGCAATACAGGGCAGCCAAAGAGGACCCTTATAGCTTGAAAAAGAAGACCATCCGTGGCGGTTCTTGGAAAGATGCCGTGCGTTTCATTCAAGGAGCCACCCGTAACTATGAATATCAGAATGAGTCACGCTCATACATCGGCTTCCGTTGTGTACGCAGCTACGCCGGTGTCGAAAGGAGAAAGTAAACAAGAAAATAAAACCATATAACAGAATTTATATATAAAGCTATGGGCAAATATAAAAATACAATAAGACGAATTCAGGCATTTATGGATTCGGCAAGAGGAAAAACCATCCTTAACTACTTGTATAGCTGGGGAGCCGCAATCGTTATCTTGGGTACTTTGTTCAAACTCACACACATTGCAGGTGCCAACCTTATGCTGTTCGTAGGTATGGGAACCGAGGTTATAGTGTTCTTCTTCTCGGCATTCGAGCGACCCTATGATGTAGCCATCGACGAACAGAGAGAGGAGGCCGCCGAGGAGGCTGCTGCAATGGGAACATCGTTGAACGGTGGCACCATTGTAATAAATGGTAATATTGGAAGTGGCGAGGCCGGTGTTGCACAAGGCACAACCATTGTTGGCGGAGCAGGTGCATCAGCCTCAATCAACCCCGACCTTATTCCTCAAATGGACGAGGTGACAGAAGAGTACATAGAGAAGGTGCGCGCACTCAACGAGGCCATAAAGCACATTTCGGAACAGGCAAACACGCTTGGTCAGAATATGGAGGAGATGGAAACACTTGCCCGCAACCTTACAGGCATAAATGCTCTCTACGAGGCACAGTTGCGCAGCGCGGGCAACCAAGCCTGTGCTATTGACCAAGTAAACGAGCAGACAAAGAAGATGGCACAGCAGATTGAGGAGCTGAATGCAATGTATGCCCGTATGATTCAGGCTATGACCACAAATATGAACCACCCCAAACTATAACAACGAGCAACAATGAAGATAAAGAAACAAAGAGTCTCTCCACGTCAGAAGATGATAAACCTTATGTATGTTCTTCTGATGGCGATGCTTGCACTTAACGTATCTTCGGATGTGCTCAATGGGTTCAGCCTTGTGGACAAGAGCCTTTCAAAGAGCTCGGAAAATGCCGGCAAGCAGAACGATGCACTCTACAAGGACTTTGAGTCCTTTATGGCACAAAACCCCGAGAAGGTGCGCGAGTGGTATAACCGTGCAACACACGTTAAAGCCATTTCCGACTCGTTGTATACACTTGCCGACCAACTAAAAGTGCGCATAGCAAAAAAGGCCGATGGCAAGAATGGCGACTACAATAACCTTGTGAACCGTGAGGACCTCGAAGCATCAACATACGTAATGCTCGCACCCGGCAGCGGACAGGGACAACAGCTCTATGATGCCATCACCAAGTATCGCGAAGAGATACTTACTATGGTTACCGACTCCACACAAAGAGAGATTATAAAAAGCAGTTTCAGCACCGAGGTTCCCCGACGCGACATCTCCTTGTTGAAGAACTGGCAGGAGTATCACTTTGAGAGTATGCCGGCTATTGCGGCCATCACACTGCTAACCAAGCTGCAAAATGATGTGCGCTACGCCGAGGGAGAGGTTCTGCACACACTTGCACGCAATATCGACGTGGGCGATGTGCGTGTAAACCAGATACGTTCCTTGGTTATTCCTACATCGCGCAACGTGGTACGAGGCAGTGAATTCTCGGCACAGATAATTCTGGCAGCAGTGGATTCGACCCAGCGACCCGAAATATACATCGACGACAAGCTGTTCGAAACAGAAAATGGAGAATATTCAAAATTATGTAACGCTACCGGCGATTACACTCTGAACGGATATATGCTTGTGAGCGATGGTGCCGGCGTGCAAACCCGTTACGATTTCTCGCAAAAGTACACAGTTGTGGAGCCTACCGCAACCGTCAGTGCTTCGCTTATGAACGTGCTGTATGCCGGTTATGAGAACCCTGTGAGCATTTCGGTTCCGGGAGTTCCCAACAACAGAATCACTGCAAGCATAGCAAGCGGACAAGGAACACTTAAAAGCGACGGTGCCGGCGGCTACATCGTGATACCCACAAAGGTGGGCGAGGATATTGCCATCGGTGTCACAGCACGCAACGAAGAGGGTCACAACCAAAGTATGGGACAATACACCTTCCGTGTGCGCCAATTGCCCGACCCCACCCCCTTCATCGAGTACAAGGACAAGGATGGAAACACTCAACGTTACAGAGGCGGTGCGGCATTCAGCAAACAGGCACTTATGTCGACCGACGGTATCGTGGCAGCCATCGACGATGGATTGCTGAACATAGGGTTCAAGGTGCTCTCGTTCGAAACAGTATTTTACGACAATATGGGTAACGCCATTCCTCTTCTGTCGCAAGGGGCAAACTTCACCACACGACAGAAGGATATGTTCCGCAACCTGAGTCGTGGCAAGCGTTTCTACATTTCACACGTCAGAGCCATAGGCCCCGACAATATCGAACGCTTGTTGCCAACCTCGCTCGAAGTAATTATAAACTAATATTGACAGCACTTTTAAGACTGTCACAAACAATACAAGGATAAAAACCAAGAGTTATGAAATACATTAGCAAACTGATTGTTGTTATAGCAGTATCTCTTTTAGGACAATATGCTGTGGCTCAACCCCCTGCACGCATAAAGGAAAAGGCTAAAAAAGAGCAAAAGACAAACTCTGCGGCTGTTATAAATATGTCGGAGAGAGCAAAAAATCAATTTCCCACACTTGCGGTACCGCAAGAGGTAGTGTGGAAGCGCGACATCTATCGTTCGCTCGACCTTAAAAAAGAGAAGAATGCATCGCTCTACTACCCCGTGGAACCTATGGGAAAGAGTGTAAACCTCTTTACATACATATTCCGTCTTATACTCGAAGGCAGCATAAATGCCTACACATACAACCTCGACGGATATGAGTCGTTCACCGAGGATAACAAGATTAACCCCAAGGACCTGCTCGACAACTATCGCATATACTATGAAGAGAAGGATGGTGAATATGTGGTGGGCAAGAGCGACATTCCCAGCAGCGAGGTTCTGAGCTACTACATTAAGGAGAGCTACTACTACGACCAGAGAACTGCTACATACAACCGACGCGTGACAGCCATCTGCCCCGTATTGCACCGTGCCGAGGAGTTTGCCATCGAAGTGACCAAATACCCGATGTTCTGGCTCAACTACGACGAAATTGCACAAGTATTGGCACAACAACCCATTGTAACAAGCAGCTACAACAATGTTTCGTCAATGAGCATCGACGACTATTTTAGAAAGAACTGCTACGATGGCGAGATATACAAGACAGTCAATCTTCGCAACCTTGCATTGAACCAATATTGCAAGGACACCACTGCTGTAAAGAAAGAACAGGAGAAGATAGAGAAACAGCTTACCGCGTTCCGTGCCAACCTTTGGGAAACACCCAAACAGGTTATAACCACCGACTCCACTGCTGTTGCCGGCGATTCAATAACCGCTCCGGTTGAGGAGAAGAAACGCCCCACTCTTTTTGGCGGAAAGAAGAACAGCACCAAGAAAGAGAAGGCCAAGAAGAGCAGCGGCCCCAAAAGAAGTGCCGGTACCGCTCGCCTGTCGGTGCGCAAGACAAGACGATAAACACACACAATAAAAACACAAGGGATACAGAACAACATCTGTATCCCTTGTGTTTTTATAAAGAAATGAAACAAAATTTGCATTTAAACATATTTTACACTTATTTTGCAGAAGATTAATCACCTACAAAGACAAATTATGAAAAGATTTTTTGGTATATCAATCCTACTATGCCTTTTGGCATCGGCACCTGTATATTCACAATTCAATTGGGGTGTAAAGGCCGGAATAAACCTCACAGGGAAGCCAAGTTCGCTTAAAGATGTTTCTCGCGACAGCAAAAATGGTTTTTACTTCGGTCCTATGGTAAAGGTGCTTATACCTGTACTGAACATTGGTCTCGAAGGCAACCTGCTCTATTCACAAATAGAAAATGAATTCTATGGCAACAGCATCACACGCCGCAGCATAGAAGTTCCCGTATATTTGCGTTACGACTTTGCACTCCCCATCCTTGACAGAATTCTTGAACCCTTTATCGCTGTGGGCCCGCAATTCAGCTGGGTAATAGGAAAAAGCGACATTTCGGGTGTAGAAGAGGTGTGGGACGAAGCAAGCAACACCATTGCAAACAGCATATATGAGTGGGACTACAAAAAGAGCAATTTAAGCCTCAACCTTGGAGCCGGTGCCATCCTTCTCGACCACATTCAATTACACATAAACTACAATATTGCGCTTGGCAATACTGGTGAATGGAAGTCGAATGTAGTGAGCGAAGGCTGGGGTTATATAAAGAACCAGAAGTCAAAAACAAACACTTGGCAAATATCTGCTGCATACATCTTCTGATTGCAGATTCAAGAACCACACATATAAGGAGCGACGATTGTCGCTCCTTAATTTTTGTATCTATCTGCCGCACTGACGAATAATTTTGCACATTGCTCGTTTTTTAATAACTTCGCACAAGAAACAATATGGCAAAATTCGCAGATGTAATATTACCGTTGCCACTCCCCACCACATACACATACAGCATTCCAAAGGAGCTGGGGGAGAGGGTTAAGGCCGGGTGCCGCGTGAGCGTACCCCTCGGCCCGAAGAAACATTATACGGCATTGGTGGTAACCACACACGAGAATGAACCCGACGATTGCAAAGTGCGCCCCATTGACGAACTGCTCGACGAAACGCCAATAATGCTACCCACCCAGATGAAACTTTGGGAGTGGGTGTCGCGCTACTATTTAAGTTCATTGGGAGATATTTACAAAGCCGCCGTGCCACAAGGACTTAAAGGAGAGTTCAAGCCGCGCACAGAACAACGCACACGCCTCACGGCAAAATATCGCAACGAAAAAGCCATAAGCATAATACAACAGGCACTCACACGAGCCCCTCGCCAGAAACGACTCTTCAACACCTATATTGAAATGTCGCAGATTCTTGCAGGCGAGCCCCTTGAAGTTTCCAAGCACAAACTGCTGGAAACGGCACAAGTGCAACCTGCCATTTATAAAGAACTTGCCGATAAAGGCTTTTTCGAGAGCTACGAAGTGGAGATTTGCCGCCTGACAGCCGGCAAAAATGACACTCTGCCCCTGAACAAACTAAACAAGGCGCAAGAACAGGCCTTGCAAGAGATTGCCGACAGCTTCACGCACAAGAACGTGACCCTACTGCACGGTGTAACCTCGGCCGGAAAAACCGAGATTTACATACATCTTATCTCCCAAGCAGTGGAGCGTGGAGAGCAAGTGCTGTATCTGCTCCCCGAGATTGCTCTAACCCAACAGATTATAGAACGCTTGCGCCGTGTATTCGGCAACAGGATAGGGCTCTATCATTCTAAATTCTCCGATGCCGAAAGAGTGGAAATATGGAAGAAACAGATGAGCGACGAGCCTTACAGCATTATACTCGGAGTGCGTTCATCGCTATTTCTTCCGTTTAAAAGTCTGGGGCTCGTCATTGTGGACGAAGAGCACGAGAACAGCTACAAGCAACAAGAGCCCGCACCCCGTTACAATGCACGCAACACAGCTATTGTGCTCGCCTCCTTCTTTGGAGCAAAGACTCTGCTTGGCACCGCAACCCCCTCGGTTGAGAGCTATTACAATGCAACCACAGGGAAATATGGCCTTGTGAACCTCACCACCCGCCACCGCGAGGTAAAATTGCCGGAGATTGAAGTGGTTGACATTGCAGATATGAGCCGTCGCAAACGTATGACAGGCCCGTTCAGCGACCCTCTTACCGATGCAATGAAAAAAGCACTCGACGAAGGCAAGCAGATAATATTGTTCCAGAACCGACGCGGTTACTCCCCCTTGCTCGAATGCAAGACCTGCGGTTGGGTACCCAAATGCAAGCATTGCGACGTGAGCCTCACCCTGCACAAGAGTGCCCACAAACTCACTTGCCACTATTGCGGATACACAATACCCGCACCCCAATATTGCCCCAACTGCGAAGAGAATAATTTTATACATTTGGGCTACGGCACCGAGAAGATTGAGGACGACCTACAAAACCTATTCCCCGAGGCACGAATAGCCCGTATGGACCTCGACACCACCCGCACCCGCACAGCATACGAAAAAATAATCTCCACTTTCCAGAATGGAGGTACCGACATTCTCATAGGCACACAGATGGTGTCGAAAGGGCTCGATTTTGACAAGGTGGCGGTAGTGGGAATCATAAACGCCGACACACTGCTCAACTACCCCGATTTTCGCGCGACGGAACGTGCATTCCAACTGATGGCACAGGTAGCAGGGCGTGCCGGACGCAAAGACGGCGAGGGCAAGGTTTTTCTGCAAACAAAGACTCCCGATGCTCCCGTCGTTCCACAGATTGTAAAGAACGACTATCTGCAATTCTACAACACGCAGTTGCAGGAACGTATGATGTTCCATTATCCGCCATTCTATCGGCTGGTTTATATTTACATAAAGCATCGCGACGTAAAGGTTCTCGACGAATTTTCGGAACAGTTGGGGCAACATCTGCGCAACATCTTCGAGGAGCGCATTCTGGGCCCCGACCTGCCGCCTGTCGCTCGTGTGAAGCAGTTGTACATACGCAAAATGGTTCTCAAAATTGAAAATAACCTGTCGCAATACAAGGTTAACGAGACTCTGATGGAGATACAGCAGGCATTCACACAGCACAGCCGTTACCGCTCCATTGTAATGTTCTACGACATAGACCCGCTTTAACACTGTTTGCATTAATTTCACAGTCAATATTTTGTACTTCTCCCTCCATTTAGGTAACTTTGCACAATTTTAGGGGGATTACGCCCCGTTATAAGAATAATAACAGAGTACAAAATAATGAACAGATTTAAAACAGCAAACAACCTATTCGGCTGGCTCACTTTCCTTATTGCGGCTATCACTTATTGCCTCACGGTAGAGCCTACCGCAAGTTTCTGGGACTGCCCCGAGTTTATACTTTCGGGTAACAAACTCGAAGTGGGACACCCGCCCGGCGCACCCTTCTTTATGCTCACAGCCAACTTCTTCTCGCTCTTTGCCGAGCCCCGGAATGTGGCTCTTATGGTCAACTATATGAGTGCGTTGCTGAGTGCCGGAGGTATTCTGTTCCTATTTTGGAGTATCACGCACCTGACCCGCAAACTTATCGTTGGAAACAGCAAAAACATTTCCACTGCACAAATTGCAACCATCATCGGCTCGGGCCTTGTGGGTGCTCTTGCCTACACTTGGAGCGACACCTATTGGTTCAGTGCCGTGGAGGGCGAGGTTTATGCATACTCCTCTTTGTTTACCGCAGTGGTATTCTGGCTCATTCTCAAATGGGAAGAGCAGGCCGATGCACCACACAGCGACCGCTGGCTGGTGCTCATAGCCTATCTTGTGGGATTGTCTATCGGCGTTCACCTGCTCAACCTGCTTTGTATCCCCGCCATTGTCCTTGTAACATACTACAAACGGGTGTCAAACGCAAATTGGAAGGGTTCACTATGGGCAATAGCCCTTTCGGGAGTGCTTGTAGCCGTGGTGCTCTACGGCATTGTACCGGGTGTCGTGAAGGTTGGCGGCTGGTTCGAGCTGCTCTTTGTAAATGCCATAGGACTCCCCTTCAACACCGGACTCATTATCTACATTGCATTGCTCTGTGCTTCACTTGTCTGGGGCTTGTGGGAGAGCGAGAAAGGCAATAGTCGCAAACGCCTTGCCATAGCCTTCACTGCGTCGATAGGCTTGCTTGGCATTCCCTTCTATGGCTACGGCTTTTTAAGCATTCTTGTGGGAATGATTGTGCTGGCTGCCATTTTCTTTGCGGTAATGTTCCGCAAGGGAGAGAGGCACATTATCAACCTGCGCTGGCTAAATACCTCGCTGCTCTGTATGACGGTTATAATGATTGGTTACTCCTCCTACGCGCTAATTGTAGTGCGCTCGGCGGCAAACACACCAATGGACCAAAACTCTCCCGAGGATATATTCACCCTTGGCACCTACCTTGGCCGTGAGCAGTATGGCGACCGCCCCTTGCTCTATGGCAACACATACAGCTCCGAGCTTGAACGTGAAGCCGTTGGCGAATATTGGGTTGCCAAAGTGGAGCGTGGCGCACCAAAGTATGCACCCAAAGAGAAAGCTTCACCCGATGAGAAAGATTCATACGAGATTATCGGCTACAACGAAAAGCCCATATACGCACAAAATATGTTCTTCCCGCGTATGTACTACCCCGATCACGCCAATTTCTATGGCATTAACCTCTATGAGCAATGGTGCGGTGGCGAGATTAAAGGACGCAACGTGCGATACAAGGCACCGTGGGGAGAAACCGTAAACATAAAGATGCCTACACAGCTCGACAACCTCAAATTCTTTGTCAACTACCAATTGAATTTTATGTATTGGAGATATTTCCTGTGGAATTTCGTGGGCCGACAGAACGACCAGCAAAGCCACGGTGAACTTGAAAAAGGCAACTGGATTACAGGTATAAACTTTATCGACAACCTGCTTGTAGGCAACCAAGAGACACTGCCCGCCGTGCTCAAAGAGAACAAAGGGCGCAATGTGTTCTATGCACTGCCACTCATTCTCGGCATAATGGGTATGCTGTGGCAGGCTCGCCACGGCAAGGAGGGCAAACAGCAATTCTTCGTTGTTTTCTGGCTCTTCTTTATGACCGGCCTCGCCATTGTACTATATCTCAACCAGACACTGTTACAGCCACGTGAGCGCGACTATGCCTACGCAGCCTCGTTCTACGCTTTTGCAATATGGATAGGAATGGGCGTGGCAGCAATCACCGAGTGGTTAAAATCGCGCAACGCGGCCACGAACATCATAATATCGGCAGGCTGTCTGCTGGTACCGGTGCAAATGGTGTCGCAAACTTGGGACGACCACGACCGCAGCGGCCGTTACGCCTGCCGCGATTTTGGGCAGAACTACCTCTACTCTATCCCCGAGGAAGGAAACCCCATAATATTCACCTGTGGCGACAACGACACCTTCCCCTTGTGGTATAGTCAAGAGGTTGAGGGCGTGCGCACCGATGCCCGTGTGTGTAACCTTTCATATTTGCAGACCGATTGGTACATCGACCAGATGCGCCGCCCTGCATACGACTCACCATCGTTGCCCATAAGCTGGGAGCGCATCGATTATGCCGGCAACAACAATGAGTCGGTGAAAATCGACACCCGCTACAAGGAGATTATCAAGAAACTGTATGCCGACAACCCGGAGGCTGCCAAAAAACGTTACGGAGAGAATCCCTTTGAGTTAAAGAATATTATGAAATATTGGGTGCGTTCCAAGAACGAGAAGCTCCATTTTATACCCACCGACACGGTGTATATAAAAATAGAAAAGGAGGCTGTTATACGTTCGGGAATGATAATCCCCGAGGAGTACATCGAGGAGATGCCCGAATATATGACAATCTCGCTGAAAGACCGCAAAAGACTCCTCCGCAGCGACCTTATGCTACTGGAAATGCTATCACAGGCCAACTGGGTGCGCCCGATGTATATGTCTATGACCGTGGGCGACGAGAACTATTTGAGCTCGTTGCAGGACTTCTTCGTGCAAGAGGGGCTTGCCTATCGCATAACTCCCTTCAACTGGGTGCAGCTTGGTTACAGCAAGCGCGACAATGTTGTAGCCGACACAGAGGCCTTCTACAACAATGTGATGAACCGGTTTAAATTCGGAGGGTTCAAGGAGAACCCCGACTATTATTCGGACGAAACTATCAGCCGTATGGTGTACACCCATCGTCGTCTTATATCATCGCTTGCCTCACAGCTATACAACGAAGGCAAGAATGACAAAGCGAAGAAACTGCTCGACCGCCTCGAAGAGGAACTGCCCGGCAGCATTGTTCCACATAATATAAGAACAGGAGCCATTAACATCGGCCGTCTTTATATAGCTCTCGGCGATTATGAAAATGGTTGCAGAATTCTTGGCGGACTCATCGAAGAACAGCTGGAATACATAAACTGGTATTGCAGTTTCGGCAAGGAACGCTTCGCAGCCACCGCACAAGAGAGCTACAATGCCATTGAAAATACAAAAATACTAATCGAGGAATTGAACAACGGCGATGATGCCTGCAAAGCTATGGCCAACGACTACACTGCCGAACTTGGCAATAAGTTTATGGAGTGGCGCAAGAGAATAAATTAAGAAGAAGTATTATGTTTATAGAGCAAGTCCCTACGTTCTTCCGTAATCTTTACCCAAAGGCATTATGGAGAATGAATCCCGAAGAGAAGGCAATATATCTCACCTTTGACGACGGGCCAATCCCTGTTATAACCCCTTGGGTTGTGGAGTTGCTCGAACGTAACAACATAAAAGCAACTTTCTTTATGGTGGGCGACAATGTGCACAAGTTCTCGCAAGAATATATGCAAGTGGTAGAAGGCGGGCACCGCTTGGGTAACCACACATTCAACCATCTGAAAGGGCTTTTCACAAGCACGGAAAGATATATTGAGAATGTTGACCAAGCCGACGCATTCATTCACAGTAATCTGTTTCGTCCCCCTCACGGAGTTTTGCGCACACAGCAATACAGGGAATTGTGCAAAAGGTATCAATTTGTTATGTGGGACCTTGTGACACGCGATTACAGCATACACCTATATGGCGAGGATGTTCTTGCCAATGTTAAACGCTACACCCGCAACGGCTCCATAATAACATTCCACGATTCTTTGCGTTCCGAAAGGAACCTGCGATACGCCTTGCCGCGTGCAATAGATTGGTTACTTGAACAGGGCTACACATTCAAGATTTTTCCATAATCACATTCATAGATTAACTTTCCGGCAAAAATAGAATAATGACACCACGCGAGCTATCACAATATATCAAAGCCGAGGCCAAACGCCTCGGCTTTGCCGTATGTGGCATTGCACGAGCCACTCCTTTGCCCGAAAGTGAAGCCAAAAGGCTCGCCGGCTGGGTTGCCGAAGGGAAATATGGCGAAATGAACTACCTCGCCCGCAACTGCGACAAGCGGGAGGACCCCACAAAGCTCGTCGAGGGCTGCAAGAGCATAATATCGGTGGCACTCGATTACAGCCAAGGCCCATTCGATGAAAGCAACCTTCATCTGTCGCGGTACGCGCAAGGAGTGGATTATCACCACGCTGTAAAGGAACGCCTGTTCAAGCTGCTACAAAGCATAAACAGCGTTGTTCCGGTGCAAGGACGTGCATTCTGCGACACTGCACCTGTTGCCGAACGATACTGGGCCGTGCAAGCAGGGCTGGGGTGGATAGGACGCAACCACCAACTTATAATACCGAAAGCCGGTTCATATTTCTTTCTTGGCGAATTGATGGTAGATTGCGAGGCGGAATACGACCGGCCGTTCACCGAGAACCGTTGCGGCAGTTGCACACGTTGCATAGAGAACTGCCCCACCAAGGCACTCACAGCCGATGGGTTCGATGCGAGGAAGTGCCTATCCTATCTGACTATCGAATACCGTGGCGAACTTCCTGAAAACATCGGTAAAAAGATGAAAAACTGTTTCTATGGCTGTGACTGTTGCCAAACGGCCTGCCCGTGGAACAACAACCCGCAAAAGACAAAAATCACAGAATTCCTGCCAAACGAAGAACTTGCGGAAATGAACAACGAGGCTTGGTTCTCCCTCACCGAGGAGGGGTATAAAAAGCTATTCGGCAACAGCGCAGTGGAGCGGGCCGGATACAAACAACTGATGCGCAATATTCTTGCCATTAAGAAAGGATAGTCGCTTATCGGCAAATGTAGTCACACACTTTATCCTGCCAAACGCGCACATCGGCAGCCTTGGGCAACCCATCGTTCAGCATCACAAAAGCAAGAGTGTGCCCGTTGGCAGCCTTTGCATAGCCGGCAAGGGTGCACACGCCCGTAACCGTGCCTGTCTTTGCAAACACACGTTTGAAAGCCGCAGTTCCCTTTGTGCGATGCTTCATAGTTCCGCTTATACCCGACTGCGGCAGTCCGTTCATAAACACTTTGTAATATTCGGGAATGGCATACACCCTGCGAAGAGCCTGCACAATAATATCGGCCGACAGCAACGTATAGGGAGAAAGCCCCGAGCCGTCGCGCACAGCATATCTCTCGGGCATATTGAAAGTACACTCCATATATCCCTTCATAATCTTCGGTCCCATTTCCTGACACACAGGCCTCCTCCCATAGAGAGCACCCAAATGATAGGAGAGAGCCTCGGCGCAAAGATTGTCACTCTCCATAAGAGTCTCAACGATAATATCGGTCACACTGCGACGCACCACCGCCAAAGTGTCGCAACCGGCAGGCGACACAGAAAAAGCGGTACGCCCCACCGACACCCCTGCCGAATGCATAAGCTCGGATGCAACTGTCATAAAATAGTTCTGCGAGGGAAACATATTCATCTTCTCACTCTTGGGCAAACGGCAATTCCCACGGAGCCTTATCACATTGGTACCGTCAAGCCAATCGCGCAGAATGGTAAATTTATCATCGGTGCCACCTTTGCTCACAGCCTCATTCACAACCGAATAAAAATCAGAAGGCGGGTAACAATCCACAACAGGCGGCTCCCCACTCTTGGCAGGCACAACCTTCACATCGACACAGCCGCCACAAAGCATAAGAGGAGAAATATAGGGCTGAAACTCCCACGGAGTATCGTCCCAAGCCCAACCCGGCCCCCAATAAACAGAATCCATAAAGGAACAATCGGCAAAAAGAGTGTCAACGACGCTGCCCGACGGCACAGCCGAGAGCAACCCTTTTAAATCGTCGTATGAAAAAAGCGGGTCTATCGAACCTTGCAGATAGAGATTATTGCCTTTACGCAACAAGCGTGTATCTACCGTGTAATTGCAGCCCAAACGTTCGAGAGCCACCAATGATGTAACCACTTTCAGCACCGAGGCGGGACGGCAGAGCTTATTCTGCCTATGAGCAAAAACGAGCGAATCGGCATCAAGGTCATACACCACAAGCGAAACATCACTTTGGATGAGAATCTCATCATCGAGCAGTTTCTCAAACCCGCTGCGCGAGGGTTGAGCCTGCACCATAGACGAATGGAAACAACATAAAATAAGAAACAACAACACCCTATTCATAATAACACAGCCGCAAGAGGGAAAAAATTTCGGTAAAACTACGCATTATTTATTAAATATTGCTCACAGAAAGGCCATTTATTTAGAAGTTATTGTATTTTTGCGGAAGAAACGCGAAAATAGGCTGCACTCGCAGTGAAACCTACAAGCAAACTTGTGTTTCGCTCATTTGCACTGTTTTTTGCACCAAAGATGCAGGGCTCGATGAAAAACCTTTGAGCGATAAAACCCATAGAAGACACCAACCCTGCCAAACTCTATGGATATATGATTAAAAAATTCGATTTTCTGGTCATCGGTTCCGGAATTGCCGGAATGAGTTACGCACTTAAAGTTGCCGACAAAGGCACTGTTGCCATTGTATGCAAGACAACACTCGAAGATGCAAACACCTACTTTGCACAAGGAGGCGTAGCATCGGTAACAAACCTTGCTGTCGATAATTTTGAGAAACACATAGAAGACACGATGATTGCCGGCGACTGGATAAGCGACCGGGAAGCCGTTGAGAAAGTAGTGCGCGAAGCACCCTCGCAAATTCAGGCACTCATAGACTGGGGAGTGAGTTTCGACAAGAACGAAAAAGGAGAATTCGACCTTCACCGCGAAGGCGGTCACTCCGAATTTCGCATTCTGCACCACGCCGACAATACCGGTGCCGAAATTCAAGAGTCGCTCATACGCGCTGTGCGCAAACACCCCAATATAACCATTCTCGACAACCATTTTGCCATCGAGATTCTCACACAGCACCATTTGGGCGTTACCGTAACCCGACAGACACCCGACATTGAATGTTTCGGCGCATACGTCCTCGACATTGCCACGAACCAAGTGCACACCTTTTTGAGCCGTGTGACACTGATGGCAACAGGCGGATGCGGTGCAGTATACAAAACCACCACCAACCCGTTGGTGGCAACAGGCGACGGCATTGCAATGGTCTATCGCGCAAAGGGCACGGTAAAAGATATGGAATTTGTGCAGTTCCACCCCACGGCACTCTACAACCCCGGCGACCGTCCCTCTTTCCTGATAACCGAGGCTATGCGTGGCTACGGCGGCATACTCCGCACCATCGACGGCAAGGAGTTTATGCACAAATACGACCCACGCCTCTCGCTCGCTCCACGCGACATTGTGGCACGCGCCATTGATAATGAAATGAAGACCCGAGGCGACGACCACGTTTACCTCGATGTTACGCACAAAGACCCCGAAGAGACAAAGAAACACTTTCCCAACATATATGAGAAGTGCCTCTCGCTCGGGATAGACATCACCAAAGACTACATTCCCGTTGCACCGGCAGCCCACTATCTTTGCGGAGGCATCAAGGTGGACCTTAATGCCGTTTCGAGCATACATCGCCTATATGCCGTGGGAGAATGTTCCTGCACCGGCCTGCACGGAGGCAACCGCCTTGCCAGCAATTCACTGATAGAGGCTGTGGTATATGCCGATGCGGCCGCAAAGCACTCGGTCGCCCATCTGCACGAGTATGACTTTAACGACCACATTCCCGAGTGGAACGACGAAGGAACCAAAATGAACGAGGAGATGGTTCTTATTTCGCAGGATATAAAGGAGGTAGGGCAAATTATGAGCACATACGTTGGCATTGTGCGCACCGACCTGCGACTCAAACGTGCTTGGCAACGCCTCGACCTGCTCTATGAAGAGACCGAGGAACTGTTCAAGCAGAGTATCGTGAGCCGTGAGCTATGTGAGTTGCGCAACATAATAAACGTAGGCTATCTGATAATGCGTCAGGCAATGGAACGCAAAGAGAGCCGCGGCCTGCACTACAACGCCGACCATCCAAAAAAAGGTTGAATTTTATATCGCAACAGATAGAATTCGTATGGTTATTCCCTCAATGTCTGAGAGTGACCAACCAACAAAGAGAAGTTCTTTTAATCGGCACGGCAATCAATTGCCGTGCCGATTAAATATAGATATATTTACTTTTCAAAAATAGCCACCATTTATATTGTAAAATCGCACAAAAAAAGCTATCTTCGCGAGAAAATAACAACGCTCTCTCCGGCCCTTGCCGAGAGTAGCTTCAAACGCAAAATATCAACAAATTATATTCGCTAATATGTCAACAAAAAGAATTAAATCGGCATTGGTATCCGTTTTTCACAAGGACGGATTGGATGAAATTATCAAGCTCCTGCACGCCGAAGGAGTACAACTGATTTCAACAGGAGGTACACAGAACTTCATAGAGTCGCTCGGCATTCCCTGCACTGCGGTTGAGAGCCTCACAGGCTACCCTTCCATTCTTGGCGGTCGCGTGAAGACCCTTCACCCCAAAGTATTCGGTGGCATCTTGGGCCGTCGCGACAATGAGAAAGACCAGCAACAGATGCAGGAGTATGAAATTCCCGCCATCGACCTTGTCATTGTAGACCTCTACCCCTTTGAGCAGACTGTTGCATCGGGTGCTCCCGAAGCCGATATTATCGAGAAGATTGATATAGGCGGAATTTCGCTCATACGCGGTGCCGCAAAGAACTTCAACGACGTGGTTATCGTTGCCAGCAAGGCACAATACAAGCCCTTGCTCGACATTCTGCAAAACAACGGTGCCGCTACCACACTCGAAGAGCGTCGCTTCTTTGCGCGTGAGGCATTTGCAGTATCATCGTCCTACGACTCGGCTATCTTCAACTATTTCGACAAGGAGGAGAAGAGCGCGTTCCGCTGTGCAAAGGATTGCCCAATGTCGTTGCGCTACGGCGAGAACCCCCACCAGAAGGGTGCTTTCTATGGCGACTTCAACAAAATCTTCAACCAGATTCACGGCAAGGAGATTTCCTACAACAACCTGCTCGATATAAACGCCGCCGTTGAGCTTATTGGCGACTTTGCAGGCGAAACTACATTTGCCATCCTCAAACACAACAACGCTTGCGGCCTTGCGTCGCGCCCCACACTCTCCGAGGCTTGGGATGCCGCACTTGCCGGCGACCCTGTATCGGCATTCGGTGGCGTGCTCATCGCAAATGCCATTGTGGACAAGGCTACCGCCGAGAAAATAAACGAAATTTTCTTTGAGGTAATCATCGCCCCCGACTATGATATGGATGCTCTCGAAATTCTCACACAAAAGAAGAATAGAATCATTCTCGTTCAGAAGTCGACCGAAATGCCTTCGCAGACTTATCGCAGCGTGCTGAATGGCGTGCTTGTTCAGGACCGCGACGAGAAGGTTGAAACTGCCGAGGACCTTAAAACCGTGTCACAGGCCGCTCCCACTGCCGATGAGATTGAGGATATGCTCTTTGCCAACAAGATTGTGAAGCACAGCAAGAGCAACGCGATTGTGCTCGCCAAAAACAAACAACTCATTGCAAGCGGCGTGGGACAGACCTCACGCGTCGATTCACTGCGCCACGCAATCGAGAAGGCCGGTAATTTCGGTTTCTCCTTGCAAGGCAGCGTAATGGCCAGCGATGCATTCTTCCCCTTCCCCGATTGTGTGCAGATAGCTCACGAGGCAGGCGTTACCGCCGTAATACACCCGGGAGGTTCCATTCGCGACAAGGAGTCGGTGGAGTATTGCGACGCAAACGGAGTTTCGATGGTTATTACAGGCTTCCGCCATTTTAAACATTAATTAACCCCTAAAAAACTTTTGAAGAATGGGACTCTTTTCATTCACACAAGATGTTGCTATTGACCTTGGCACCGCCAACACCATAATCTCCTATAATGGAAAGATTGTTGTCGATGAGCCATCGGTGGTGGCAATCGACGGCCAGAAGAAAATGATGGCCGTGGGCGAGCGTGCCAAACAGATGCACGAAAAAACAAACCCCAACATACAGACCATACGCCCTTTGCGCGACGGTGTAATTGCCGACTTCTACGCCTGCGAAATGATGATGCGCGGCCTCATAGAGAAGGTAAATATGGGCAGCAAGCTGTTCACCCCCTCGTTGCGTATGGTAATTGGCGTTCCCTACGGTTCGACCGAGGTTGAGCTTCGTGCTGTACGCGACTCGGCCGAGCACGCCGGCGGACGCGATGTTTACCTCATTTACGAGCCTATGGCATCGGCACTCGGAATAGGACTCGATGTTCTTGCACCCGAAGGAAATATGGTTGTAGACATAGGTGGTGGTTCTACCGAAATTGCTGTAATCTCGTTGGGAGGCATCGTTTCAAACGGTTCACTGCGCACTGCCGGTGACGACTTTACAGCCGACATTCAGGAGTATATGAGCCGTCAGCACAACGTTCGTGTCAGCGAGCGTATGGCCGAGCGCATCAAGATACACGTCGGCTCGGCACTTACCGACCTTGGCGACGAGGCACCGCAGGACTACATTGTACACGGCCCCAACCGCATAACAGCAATGCCCATCGAGGTTCCCGTATGCTATCAGGAGATTGCACACTGCATCGACAAGTCGATTATGAAGATTGAGAATGCCATAATAAGCGCATTGGAGGCAACACCCCCCGAACTTTATGCCGACATTGTGCACAACGGCATTTATCTTGCCGGTGGCGGTGCCCTGTTGCGCGGCCTCGACAAACGTTTGGAGAACAAGATTAACATCCCCTTCCACATTGCCGAGAACCCCCTCTACTGCGTGGCAAAGGGCACAGCTCTTGCACTCAACGACCTCAATTACCCGTTCCTGATGCGATAAAAGAGGCCGCCGTGCAAACACTGCTGAATTTCATAGTAAAGCATAACCACTGGTTCCTTTTCCTGCTACTGGAAGGAATCGGTGTTATGCTTATTGTGCAATTCAACAACTACCAGAGTGCAACCGCATTTACATCGGCCAACCGGGCCGTGGGTGGAGTATTCGCCACAATAAGCGACATAAACAGTTACTTCAACCTGAAAAACGAGAATGAGAAACTGCTGCAACACAACCGCGAGCTAAACGAGCTTGTGGAACAGCTCAACGACAAGCTGTCGCTCGCAGCCGACAGCAGCACCATTGCCACTCTCACACAGAAGGGAGAGCGCGGGTTCACATACAACACCGCAACGGTTGTAAACAACTCTATCAACCGCGTAAACAACTACATAACCCTCGACAAGGGCACCGCCGACGGCGTACTTCCCGAAATGGGAATTTTTTGCGACCAAGGAGTTGTGGGCATCATATACACCGCCTCGCAGCACTACTCCGTGGCAATCCCCCTGCTCAACAGCAAGAGCAACATAAGCTGCCGCATAAAAGGAAGCGATAGTTTCAGCACTTTGCAATGGCGAGGAGGCGACACGATGCACTCCTACCTTGTGGACCTGCCGCGATATTCAAGATTGGGACAAGGCGACACGGTTGTCACAAGCGGATTTTCATCAATCTTCCCCAAGGATATACCCATTGGCACCATTGAGACGATTGAAGACTCGGCCGACGGAATGTTCTATTGCGCAAAAATCAGATTATTTACCGATTTTTCGACATTAGACAGAGTATATATTGTGGGCAACAAAGGTTACGAAGAGCAGAAGGCACTCGAAAAAAGCATCAACGACAAATGACAAGGGATATATTCATACGCATACGCAATTTCGCAATATTGGCACTCATACAGGCACTGATATTCAGCCAGATACACCTGTTTGGCTATGCAACCGCGCACATATATCTCATATACCTGCTTAAACTGCCCCGTTTCACATCGCGCAACGAACTCCTTGTGTGGGCCTTCCTATGCGGGCTGGTAATAGACATTTTCGGGAACACCCCCGGAATAAACGCCTGTGCAGCAACGGCAATGGCGTTTACCCGCAACTATCTGCTCGACGCATTCACTCCGAAAGGAAATGCCGATGATTTTGTGCCGGGAGCACACACAATAGGATGGGGCGGATACACCACATACGCCCTCTTCAACCTGCTGCTATTCTATTCTGTACTGTACCTATTGGAGCTGTTCACCATACACTACCCCTTAACACTGCTCATAAGCATAATAAGCAGCACGGCACTTACAATGCCATTCATTCTTGTCCTCGAATGTTTCACCCACAAGAGATAAGCGAGGATGAACATACACAGATACGACAAACGTAAATACATTCTTGCAGGAACTGTACTCCTTGTGATGCTCATATACATCATACAGCTCTTCAACCTGCAAATATTGAGCGAGCAGTATAAGTCGAAAGCCGACAGCAACGCATTCTACAAAAAGACGCTCTACCCCGCCCGTGGCCTTATGTACGACCGCAACGGCAAGCTGCTCGTATATAACCGCCCGGCCTACGACATTACCTTTGTTCCGCGCGAAACAAAAAACATCGACACGCTGGAACTATGCAAGGCTCTGAATATCACACGCGAGGAGTTCGATGCAAGAATGCAGCGAATACGCAACCGCCGCTATAATCCCGGCTATTCGACATACACCGAACAGGCATTCATAACACAGCTGCCGGCCGAAGAGTTTGCACAATTCCAAGAAAAAATGTTCCGCTTTCCGGGATTCTATGTGCGCAAACGCTCTATACGCCAATATACCTACGGAGTAGGCGGCGTGCTGTTTGGCGACATTGGCGAGGTTTCACAAAAGAAAATCGACAAAGACCCTTATTACACCCGTGGCGACTACATTGGGACGCAGGGGCTCGAAGCCTCGTACGAAGAGGTGCTGCGCGGAGAAAAAGGAACCGAAACACTCCTGCGCGATGCGTACGGCCGCATACAAGGAAGCTACCGCGACGGAGCATTGGACACCCTGCCTGTGCGAGGGAAGGACATAACTCTGGGGCTCGACATTGAGCTGCAACAGCTGGGCGAACGGTTAATGAAGAACAAAATAGGAAGCATCGTAGCCATAGAGCCCGAAACGGGAGAGATACTCTGTATGGTATCTTCGCCCTCCTACGACCCCCGTCTGCTCACCGGACGAGCCCGAGGAGCCAACCACAAGGCCCTCTCACAGGACAAGCAGAAGCCGTTGCTTAACCGTGCGATAATGGGAACATACCCTCCCGGCTCCACCTTCAAGACCTCACAGGCTCTCACATTCTTACAGGAAGGGATAATCACCCCGCAAACAGCATTCCCTTGCAGCAACGGATTCCGCTTCAAGAATTTCAAGCTCGGGTGCCACCCGCACTCCTCGCCCACGCCATTAGTGCCGGCCATTGCAACATCGTGCAACGCCTACTTCTGCTGGGGGCTCCACCGTATGTTCGGCTCCGACAAGTACCGTTCCACACAAGAGGCAATGGACAAATGGCGCGACTATATGGTGTCTATGGGCTTTGGCTACAAGCTGGGCATAGACCTCCCCGGCGAGGTGCGGGGAATGATTCCAAACGCAAAATATTACGATTCTCACTACGGCAAGCATTGGAAGGCCACCACGGTAGTGAGTATCTCCATCGGACAGGGCGAGGTTACACTCACCCCATTGCAGATTGCCAATCTGGGAGCAACCATTGCCAACCGCGGAAAGTACATCACCCCTCATCTGGTGAGCAAAATTGAAAACGACACCCTGCCAAGCATCTACCGCACAAGCAAGCAAAGCCTTGCCGGCAAAGAGGCCTACGAAAATGTTGTGGCAGGAATGCGACAAGCCGTGCTCAACGGAACCTGTCGCGCTGCCGACATTCCCGGCTGGGAGGTGTGCGGAAAGACCGGAACAGCACAGAACCGAGGAAAAGACCACTCCGCATTTATGGGCTTTGCCCCAATGAACAACCCCAAGATTGCCATTGCCGTATATGTGGAGAATGGAGGCTTCGGTGCCACATACGGCGTGCCCATAGGTGCCCTTATTATGGAACAATACCTCAATGGCAAGTTAAGCGAGGCAAGCGAGGAGAAAGCAAAAGCAATAGAAGAGAGAGTTATTTACTATGGAACGGACGAGAGGTAACATATTCAGTCGCATAGATTGGGTGCTTATATCACTATTCGCCATTTTGGCCATAATGGGGTGGATGAGTATCTGTGGAGCAAGTTACAGCTATATAGAGAGCGACTTTCTCGACTTTTTCGCATTGAGCGAAAGAACCGGCAAACAGGCTATGTGGATGGGAGTCTCTATTCTCGTGGGGGTGGTGCTGCTCTGTGTGGACAAGAACAGCTACAAAGACCTGTCGCCATTCATATACATAGGGGCCATACTGTTGGGAATTATAACCATATTCGTGGCACGCGACATAAAAGGCTCACGCTCGTGGTTGCCATTGGGCCCGTTCAGCCTGCAACCCGCCGAATTTATGAAGTTTGCCACCACCCTTGCGTTAGCCTCCATTATGGGACGATACGGCTTCAACATCAAGGACAACAAGCAGTTCATAAAGTGCATAGGCATCATCCTGTTGCCTATGCTTGTGATTGTGGCACAGAAGGAAACAGGCAGTGCCCTTGTCTATCTTGCCCTGTTTCTGGTGCTCTACCGCGAGGGAATGACCGGCATTGTATTGCTTATGGCAATAAGCGCAGTGGTCTATTTTGTTGTAGGCATAGGCTATGGTGAAACTCCTTCCGACACATTGTCGATAAACATCGGCCCCTATGCAGTTACACTGCTCGTTCAGGCATTCTCGCTTGCAATGGTGAAATTCTGGTGCAAACACCACAGGACTTTCATCATACTGTTTGCCATAAATGCCGGAGTGAGCCTTCTCGCCTACTGGATTGCTGTTTATCTTATAGCATTCAACATTATGGTGGTGCAGTATCTGTTACTCGCATTCAATATATGCTATCTGCTCATTCAGGCCCGCTTGAACAAAGAGAACCGCAACATCTGGGTAGCAGCCTACATAATTGGTGCATTGGCCTTTTTCGGCTCTTGCGAATATGTGATGCACAATGTGCTGAAAGCGCACCAACGGGTGCGCATAGAGGTTCTTTTGGGACTTAAAGAGGACCTTTCGGGTGCCGGATACAATGTACACCAATCTAAAATAGCCATAGGCTCGGGAGGATTTTTTGGGAAAGGCTTTCTCAACGGCACACAGACCAAACTGAAATATGTGCCCGAGCAGGACACCGATTTTATATTCTGCACCATAGGCGAGGAACAGGGCTTTTTCGGGTCGAGTGCCGTACTGATTATATTTGCACTCTTTATTTTAAGGCTCATTGCCATTGCCGAAAGGCAGAACGATATTTTCGGGCGGGTTTACGGATACGCGCTCGCTTCAATCTTCTTCTTTCACTTTACCATAAACATCGGGATGGTGCTTGGAATTATGCCTGTGATAGGAATTCCGTTGCCGTTTTTCAGTTACGGCGGTTCATCGTTCCTTGGCTTTTCCATTCTGCTGTTTACTTTCCTGCGGATAGATGCCGACAGGGAGGCCCGAGCCTGATTCCGACATCATATATTCCGTGCAACAGAGTGTCGTTCATCAAATGAGTGAGGCGCACTTCAAATGGGGTATATGATGGGATTTTCAACGACGCCGCATAGTGCTCCGACTGATAAAGTATGCCCGCCGTAACACCATTCTGCCGGCCGTCATTGTCGTATATGGCACAACACACAGTGTCGCGCAAGAACAGATAAGCAGAGTCGGCAGAGAGCACCTCCACCTGCAACCATAAATCCTTATACGGATAAGCTGCACTGCAACGTACTTCTGCAAAAAGCCCTATGGGAGAGGTTGTTTCATATAAAAGACTATCAAAGAAGAGGATAGTATCGCCTTTGTGCCACACTCCTCCCGTCGAGCGGTAGGAGTGCACCAGCGAGCCGTCGCACGAGGGCAACAACAACACTGCCGCCAAAAGCAGCAGCAACGCTCTACCCTTGTTTCTGAGATTTTTCTCCCTTGCCATTGTTGCCGCGATGATTGTCGTGACGCTTGCCGCCGTGCCCTTTTTTGCGTTTCTTGTTCTTGCCCGCATTGTCGAACCGGTTTATATTCTCCTGTTCGAGCAGGTCGACCGAGCGTTTCGTTTCGGCAACACCCGATGCATCGAGGCTCGCCGGCTTTTCGCCACGCTTGTTCATTTCAATTACCGCGTTGGCACGGCGGGCACTGATGGTTACAAGATTGGCCGGAATATGCTTATCGGTGGAGTAGGTAACCTCGCCACGCAAAATATCGGCCTTAAAGAAGAAATATGTGCTATCGGCAGTTTCAAGCTCAATATCGCGCGAGGGGAAGGCACGCGAAGCCTCAACGTATGCATCAACCTCGTAATTCAGACAACATTTTAGCTTGGCACACTGTCCCGCCAACTTCTGCGGGTTGAGTGAAATATCCTGAAAGCGTGCCGCCGAAGTTGAAACAGAGATAAAATTTGTGGTGAATGTGGCACAGCATAGCTCCCTTCCGCAAGGGCCTATTCCACCAATACGGCCGGCCTCCTGACGGGCACCAATCTGCTTCATCTCAATTTTAATCTTAAAAGTATCGGCAAGCACCTTGATAAGCTGACGAAAATCGACACGGTTGTCGGCTATGTAATAGAAGATGGCTTTCTGCCCGTCGCCCTGATACTCGACATCACCAATCTTCATATCCAGATTAAGGTCTTTTGCTATCTGGCGCGAACGTATCATTGTATCGTGCTCACGGGCCTTTGCCTCCTCATACTTCTCAATGTCCACAGGCTTTGCCTTGCGGTATATGCGTTTGAACTCACTCTCGGGAGTGAGGCGGGTTTTCTTCAACTGCAATAGCACAAGGCGGCCGGTCATAGTAACCTTGCCAATATCGTGACCGGGAGTAGCCTCGACAGCCACAACATCGCCCTTCTGCAAGGGAAGATTATTACTGTTCCTGTAATATCCCTTACGGGTATTCTTGAACTGCACCTCCACAATATCGGTATATTCCTCGTTGCCCGGCACGCCGGCCAGCCAATCGAAAGTGTTAAGAGGGGCATCCATTTTGCCGCAACCTTCGCAGCAGATACCCGCGCAGTGATTACACTCTTTATATTTCAAATTATCGTCCATTTAACGGTTCTTTATCCAAACAATCATCCTCAACGCAGTGTCGAAGAAGACCATTTTTGCATTAACATTCTGTTCAATATGTCGGCCGGCCTCGGAAAGTTCTTCCATAATGCCGAATATGTTTCTCTCATTCACAAAGGGAGAAAAACGCGAAGAAAAGTTACGCTCCTCGGCCGACAGATAGAGCATTTCGTCGCGTTTGAAATTCATTATAAAATTCTCGCGAATCATACGCTGGCAATATTCGAGCAAGCGTTTCTGCCTTTCGCGTCCCATTGCTGCAACGCGCTCGCTCCACAGTTTCATTTCGCGTATGTTACGGGCGTATGCAGCACGCATAAGCTGAGCAAAAAGTTCAAGATAGAGAGCTTTCTCCTCGTTTAGCGAGAGAAGTTCCTCGGCCTTATCCACATTACCGCCACACTGCTGGGCAATGAGCGCAGCATCGGTTGCGGTGAGCCCGTAACGGGCAACAAGAGCGCGCTGCATATCCTCCTGCAATATGCTTGGAACATCTATCCGCTGGGTGCGGCTCAATATCGTGGGGATTATATTATCAGGTTCCTCCGATACAAGGACGAAGAGAGTATCTTTGGGTGGTTCCTCAATAATCTTCAACAGCTTGTTCGAGCCGGCCTCTTTCATCTTTTCGGGCAGCCATATTATCACCACCTTCCAGCCTCCTTCACGGGCGTGCATCGACAACTTATGCAAAATCTCGCCACTCTCACGTTCATATATCATCGGCTGCTGATTATCCACATCCAGCTTCTGCAACCAAGCATCGTAACCAAAATAGGGATTTTTCGTGAGCAATTCGCGCCACTCCTGTATGTAGTCGTCGCTCACCGGTGCCGAGTCGGAACCGCTGCTCTTTTTCTTCTTTACAGGAAAAACAAAGTGCAGGTCGGAGTGTATGAGTTTCTCGATTTTCACACAGGTGGGACAGGCACCGCAAGCCTCACCATCGGCCCGGTTGCCACACAATAAATATTTGGCAAGAGCCACGGCAATGGCCAACTTTCCGTTGCCACGCGGCCCGGTGATGAGCAATGCGTGAGCCAAACGATTCTCGTCGACACAGCGACGCAGTTGCTCCACAACCCTTTCCTGCCCTATTATGTCACCAAACGAGAATGCCATCAATAAATAGTTTTTGCAATTTCATAAACGCTGTCCATTGCATTTATTGTGTAAAAATGTATGCTCGGGGCACCATTCTCCATCAGTTCGCGACACTGTGCAACAGCCCATTCGCGACCCACCTGCGCGGCAGCCGCATCGTCCTTGCACTGCAACATTGCCTTCACAAGTTCCTCGGGCAGGTCGACACGGAAAGTCTTTGGCAACACATTCAGCTGCGAAAGGCGATGCATAGGCTTTATGCCGGGAATAATGGGAATGGTTATTCCCATTTCTCGGGCGCGCCTCACAAATTCAAAATACTTCCTATTGTCGAAAAACATCTGCGTCACGGCATACTCGGCACCCTCGTCGGCCTTCTGTTTGAGCACCGCAAGGTCACTATCCATATTGGGAGCCTCCTCGTGCTTTTCGGGATAACAGGCAACGCCACACGAGAAACGCTCGCCACGCTCCTTCATAGGGGTGCCGTCCACAAAGTAACCCTCGTTAAAGCGATTAACTTGTCGCAAGAGGTCTATTGCGTGTTTGTGCGACTCGCACTGTGCTCCGTCGCAGCCCTTGCACTTATCGCCACGCAGAACAAGAATATCTGTAATGCCCGATAGTTGAAGGTCTATGAGCACATATTCCGTTTCGGCGACAGAGTAGCCGTTGCATAGGATGTGGGGCACCACGGGTACCCCGAAACGATGATGTATGGCTGTGGATATTGCCACCGTACCCGGGCGACGGCGTATTGTGCTACGTTTGAACATTCCGTTGCCCATATCCACATACACAGGCTCGCTGTGATGCGTGGTAATGTTTATATACTTGGGATTAAACTCCATTAACCGCTCAATGTCGCTAAATAGTTTTGTTGCACCCGTTCCTTTCACAGGGGGCAACACCTCGAACGAGAAGGCGGTTTTTTCGCTGGAATTTATGCTGTCGATTACTCTCATTGTCCTATACTTTTTTATGGAGGGGCCCGCAGCTCCTCATCACCAATGCAACGCAGGCTCTAAAAAGGCCGTTTTTGCATCTATCGCAAAGTTAACGCAAAGCAGGAGTAATACAAAATAAATTCCGTAATTTTTAGCGAGGGAAGCGGCAGAAAGCAAGAACCTGCCATCTGCCACAAAAAAAGAGCGCACCGGACAAGCCGGTGCGCTCCACCACTCAAAAACTATGATAAACTAAAAATCTTATTCCTAAACCTCATCGACCGAAGAGCCGTCGAGCGCAACCCTTAAATTCCTCTCAAAATTACCCTTCTCGATATTTATACTATAATAATTACCCGAAGGCGACTGCACAAAATCGGCATCATCAATAACATATTCGGGATAAGCGAGAAGCACTGCATCGACTACAACCGCAGGCAAGGCCGAGAGAGAAACATCCCATTTTGTAAGCACCCACTGCCCATTCTGCATAAAATAGACATCCTTCGACACTGCATCGTGCATAATATCTACATCTATAAGACCATTCGGCTCCAATTCATAGCTTTTTATCACCGCACCTTCATAATTAGTCTGAATATAGTTCAGTATAGCATCGTTAAGCAAAATACCGGTAACTGCACTGTTATTCTTGTCATCATCGCCACCGCAAGCCGTGAACAAGAGTGCCGGCAACAGAAGCATCACAAAAAAGAACTTTCTCATAACATTAAACTATTTTAGTCGTCTATATCTATAATATTGAATCTCTTGTCGAAAGTGAGTTCCAAACGATTGGAGAGCTTCACATCATAATCTCTCGAACTACGCTCTATCTTCAATATTTTTGCATCGGGATAGTTATTTTTCACATAACCCTTTATTGCCTGTGGAACTATTGCAGAGGGCACCTCGCTGTAACGGCAATCAACATCGGTCCAAGCACCCTTGCGGTCAAATTCCAGCTTAATACCATCGGTAAAGACAACCTCGTAGGAGTGCTCGAAAAAGTCGCGCTCCAACTTTGCATACGAAATTTTCAGCCCGGCAAAATAGGTGTTTATGAATGTCTGTGCATCGGCCGGAAGATTCTCCTTTGCAATAATCTTGTCATTGTCGGCACTTGCGTTAAAAACACCAAAAGAAAAAACAGTCGCTAATACAAATAAAATCCTTTTCATAATTTCAAATTTTAATCAATAATATCTTTTTATCTAACACTTAACAGAGGGTTTTGTTTTTCGCCACCACTCTATTTACACTGCGAAGATTATACCCGATTCTGAAATGAATTTGAAATTTTAAAAATTCTGCGATTTTTTTCGGAAATAATTAAAGCGGCCTCTGAATTTCCGTCACAATTTAACCTCGAAACAATGTTTGCCACCCTCGAAAGAGTACTCCACGTTCAGTTTATAGTAACGCGCGATGGAGCCAACGAGAGCAAGCCCAAGCCCGGTGCTGCCGGTTTTTCCCTGTTTGTAGAAACGGTCGAAAAGACGAGCGGAGTCGAGCGGTGCTGCACCATCGTTGGCCAAGAGCAAACGACCGCCGGCAAAGACCACCGAAATTTCACCACCCTCGGGAGAGTGTAGAAAGGCATTTTTAAGCAAATTGGTAATAAACACAGTTGCAAGTTCCTCGTTCATCCTCACCATAAGCCGCTCGGGCAGAGCCACATTGCACACAACAGCGCGGCCGGAATACACCTCGGAGTATGTTTCAACCTCACTCCTTATGAGCTGTGCAATGTCAACATCCACAGCGTCGGGGAACTGCCCGTTTTCTATCTTCGACAGCAGCAAAAGAGTGCGGTTAAGGCGAACAAGTCTGCGTAGCGACTGCTGCATTTTATAAAGCTCGGTAGCCTGCTCCTCACTCAAAATTGTGCTGTTGAGTATCCACTCTATGCGGTTGCCTATCACCGCCAGCGGAGTCTGCAATTCGTGTGAAGCGTTGCCCAGAAACTCTTTCTGTTGTTCGAGGTAATTCTCGGCACGAAGAATGGTGTTCTTTGCACTGTTCAGCAACTTTGAAAATTCCACCACCGGGGAATCTTCGGGAAAATCCTTCACCCCCTTGCCGGGCAAATATCTGTCGAGCCAAGCAAGCAATTCATAGAGGGGGTGCATACTGCGGTTGAACACCACTATTGTAGCCATAAAAACGGTGAGCACCACCGCCACATAGAGCACCACAATGTGCCAGAATACCGACGAGAGCAAGTCCTCGCGCTCAAACGTGGGCATTGTAACCACCAGACGATAGGCCGTTCCATTGCTGCCAGCAAAATGGGCCGTGAGCACACGCGCCGGTTCCGTTTCGCGCTTCTCGGGAATATAGACAAGCGAATCACTATACACCAAGGAGGGTGACAGCAACGCTTCGGGGCCATTCAGCACCTCAATTGCAAAGCTGTTGTTACTGCCATCGCCCACAGCCGGAAGCTCTTTCCCGGCAAGCGTGCGGCGTATTATAAGTTCGGCATAATCTTCGAGGCTGTCATCGGTCTCATCGTTAATCTCCTGCACCATCGTAAAGTAGAAAATCACCGACCACAAGGCAAGGATAGGCAGAAGGGCCATCGCCATACGCCCTATTATATTATATATGAGTTTCATTATTCAGCTTCGCAAAATTTATAACCAAAGCCATAGACAGCCTTCACATTCATTGTGGCACCCGCCTCGGCAAGCCTTTTTCTCAAATTCTTTATCTGCGCATATACAAACTGAAAATTATCGACAGCATCGATGTGGTCGCCCCACACAGCCTCGGCAAGCACCGCCTTATCGACTATGTGGTTGGGGCGTTGCATAAAATAGAGCAGAATATCGAACTCCTTTTTCAGCAAAGGAAGCTCGCTTCCCTCGACCGTGACGGTGCGCCCTTGCAGGTCCATTTGCAGATTGCCGGCAGTCATAAACCTGTTTACCGCACCACTGCCGCGACGCATCACACTCTTTATGCGTGCCGAAAGTTCGGCCATATAAAAAGGCTTTGCAAGATAGTCGTCGGCACCAAGGTCGAGGCCCGCGACCTTGTCGTCGATGGAGTCGCGCGCCGAAATTATGATAACCCTGTCGCCCTTGTCGAGCGATTTTATATGTTCGAGCAGTTTGAGCCCGTTACCGTCGGGCAACATAATATCGAGCAGAATGCAGTCGTAGGTGTACCCCGCAATCTTGTCGTCGGCATCGAAGAAAGTCGATGCCGTTTCAACCACATAGCCCTCGTTACGCAGTGCACGCGACATTATTTCGCTCAACGAAGCATCGTCCTCTATTATCAGCAGTTTCATAATTCATTTTTTGCAAAAAAGAACCGCAATTCTGAAAAGAAGTTGAAATTCAATCGACATAATGGGCAACAAGCTCAAAATCGAGCTGTTTGCGTTCGAGATTGGCCCGCACAATGCGTATGCGCACTGCATCGCCTATTGTGTAGCGACGATGCGTGCGACGGCCCACAAGGCAGTAATTGGCATCGTCAAACTCATAGTAGTCGCCTTGCAGGGTGCGCAAGGGAATCAATCCTTCGCATTTATTCTCGTTTATTTCGACATAAATACCCCACTCGGTAACACCGCTTATAACAGCATCATACTCCTCGCCTATGCGCTCGCTCATAAACTCCACCTGCTTATATTTTATGCTTGCACGCTCGGCATTGGCAGCCACCTGCTCCTGTGCCGAACAATGTTCGCAGAAATCCTCATATTTGGGCAGACTCACCGAGCGTGAGCCCTGTAACAGATAGCGTGTGAGAAGGCGATGAACGAGAAGGTCGGGGTAACGGCGTATGGGTGAAGTAAAATGGGTGTAGTAGCGGAAGGCAAGGCCATAATGGCCGATATTCTCGGTTGAATAACGCGCCTTCTGCATTGTGCGAAGCGATATTTGCTCTATCACATTCTGCTCCTTGGTGCCGTGCACCTCCTTCAACAAATTGTTCATTGCCGTTGCCGATGTTGTGCGCCCCGAACCGCTGCGCATCTTGTAGCCCAGCTTGCTCACGAACTTCGAGAGCATTGCCAGCTTTTCAGGGTCGGGCTGGTCGTGTATGCGATAGACAAAAGTCTTGGGGCTGTTACCGGGAGCCTTGCGGCCTATTTTTTCGGCCACCGTGCGATTGGCAAGCAACATAAACTCCTCAATCAGTTGGTGCGATTCGTTGCTCTCGCTGAAATAGACCGAAACAGGCTTGCCGCTCTCGTCGAGACGGAAATGAACCTCGGCCTGTTGAAAATCTATCGCTCCGGCCGCAAACCTCTTCGCACGCATCGTCTGGGCAAAGGTGTTGAGGCGTTCAATTTCGGCATAATATTCCCCCGCGCCGTTCTTTATAATCTCCTGCACCTCGTCGTAACAGAAGCGGCGATTGCTGTTTATCACCGTGCGGGCTATGCGGAAGTTCTTAACCTCGGCCTTGTCGTTCATTGTGAATATCACCGAATAGGCGAGCTTATCCTCGCCGGGGCGCAACGAACAGAGAAAGTTGCACAGGCGTTCGGGAAGCATAGGTATTGTGCGGTCGACAAGATAGATTGATGTTGCACGCTTGAACGCCTCTTTGTCTATCACACTCCCCTCGGTAACATAGTAGGAAACATCGGCAATGTGAACGCCTATTTCCCACACGCCCTCGGAAAGGGGACGGATGGATAGTGCATCGTCAAAGTCCTTTGCATCGTCGGGGTCTATGGTGAACGTGGTTATGCCACGGAAGTCCTCACGCGAGGCAATCTCTTCGGGAGTGATGCCCACCGCAAGCCTCTCGGCAGCCTGTTCCACCGCTGCGGGGTAGGTATATGGCAGGCCGAATTCTGCAAGAATGGCATTCATTTCGGCATCATTCTCGCCCACCTTGCCCAAGATATCAACCACCTTGCCCACGGGGTTCTTGCTCTCGGGCGGCCACTCCAACAGCTTCACAATGGCCTTGTCGCCATTCTTGCCACCTTTGAGCAAATCTCGCGGAATAAAAATGTCGCAAGGCATAAAGCGGTCGTCAGTGAGCAGAAAAGCATAATGCTTTTCAACGTGAAGCTCGCCCACAAAAGTATCGTGCGCACGTTTCAGCACCTCAACCACCTCACCCTCACGGCCACGGCCGCGACGATGCGCAAACAATGCCACACGCACAATGTCGTCGGTGAGAGCGTGCCCCGAATTACGCTCCGACACAACTATCGGCTCGCTGTCATCCTCGGGGTAGAACATATTATATCCGTGATTATTGCGCTTGAAAGTTCCAATCATCGACGAACCGCTGTTGGCAAGCTGATATTTGCGGAACGCCGGCTCCACAAGATAACCATCGAACACAAGGTCGTCGAGAATACTCACGCAAAGAGTGCGTGCCGCCGACGATGACAGGCCAAGTTCCTTGAAAACCTCCTTTGTGCTCACCTGCTCGCCATCGTGACGATTAAAAAACTCCACAAGCATTTCCACAAGCACCCGCTTGTTTATGCGGCCTTTGCCTTTTCCACCTTTCTTTGCCATAATACTCTTTTTATGCGATGTGCTAAATTAGTAATAAAAAAAGAGATTGCAAGCGACAAAAGAGAAAAGGTGCAGTGTCAAATATTAAACTATGTGAAATTACGGTTTCTTATATCTTTTACCACGCGGTTACGCACAGCAGCGTCGCTCTCATAGAGCACCGCAATGCAATTGGCACACAGCAAAGCAGGAAAAGTTCTTGACAATCGGCCGGCCGACAAGCTCGACAGATCGCGCGTTTCGCCACAATGCACCAGCTCATAATTGTAGCGCAAACGCAACACATTATACACTCTGCGCAGAAAGATAAAAACCGCCCCCTCGTCGGGGAAGGCATCCTCGACACCCAGAATATTATTAAACTTGAACAACAAGAACTTATACCTGTACCCCGACGCACCAAACACCGACAACAGCGATTTTAATTTCTTAACCATATTCACCATCCTATTCTATGTTACAAGCACAAAGTTACAGCCACGCACTCGCCACAAGGTTGCTATTTTGACAAAATGAAAAACAAACAAGGCTTAATTCCGCAGAAGAACAGAAGGACAGAAAAGAACAAATTAAACTGCCCCACTTAATTTTAAAGGGGAGAGTTAAAAACACAAGCAATGTAGGAGCAGACCGATGTGTCTGCCCGAAAATAATAAGGCATAACCAATAATTAGCCTTATTCTCCATTAAAATTAAACAACAATATAGCCCAGCAAACAATAAAAAAACGTACCTTTGTAAAAACGAACCTACGCTGCACTATGGCAACATCGACAAACAACACCGGCAAGAAGATACTCGTGACAGGAGCAAGCGGCTTCATAGGCAGCTTCATCGTAGAACAAGGACTCGCACTCGGCTACGAAGTGTGGGCCGGCACACGCAAAAGCAGCAACCGACGCTACCTGAAAGACACGAGAATAAAATTCATAGAACTCAACCTCGAAGAAAAAGAAACCCTCGCCACACAGATAGCCTCGTTCACCCAAGAGCAAGGCGCGTGGGACTATGTGATACACGCCGCCGGAGTGACAAAATGCCTCGATAAAAAGGAGTTTTTACGCACAAACTTCGAAGGGACTAAAAACCTTGTCGAAGCACTCAAAGAGAACAATGCCACCCCCCGCAAATTCATCTATTTAAGCTCGTTGAGCATCTTTGGCCCGGCACGCGAGGAAGAACCCCACACACCCATACAGGAGAGCGACCTTGCAGCCCCCAACACCGCATACGGGCACAGCAAACTTATGGCCGAAGGATACATAAGGAACTGCGGCATCCCCTATATAATCCTGCGCCCCACAGGCGTTTACGGCCCACGCGAGCGCGACTACTACCAGATGGCAGTGAGCATAAAAAAACACATCGACTTTGCCGTGGGATATAAAAAGCAGACAATCACATTCATATATGTCGAGGACCTTGTCGACGCAATCTACCTTGCAGCCGAGAGCAACATCACCAACCGCAGCTACTTCGTGAGCGAGCCGGTGGGATACAGCAGCCGCAGTTTCAGCGACTACATACAGGAAAGCCTCGGCATAAAACAGGTGCTGCACATAACCGCCCCACTGTGGGTGCTCAAAGCAATCTCCACACTATCGGAACTTGTTGCATGGCTCACCAAAAAACCGGCAACGCTCAACAGCGACAAATACAACATAATGAAACAGCGCAACTGGCTCTGCGACACAACACCGATAGAGAGCGAGCTTGGATTTAAAGCACGATACAGCCTATATGAAGGCACAAAAAAAACAATAGAATGGTACAAACAAGAAAAATGGCTCTAAAATTCATTGAACGCGAAGAGGAGCGCAGGGAGTTCCTCGCCGTGGAGAAACTGAACCTCCTGTACAACTTCATAACCACCCTGCTCATCATAATATTCTTCGACAGGCTGCACAACCCGCAAGAAATGCTTGTGGGGCGTTTCTTCGTAGCATTTGCAACATTCGCCATAATATACATCTACACGAAGTTCCCCTCGCGCGCCACCCGTTTCCTGCGCCTCGTGGGGCAGATGGGCCTGCTCGGCTACTGGTACCCCGACACCTTTGAATTCAACCGCATATTCCCCAACCTCGACCACCTTTTTGCCACCGCCGAACTTAATATCTTCGGGTGCCAGCCGGCACTGCTGTTCGACCAAATGTGCAGCCACACCCTTTGGCGCGAAGCGTTCAATATGGGCTATTGGGCCTACTACCCTATGATTATAACCATTGTGCTGTGGTATTTCTTTAAACGGGAAGAAGAGAGCGAGCGTTGCACATTCGTTGTTATGTGCTCATTCTTCATCTACTACCTCATATACATATTCCTTCCCGTGGCCGGCCCGCAGTTCTACTTTCCCGTAGTAGGCGATGCAGTTGCCGCCACAGGCCCCTACCCCGAGATTGGCAACTGGTTCGACCTTAACCCCGAAATGACTCTCCCGCAAGCCGGCAAAGATGGGCTCTTCACCACCCTTGTGAATATGGCACAAGCATCGGGCGAACGCCCCACGGCAGCCTTTCCAAGCTCCCACATAGGCATTTCCACAATAATTATACTGCTTGCCGCCCGCGCAAGCAAAAGACTCACGCTCACCCTGCTACCCCTCTATATGCTGCTCTGCTGCGCCACGGTGTACATAAAAGCCCACTATCTTATCGACGGCATTGCAGGCGTTGCAAGCGGCGTGCTGTTCTACCTGTTCACCACCTGTTTATACAAGAAAATGCGTTAAGGAGTTTATAACTTCGTCCCCTCGGGTTTGACAACCGACGCATGAGCGAGAGCAGAATCAAACTCGTTTGAATTATGCCGAGCGAAAAGGAGGAAAACGAAGTTAACCCGAGAGTGCTGAGGTAGGGGTTTGCAACCCCATTGTATTATTTGCGGGTCAAAGACCCTGATGCTCAAAAAAAGGCGGATAACATATCCGCCGGGACGGGGTAATTATTTAAGTGTAATGCTCTTCCATAAGGTGGAGATATTTGTTTCGGTGTACCATAAGTCCGATGGGTGTTTGTCTGGATTCATTCAGGTTACACTTATCGGACTGCCAACAATGGCTTTACCCAAAATGCGGGCAGAAAGGAATTTTTCTTTGGGAGTTTTTTGTGAAATGAGAGAATATAAGTACCTTTGCGATACAGAAAGAGTTGTTTGATATAAGCAAAGCACAGCGTATCGGTGCGGTGGTAATGTCGCTAAATCGTTACCAACAACTTTTGACCTTTTTATTCACCTCTGTTACTCAAATAGATACGATTTTCTTTATTATCCAAGGCAAAGATATATAAAATTTACATTTTTCAAACATTCTTGCCATTTTTATTGACAAAAAGCATACACTTTATTCTTTTTTAACAACTAATGGAAAAGCAGACTACATTCCCCCGATAAGAACCACGCTGCCCGATGCAAGCGAGGCGGGAACATCTATGACACGTTGGTTGCTGCTGCCACGGAAACGCAGTTGCTCGTCTTTAAGGGCCTCGACGAAGGGGCCATCGACAAGGACATCTATATGGCGCAAGAGCTCCTTCTGAACGGGATTTTTGAGCAGATTTTCGAAAAGATAGCCGGTGAAGCACCATATATTCTTGTTGCTTTGCTCCTTAATGGCAATGGCAAGGGAGGTGAAGCCCGGTGCCTGCACCATAGGATCGCCGCCGGTGAAGGTAACATCGGCAAAAGGGTCGGCAAGAATTACGCCGAGAATTTCGGCGGTGGACATTGCACGCCCGTTTGAAATATCCCACGATTGGGGATTGTGACAGCCGGGGCAATGATGGGGGCAACCTGCACAATAGACCGAGGTGCGGAACCCCGGCCCATCGACGGTTGTATCTTCGAGTATATCGAGAATATATAACATACGGCTCTGCTATAAGAAAATATTATATATAATATAGCGGTTGACCTGCACTCTTTATGTCAATGTCATCCCTAAACGGAGTTCGCCGCCCAAAGTGGCCAAAGGCAACCTTGTGTGAGGGTTCTCTAAAATGATATAGAGATATCTCATTTTCGTTCAATATGACATAAATGTTAAGGTTTAGAAGTTTTAGGTCAATATCTATATTATTACTAAGAAGCTGTTTAAATTTCTTTCAAAAATTATGTTTACATTATACGCGAATAGTGCTTGCCTTTTTATGCTCTTTTTTGCCTATTTTTCCCTTTTTTGCGGTTACATAGCCCGCTATGCGCCCTTAAAAAATGAAAAAACATTCTAAAAAAGAACTATAAAAATTTCAAGGATATAAATTTAAACAACTTCTAAAATATTTTTTAGAGATTCAAGCAGTTTCTTCAATTATTCGTGTACCACGCGGTCGTTGAGTTCCGATAGCTTTGCACTGTTCCAGCGGTCGGTGGTTCCCACAAGGTAGCCGGTGATGCGCTGCAACTTGTCGAGATTGGTGCCGCCGCATTTGGGACAGGCCTTTAAATCCTTTTCGGAATTTTCGTAGCCGCAGCTGAGGCAACGGTTGCGGTTGTGGTTCACCGAGCCGTAACCCATATTGTACTTGTCCATCATATCAACCACACGCATAATGGCATCGGGGTTGTGGGTTGCGTCGCCGTCAATCTCAACATAGAATATGTGGCCGCCGCCGGTGAGAGCGTGGTAGGGTGCCTCAACCTCGGCTTTGTGGCGTGCGCTGCACTTATAATAGACGGGAACGTGGTTGCTGTTGGTGTAGTAGTCGCGGTCGGTAACGCCCTCGATTATTCCAAAATCCTTGCGATCGGCACGGGTGAACTTGCCCGAAAGGCCCTCGGCCGGGGTTGCAAGCACGCTGTAATTATGCTGATAGTGCTCGGAGAAGCCGTTTACACGGTCGCGCATATATGTTATTATCTTAATGCCAAGCTCTTGTGCTTCGTCGCTCTCGCCGTGGTGCTTGCCTATGAGTGCCACAAGACATTCGGCAAGGCCTATGAAGCCTATTCCGAGTGTTCCTTGGTTAATTACCGAGGCAATAGTGTCGGTGGGTTTCAAATTCTCGCTACCTACCCACAGTGCCGACATAAGCAGTGGGAACTGCTTGGCAAAGGCTGTGCGCTGGAACTCCATACGCTCGTGCAGCTGGCGGGCGGTCAGTTCGAGCACGCCATCGAGCTTGGCAAAGAACTGTGCAATGCGCTGTTCCTTGTTCTCAATATCCATACACTCTATTGCCAGACGCACAATGTTTATGGTGGAGAAGGAGAGGTTGCCACGGCCTACCGAGGTTTTTGGACCGAAGCGATTTTCGAACACACGGGTGCGGCAGCCCATCGTTGCTACTTCGTGAATGTAGCGTTGAGGGTCGTCGGCACGCCACTCGTCACTCTGGTTGAAGGTTGCATCGAGGTTAAGGAAATTGGGGAAGAAACGACGGGCACTCACCTTGCAGGCAAGCTCGTAGAGGTCGTAGTTACGGTCGGTGGGCAAGTAGCTCACACCGCGTTTCTTCTTCCATATTTGTATGGGGAAGATGGCTGTTTCACCATTGCCAACGCCACGATAGGTGCTGTTGAGCAGCTCGCGTATGACGCAACGCCCCTCGGCCGATGTATCGGTACCGTAATTTATGGAGCTGAATACCACTTGGTTGCCGCCACGCGAGTGAATGGTGTTCATATTGTGTATGAAGGCCTCCATTGCTTGGTGCACACGCTTCACGGTCTTGTTTATTGCGTGCTGAACTATGCGCTCGTCGCCCGAGAGGAAGTCGAGCGGTGCCTCCTCGTAATCTTTTATCTCCTTATTATATAGGTGTTCGTAGCTCACCATCATAAGGCCTTCGAGGCTTTTAAGTTCCTCGATGAAGGTGTTGCGAACGTATGGTGCCATATAAAAGTCGAATGCCGGGATTGCTTGCCCGCCGTGCATTTCGTTCTGCGCAGTTTCCATAGATATGCAGGCAAGCACGCTGGCTGTTTCGATGCGCTTTGCGGGGCGCGACTCGCCGTGCCCCACGCAAAAGCCGTTTTTAAGAATGTGGTCGAGCGGATGCTGGCAACAGGTGAGGCTCTTTGTGGGATAATAGTCCTTGTCGTGAACGTGTATGTAGCTGTTGCGCACTGCCTCCACTACCTCGTTGCCCAGCAAGAGGTCGTCGACAAAGGGCTTTGTTGATTCGCTGGCAAACTTCATCATCATTCCCGCAGGAGTGTCGGCGTTCATATTGGCATTCTCGCGGGTAATTTCGTTCGATTTTATGTTTATAATCTCCTGAAACATATTGTGGGTTTTTGCATTGCGGGCAATGCGACGCTGGTCGCGATAGGCGATATACTTTCTCGCAACATCCTTGCGGCTACTCTTCATAAGTTCCATTTCCACCATATCCTGAATGGCCTCCACGGTCATTTGCGAATCGCCACGGAAGGATATATGGTCGGTTATCTGGCGTATGAGCGACATATCCTCACCCTTTTCGGTGTGAAGCATCGCCTTACGGATTGCCGTGATTATTTTCTCCTCATTAAAACCCACAACGCGCCCATCGCGCTTTAAAACTGTTTGAATCATCTTTTTTTGAAATATTGATGAAGTTTGAAAATAATTTCGCACTGCGCCCTATCCCACGAGTGGCAACAGCCTTTATTGAATGGCAGGTCTTCTGACTTGCTCCTCGCCCCGGCTGCCTTCCCAACATAAATATCAGTGGCAGGATTGCACAGGGTGTCGCAGGAGGTTCACAGCAGCGGGACTGTCGGGGAGTTACACCCCGTTCCCTTTTAATCGCGCAAACGCACCTGTTTGCGCCGAACCATTCTTGTGCGAAGTTAGGGATTTTATATTGAATTATGTATATAAAAATGAGAGATTTTTTCCACTGTTGATAAAATATTCAGAGCACTACTCTCCACCCTCCAAGCTAATGAGCCAACGACGGGCCCTCTCCTTGTGGAAACGGAAAAGAACATTCACGGGAGCCGAAGTGTAGCGCAACGGCTCGAAGAAGAGCGGGTGCTCTTTAAGACAGGGATAGAGAACCTCGGCCGTGTAACGGAAGCCCAGATTTTCGAGAATTATATAATCGACATTGGCGGCAAGCAGGTCGCTCACAATCTGCACATTGGTGCGGCCCTCCTTGTAGCGCACGCCCTTAACCCCTTTGCTCACAAAAAGCAATTCGGGCTTGCGCGATGCAACAATGCGGTCGCGCCCAAACGAAGCGGCCTCCTCACCTATGGCAAGATAGGCATTCACATTTAGCGGATAGCCGGCTACGGCACTGCGATGCAACTCCCACACTGTGTGCAGGCTGCCGTCGCCATAATGTAACAGGGGCGGGAGAAAAAGCAGCAGCATAAACCACGGTGAAAAGGAGTGTTTCGACACACGGCGGGAGAGAGCATCGCAAACACTCCACAGCCCTGTAACAACACCCACCGTGAGCATTGGCAGCACTATTATCATATAGCGATAGAAGCTGGGGGTGTCCATTATGGAAACAAGCGCAAGATTGCCTGCAAAAAAGAGCAGAAGCGGCAGACGCAGCCTTTTAAGGCGGCAAAGGCCATAGACTATGAGAGCAAGCACTGCAAGAGCTATCGCATAGAGCTGGGGCGACGGCGCACAATCGTAACGCACGCGGAAGAAAGGTATAATGCTTTCGGGAACAACCTGCACCAGCAGCATATTAAGTATTCTCCACACTCTCGAAAAATCCACCTGTGAGAGATAGCGCGACTGTTCGAGCCCCAAAAATGCGTTACGCAAAATCCACGGAAGAACGCCGACCGCAAATGCGCCCGACAGGGCAAGCCCCAAACGCCAACGACGCAACACAAACAGGCCAACCACAAAAGCCGCGACAAAAGCTATCGCCTGCGTGCGTATATAAAAGGTGTAAACGGTGGCAAAGAGAAAAAGCAGCAACCACGGTGAACGCAGCCCTGCCCTGCCATCGGCAGACAGGTGCAAAAAGGCCCACAAGGCAAGAGTGATGAAGAAGATGCACGAAGCCTCGCTCATCATCATTGTTGAGAATTCCAACAAATGGGGAGTGACGAGCACCGCCGCGCCAGCAATAAAGGCCAAAGCCGGCCTTAACCCCTCGGCAACCATAATGCGGAAGAGCAACAGCACCGCGCCGAACAGGAACAGAAGATTAAGCACTTTTTGCGCCACAATGCTGTCGGTGAACAAACGCAAAGGAGTCATAAGCAACGGATAACCGGGAGGGAACAGTGCCGAGGCGTTGCCCAACATATCGGTGTAACCATTGCCAGCCGCAAGCGACGAGGCGAGAATGTAGTAGTGACAATTATCGCCGTTGGAATCAATCTTTGCATCGAAGATATATGCAAACACCAGCAGGGCAAGCAACGCCAGCCCTGCCGGGTATGATAGTTTTTTAACAAACGGTGATAATTTCATTAAGAGTTATTATTTATTGTGCTCGGCCTCAATCTCCTCGGGTGCCATAGGCTTGTATTTTCCCAAACGGCGGGCACCACCGTCGAGAATGAGATAATCTTCCTCGTTGCGTATTCCGCCGAAGTTGCGCCAAGCATCGAGCTTGTCGTAACAGATAAAATCGGTAAACTGTTTCTCGGCACGCCATTTGTCTATGAGGTCGGGAATAAAATAGATACCCGGCTCAACGGTGAACACATATCCCGGTTCGAGAGCCTTTGCCAAGCGCAGGGACTTCCAACCGAAAAGAGTGCTCTTTGAACGGCCCTCCTCGTAACCCACATAAAGCTCGCCGAAATTCTCCATATCGTGAACATCGAGGCCCATCATATGACCCAATCCGTGGGGCAGGAACATACAGGCGGCGCCCACACGGGCAGCCTCGGCAGCATCGCCCTTCATAAGGCCAAGTTCAATCATTCCCTTTGCAATCTCGGTGAGCACAACCTCGTGCACATTGCGATACTCGACACCGGGAGCAAGCATAGATGTTGCAGCAACGTGGGCGCGACGCAGAATGTTGCACACTGTGCGCTGTTGCTCGGTAAACTGCCTGCCCACAGGCATAGTGGTGGTGAGGTCGCCGGCATAGTGCATTGCATTCTCGCAACCCGAATCGAGCAGGAACATCTGCCCATCCTTCAAAGGCTCGGTGCCGTATGCGTGGTTGTGCAGTGTCTGGCCGTTTATGGTGGCGATAATGGGGAACGAGAGGTTGAAATTGTGCTTTGCAGCCTCGGCCTGTACCACCGACACAATTTCGGCCTCGGTGGTTCCGGGACGCACGGCACGCATCGCTGCACAGTGCATATCCACCGACACGTTCACGGCCTCCTCAATCTGCTCAATCTCCTCGGCACTCTTGTAGTTGCGCTGAGCAATTACCGCCTTTACAAAATCCATAGACACGGCGGCCTGCTGCTCGGCGGGGTTTATGCCCAAGAGTTCTTGCAACCACACTTTGTGGTCGCCGCGGTAGGGAGGGAGAAAATGTATCCTCCGGCCCTTGCTCTGCGCACTCTTTATATATGTGGAGAGAGCCTGCATAGGCATTGTGTGGGTAATTCCCACACGCTCGCTCTTCTCTTTGATGGTGGGCTGCACACCGGTCCACACAATATCGTCGATTGTGAGCTCGTCGCCGAAGATAATCTCTTCATCCTCGTCAATGTCGATAATGGCTGCAAGGCCCGAATAGTCCGATGCAAAATAGTAGAGGAATGTGGAGTCTTGACGGAAATGATAGGCATTGTCGGCATAATTCACTCCAACCTCGGTGTTACCGAGAAAAAGCAACACTCCGCTGCCGACCTTCTCTTTGAGAACGGCACGGCGATTGATATAAGTTTCTTTACTGAACATAGTTATAAGTTTTTTAAGTTTTTATCTCTTTATCACTGCCCGCACAACGAACCACAGGTGGTTGAGCACTGTTACAAACATTCCATAATGCTTGCTCATTATGGAAAAACGTTCCAAGAGCGAGGCACGATGATTCTGCAAAGATAGCCCGTTCTGCAAATAATTCACTATGATGGTGTGCGTATTAACAAGTGTTGTGGATTTTTTCATCGCTCTTATGCACCAATCGACATCGGACGAAAAGCGATATTGCAGGTCGTAGAGGGGGGCAATGTCGCGACGCACGAAAAAGGCTTGGTGACACACAAGCATTCCTCTCTTGAAACTCTTCCAAGTGAGTTTTTCGGGAGCCTTCAAACGGCGCATCCTTATGAAATTGCGTTGTTCGTCAACCTCGGCCGTTTCTCCATAAACAACCTCGGGCAAGGTGGCGCAGCCATCCAGCGCAGCCACTATGCGTTCGAGAGTATCGGGAGCATAGAGCGAGTCGCCGGCATTCAGGAAGCACAGATAGTCGCCCTTGGCAAGTTTAATACCCTTGTTCATTGCATCGTAGAGACCGCTGTCGTGCTCGCTCACTATGTGGGCAAATTCTATTCCCATACCCACAGCCTTTGTAACAGTGTCGTCGGTGGAGGCACCGTCGATGAGCAGATACTCGAAATTCTTGTAGCTCTGCACTGCCACGCTGCGCAAGGTGGGTTCTATCACCGAGGAGGCGTTGTAGGTAACGGTTATTATGGAGAATTTTGGTTTATGGTGCATCACTCTTTGGTTTTTACGCTTTTGTATATTATGAGCGAGAGCATCGACAATAGTATTGCTCCTACGAGCAGCGACGATGCAAACGATATTTTGGAGGAGGCTACTATAACCTCATCGACACAGCGCAGCTCTATTTCGTGCTCCCCGGCCGGAAGGGGCAGAGCACGCAGCAGGTAATCGGCACGCAACAGGGGTGTTTCTTTTCCGTCAACATAGGCTTTCCAAGTTTTGTAATAGACCTCGGAGAATATTGCCAACTGCGGCATTGGCGAACTGCTCCTGTACTTTATAACTCCCGGATTGACATACTCCTGCATCTCTATAAAGGCTGTGGAATCGACGGGGTGACAATATTCATTGCCGGCGGGGAGTTTTTCTTTCCAGCTTTTCTCGATAAAGGCGGTGGAACGAAGGTCGCCGTCGCCTATGGCTGCAATCTCCTCGTCGGGAGTATCCATCCACACAATGCTGTCGACGAACCAGCAGTTACCCATTGCATCGGGGTTGACTTGCACTTGCGGAGCATCGTTCTCACCGGGTACTATTATGTAGCGCACGTTGAGCATATTAAGAATGTTCATATTTATGCTTCCGCTGAAATAGTTGTCGATAATATCCTGATAGCGGCGCAATTTCGCGGGGCTGTAACCGCCTACCGATTTATGGAAGTAGGATGTGCGCGAGTCGTTGAAGGTGCTCGAAGCAAGGTTAAGCACACGGTAATTGGGGTGCGTGTCGCGCATAATGAGCTTGTCGGCGGCTGTGGGGAGGAACTCCTCGACCTTCTTTTGGGGAACAAAGTCGTTCCACGAGAGGAAACGCCAAGCGACCGGCCACAGGTCGAGAATGACAAGTGCGGTGAGCGCAACGTAAAGGTAACGGCTCTTGAACGAGAAGCGCATATAGGCGAACAGGGCAACAGCCGTGGCGGCAATAAAGGCAAATGAACGCCAAGCATCGCTTGCGAGCATAGAAGCACGGTCGGCACGCAGGGCATCGGCAAGGAGGGCCGGATAGGCGGCATCGGAGGGTGCCTCGAAACTGAAAATAGCACCGCCGAACAGTGCAAACAGCAGCGACAAGCCTCCGGTTGCGGCAAACGATATTCCCAACGCGCGGGTGAGGCGTTTCTTGGCGGCCTCATCGCCCTCCTTGCACACCCTCATAAACTCAACTACGGCAAGCACGCCAAGCGTTACCATTGTGAGAGAGGCTACAACCAGTGCCATAGAGGGGGCACGGAACTTATTATACAACGGCAGGTTGTAGAAGAAAAAGTCGTTGAGAAGGGGGAAATTTTTGCCCCAAGAGAGGATGAGCGACAGCACTGTTGCGGCAAGCAGCCACCAACGCTCGCGCCCTTTGACCACAAACAGCGAGAGCGCAAATAGGAAGCACACTATGGCTCCTATGTACACCGGGCCCGAGGTGAAAGGCTGTGCGCCCCAATAGGCGGGCATCTGTTTCACAATCTGCTTGGCCTGTGAGGAACCGTATGAACGGCTGAAAAGACGATAAGTCTCGGAGTCGGTACCCAGATTATAGTGCGAGCTTGCACCATAGATGTTGGGTATCATAAGCGTGAGCGTCTCCTCAATGCCGTAGCTCCACTGATAGGCATAATCAATGTCGAGGCCCGACGACTGCTGTGCATCGCCCTTAGGTTTAAGCACGGCGGCACCGCGCACGCTCTCTTTGGCATAATCCATAGTGGGCCACAGTTGCCCCACGGATGGCAGAATGGCAAGCACGGCCACAACCACAAGCACACCCGTAGCCTTCAAATAACGCGCCAACTGCTTTTCGCGCACCGCATAGACAAGATATACTATGGCAAGGAACAGGAGCACCAGCAACAGGTAGTAGCTTATCTGCTGGTGGTTCCAATAGACATTCATTCCGGCAAAGACAAGGGTAATGAAACTGCCTGCCAACAGCTTGCCGCGATAGCAAAGTATAACACCGCCTATAATGGGAGCCATTGTAGCCATCACCAATGCCTTGTTCATATGCCCCACGCCCACGATTATGAGATTGTAGGAGCAGAGCGTGTAGGCCACCGAGCCCATAAAGGAGAGCCACGAATTACAGCCTATGGATATCAGGAATATGTAGAAACAGACGAGGGAGAGGAATATGTAACCATTGTGACGGCCTGTGCCACCCATCCACGCAAGAGTGAACAAGCGACCTATGTGCCGGAACACATTTTCCGATTTTGGCATATAGGTGTAGTTGGCAGGCATTCCGCCGAACATTGCATTGGACCAGTGCCCATACTCGCCGGTCTTTTCATAATGCTCGCAAAGGTCGTTGCCCCAACCGCGCGAGTTTATGGCATCCTCCTGTATAATGTCTTTCCCTTGAAGGGTGGGTGCAAAATATATGCCGGTGATTGCAAAGAATGCCAACACCGCAAGAATGTGAGGATACATCTTTTTCAGCTTCATCTTTTTCATATCTGTGAACTTATATTTTCTTATAACAATTTACGATACACTTCGCAGGTGTTCTGCACCATACGTTCGAGCGAAAATTCACGGGCCCGCTGCAACCCTTTGAGACGCAACTCGTCGCGCAGTGTGGGCGACTCGACAACCTGCTGCAAGGCGTCGAGCATAGATTGCGCATCGTGGGGGTTGAAATAAACGGCAGCCTCGCCGGCAACCTCGGGGAAACAGCTCGCGTTGCTCAAACATACGGGGCAACCATTGTGGAAGGCTTCGAGAATGGGAATACCGAATCCCTCGTAGTGCGAGGGAAACACAAAGCAAAGGGCGTGGCGATAGAGGGAGGCCATCTGTGAATCGTTGGCCGAAATATGTGCGAGCCTGTCGGCAATGTTCCAACGGGCAAACAGTTCCTGCTCTCCCTTGCTGAAAGGATTACCCGTGCACACCACACGCAACTGCGGATTCTTTATAAGAAGGGGGCGCACGGCCGACAGCCACAGATAAAAATTCTTATACCCTTTGCGCTCGCCAACGTAAAGCACATACTTGTCGAACAGTTGCGGAGCTACATTCTCCACGGCACGATAGCCGTGGTGCACGACCGATATTTTCGATGGCGATGTGCCTAACAACTCCACAATGTCGCGCTTGGTATTCTCGCTCACGGCAATTATGTGGGCAGCCTTCTCTATCAATATTTTTTTATGCTTTATGGTGCGGTCGTAGAATAGCACATCCTGCGGATAACGCTCAAATATCATATCGTGCACTGTGAGCACAAAGGGCTTTTGCCTATTCTCTATCGCACCCAAGAAATAGGGGCTGAAATATGTGGGGTGAAACAGGTCGTAGTCGCCTTTCTTCACAGCCTTCCAAGCACAGAAACGATTGGCCAACTGATAGAGCCTGCGACGCACCCTGTAATGCGGCGGGAATTTTATTGTTTCATATTTGTGACCGTAGGTTTCTGTTACATAATGATTTTCGCAATAGAGCATCGGAATTTCCGACACAAATTCATCGACCGGCAGATTGTACATAAGATCGGCGAAATAACGGGTAACTCCGCCAAATCGCTGCAATGTAAACATCTGATTATCGTATAAAATCTTTTTCATAATTTTCAATTTCGGCTTTTCTTGCGGAAAAGATAATCCACTGCCTCGCGCAACTCTTCGAAGCGGCACAAGTATGATATTATTATGTAGAGGGCCGATGCTATTGCCAGACGCAAGACAAGCAGCAACACATAATCATCGACACTCTTTGTCACATAGCCGGCAACACCTGCCGCCACAAGGGAAACAATGAGGAATGGCACAAAGTCCATAAGGAACATTCTGATGGTGAGCGCAATGTCGCGACGCACAAGCACGCACCACACAAAGAGCCAAGCAACATTGAACAGGCAGTAGGCCACAAGCATAGGCTTTATGCCCAGCGGGTGCATTGCCAACAGCATAGCAAGCACCAGCGTGCCCTGAACAATGGTGCACCACATAAAAACATCGGTGCGGCCGCGGCTCACAAGCAGGTTGGTGAACATCGACTGAATGGGCATAAAGGCTCCCCACAGACACAATATCTGCAACATACGCGAGCTCTCCTCCCACTTGTCGGTGAGCACCACCACTATAAGTTCGTGTGCAACGAGCGAGAGTAATGCCAACAACGGGAACGACACAAAGGCGGTGAAACGCAACATCTTGCGGAACACACGCAACTGCCTCTCATTATCCTCGACCACCTTGGCAAGCACAGGCTGTGCCACGGTATTCACCACCACGTTCACCATATCGCTGCCCATACGGAACCAATCGGCAGCCTTTGAGTAATTTCCAACATCGGCACGACTGTAAAATTTACCGAGGATGAAGGAAAAGACATTCCAGTTTATCTTCTGGAAAATATTGGTTATAAGCAGTTTGTGGCTGAATGCAAAGAGGTAGCGCAGGGGGTAGAACTTCACTGCAAACGAGGGGTGCCACGGGGTGTAGTACCAATAGATTACAAGGCGCACAAGGGTGTATATGATGGCCTGTGCCGAAATTCCCCAATAGGAGTAACCGTTCATTGCAAGCAGAATGCCGGCAACACCCGACACAAGTAGCGCAAGCACCGATGCGATGGAGCGTTGCTTCACTTTAAGTTCGCGGAAGAGGTAGGCCGATGCGGCAACCCCGAACCCGTTGAACACAAATGCCAAGAAGTTGAACCTTGCCAACCACAACAGCACCGGTTGGTTGAAAAAGCCGGCTATGAGCGGTGCTGCCGCATAGAGCATCGCATATATCACCGCCGAGGTTATTACGCTGAACCAAAAGACGGCATTGTAGTCGTCGTGCGTCACCTTCTTGCGGTTGGCAATGGCGGCAACAAAGCCACTGTCCTGCAACGAGCTTGCTATGGCGTTGAAAATGGCAAGCATACCCACGGGGCCATAATCCTCGGGGCCCAAAAGACGGGCAAGATAGACCCCGAAAAAGACACTGAGCAGCTGACACACGGCATTGCTCAACCCGCCCCAAAGAAAACTCTTTGCGACGGCATTCTTCAAAGTGTCGGTAGCCTTGCTGCTCATTGTGTGTGTGCTCTGTTCTGCGAGGATTGAATTACTTAACTTCGCTGCCGGGCTTTATGGCGGGAGTAACGGTGAGCAACGAGAGCTTGCCCTCATTATCCTCGGCACTCAATATCATACCCTCGCTCACAATTCCGCGCATTGTGCGGGGGGCAAGGTTGGCAACAAAGCACACCTGCTTGCCCACAAGTTCCTCGGGGTTGAAGTGCTTGGCTATGCCCGAAAGAATGGTGCGTGTTTCGAGGCCGTCATCTATCTTGAACTGCAAAAGTTTGTCGGCTTTGGGCACTTTGGTACATTCGAGCACGGTACCTACACGAATATCGACCTTTGTAAAATCGTCAAACGCAATTTCGGGGCGGATGGGGTTGGCCTTGTAGGCTGCGGCGGCATTGGCTTTCTTAATCTCCTCCAATCTGTCGAGCTGTGCCTGTATGGCATCGTCCTCTATCTTTTCGAACAACAGGCCTACCTCGCCCAGCGAGTGGCCTTTGGGGAGCAGTTCAATGCTGCCGAGGCTCGACCACTCGCATCCGTTCATCTGCAACATTTCGCGCAACTTCTTGCTGCTGAAAGGCATAAACGGCTCGAATGCGATAGAGAGGTTGGCAACAAGCTGCAACGAGAGGTTCAAGATTGTGGCTACACGGCCAAGGTCGCTCTTCGCTACTTTCCACGGCTCTGTTTCGGCAAGGTAGCGGTTACCTATGCGGGCAAGCTCCATTGCCTCCTTCTGTGCATCGCGGAATTTATATTGGTCGAGCAGATGTTCGACCTTGCCCTTTACATCGACAAATTCGGCAATAATTGCCTTGTCGTAGTCGGTGAATTCACCGGCGGCGGGCACCTTTCCGTCGAAATATTTTTTTGTGAGCACAAGGGCGCGGTTCACGAAATTGCCATACACGGCAACAAGCTCATTGTTGTTGCGTGCCTGAAAATCCTTCCAAGTGAAATTGTTGTCTTTTGTTTCGGGAGCATTGGCTGTGAGAACATAGCGCAACACATCCTGCTTGCCGGGAAAATCGGCAAGATATTCATTGAGCCACACTGCCCAATTGCGCGAGGTTGATATTTTATCATCTTCGAGGTTCAGGAATTCGTTGCTTGGCACATTGTCGGGCAGCACATAGTCGCCGTGAGCCTTCAACATTGTGGGGAATACTATGCAGTGGAACACAATGTTGTCCTTGCCTATGAAGTGAACAAGGCGTGTATCTTCTCTCTTCCACCACTGTTCCCAAGTGTCGGGCAACAGCTCTTTGGTGTTGCTTATGTAGCCGATGGGTGCATCGAACCACACATAGAGAACTTTTCCCTCGGCTCCCTCCACGGGCACGGGAATACCCCAATTGAGGTCGCGGGTTACGGCGCGGGGTTTAAGGCCTGTGTCGAGCCAGCTTTTGCATTGGCCGTACACATTGCTGCGCCACTCTTTGTGGTCGTTCAGAATCCACTGCTCCAACCAAGGCTGATAGGCATCGAGGGGAAGGTACCAATGGCTGGTCTTACGCTTCACGAGTTTATTGCCCGAGTCGGCATTATAGGGATTTATGAGCTCGTCGGGCGAGAGTGTGGCACCGCACTTTTCGCATTGGTCGCCGTAGGCATCGGCTGCGTGGCAGCGGGGGCACTCGCCACGAATGTTGCGGTCGGTGAGGAATTGTTGCTCGCCCTCGTCGTAGTATTGCTCACTCTCCATTTCCACGAATTTACCATCGTCGTAGAGCTTGCGGAAAAAGTCGGAGGCAAGCTCGCGGTGTGTCTGCGAGGTTGTGCGCGAATAAATATCGAATGAGATGCCGAAGCCCTCGAACGACTCTTTTATTATATTGTGATAGCGGTCGACCACATCCTGCGGGGTTATGCCCTCTTTCTTCGCACGGATGGTGACGGGAACGCCGTGCTCGTCGCTACCGCCTATGAACAGGACTTCTTCGCCTTTCAAGCGCAGATAACGTGTGTAGATGTCGGCAGGTACATATACGCCGGCAAGGTGACCGATGTGTACAGGGCCGTTGGCATAGGGCAGGGCCGATGTAACCAGAGTTCTTTTGAATTTCTTTTCCATAGCTATTATATTTTGTTTTTCTATTTCACGCTTTGTGTGCAATTTACCGATAACTTGCAAAAATAACTATTTTATTTTTATTTGAGGATATAAATTTATTATTTATATATAAATATGCGCGAGAAGACAACCGGACGGCACAATTTGTACAATAGAAGAGAAAATGCTACATTTGTTGCGTAACAACCGGAAAAAACAATCTGAAAATGCAAAAAACCACCCTTTCATCGGCACATTTTGCCGACACAAAGCCGCACTATGAATTGCTCGACGGGTTGCGAGGCGTTGCGGCACTGTTGGTACTATGGTACCATATTTTCGAAGGCTTTGCCTTTGCACAGGCGACAAACGGCGAGGGCGACGGGCTGATAACCACGCTGAATCACGGACACATTGCAGTGGATTTCTTCTTTATGTTGTCGGGCTTTGTGATAAGCTATGCTTACGACGATCGTTGGGGCACGATGAGCCTCGGCAACTTCTTCAAACGCCGCCTCATACGCCTGCATCCTATGGTTATGATGGGGGCTGTGATTGGTGTTGCGGCATTTACCATTGAAGGGTTTGAAAAATGGGACGGCACGGTAACACCCATAAGCTGGGTTATGACCGCACTGCTGTTCACTATATTTATGATTCCTGCACTGCCCGGGCTGCCGTATGAGGTGCGCGGCAACGGCGAAATGTTCCCTTTGAACGGGCCTGCTTGGTCGTTGTTCTTCGAATATATAGGCAACATTCTGTATGCACTGTTCATACGCCGCCTGTCGACAAAGGCTCTTGCCGTGCTTACCGCAGCATTGGGTATTGCCCACGCTTGGTTCTTTGTGGGGAATATTTCGGGCTATGATATGGTGGGTGTCGGATGGACAATCGACGAGGTGAACTTCTGGGGCGGCCTTGTGCGTATGCTCTTCCCGTTCACCGCGGGTATGTTGCTCGCACGGACATACAAGCCACGCAAAATTAAAGGTGCATTCTGGCTGTGCAGCCTGCTACTCGTGGCTGTATTCTCGGTGCCCTACATTGCATCGGCGGGCAGTGCCAGCATCAACAGCCTTTACGAGGTTGCGTGCATTGTATTCCTGTTCCCTATAATCGTGTGGATGGGTGCCTGCGGCAGTTGCAGCGATAATGTGACAGGGCGCATAAACAAATTTTTGGGCGACATTTCCTATCCGCTCTACATTGTGCACTATCCAATAATGTATGTTTTCTACAAGTGGCTCATCGAGAAGCATTTTTACACGCTGGGCGAAACGTGGGGCATATCTCTCACCGTCATTATCGTGAGCATACTGCTTGCATACGCCTGTCTTAAACTTTACGACGAGCCGGTGCGCCGCCGGCTGGCAAAAAAGTTTTTATAAGAAATAGTCAATATGTCATTTGTCAAAAAGGCAAATCCCTTGTATATAAGGTTTCTGTATCCGATACAACACTATTACAAGTTGTATTGCCAAACAATTTAGCTTGCCGTTGCAATTTACCCATATACTCTTGCCGCTTTACGATATTGTTTATTTCCTCTTTTCTTGCTATACTAATTTGCAAAAAATCTTTATCAACATCTATACCCAAAAACCTACGCCCCAAAAGGTTTGCTGCAATTCCGGTTGTACTACTACCGGTAAAAGGATCCAATATCCACGCTCCATCCCTAGTTGATGCTTGAATAATTCGGGAAAGCACACATAAAGGTTTTTGGGTGGGATGTTTCCCACAAGTTTTTTCCCACTTTGCAATAGTTGGCAGGTTCCAGACATCTCGCATTTGAGTTCCGCCATTTATATCCTTCATTAGCTCATAATTATAGAAATGGGGAATTTTATCTTTTTTTCTGGCCCATAGTATATATTCGGCAGAATGGGTAAAATAACGACACGACAAATTGGGTGGAGGGTTTGTCTTTACCCAAGTAACACAATTAAGAATTTTGAAATCAAGTTCAGTAAGACAGCGTGCTATGGAAAATATGTTATGATACGTTCCACTTATCCAAATTGTACCATCCTCTTTTAGTTTATCTCTGCAAGCGGACAGCCATTTTTTATCGAACAAATAGTCCTTTTCATAACCTTGCGATTTATCCCACACCCCTTTATTAACAGACACCTTTCTACCACTATGCACACTAAATCCATTATTTGATAAATGATATGGTGGATCGGCAAATATCATATCAAATTTAAATTCAAACTTATTTAGCAATTCAAGGCAATTACCCTCTAAAAGAGTAAAATTCCTATCCAAAGACTTGTAGTAAGAAGTTATCACAATGCTAATGTCTATCCTATATAATTAATTCATCAATAAAGTTTGATATAGAGGTAAGATTGTAAACTCTTGGAATTATCCTATATGCCTCCTCTAATTTATTTTTCGCAAAATGCCACCCTTGCCCATCTGTTATCCAAACAAACTCAAACGAAGCATATTGGTTAATTTTAGGGGCAAGTTCAGAATACGCTCTTGCAACTTCATTTAATTTAGAACCACCACTATTATAATAGTTAGTTTCGATTAAATATGTTTTATCTCTTGTTTCGACAACAAAATCAAAACGCTTCAAGTCTGCGCCCAATGCCGTAATTTCGGGGAATTCCGTACTATTTACTTCTGTCCTAAACTTAATGCCTGCATCTACAAAAACTTTTGCCACAGCACCGGCCATAATATTGCCACCTCGATTTTTTCTTGCGTTAGTATCAAGCCCAACCTCAATACCAAATACATAATCTACAAGATTAGTAATCTTGCTTGATGCAAAAACATCAGCCAACCCGGTATCTTCAATAAATATGCAAATACTATCTATATCTGTAAAATATGATTTAACCAAAACAGGACGGTAGTTCTCATTTAATACTTTCTTATTCTCCGACGAGCGAACAGCTACCAAAATATCAAGAACTTCAAAAGATTTAGGATTCTCCTCAAATAATTCAGATACAGCTGTTTTTAAATCGTTTTTTCCTAACAAATAATTTAACTGATTGAGTTTAATTGAGATTCTGGAAACATTGCGAGATACCTTTTCAAAATCTGTAAAAGAACCCAATGTGGCATTAGTTTCAGTAAGTTGAGAAATAAACAAATTAAAGTCCTTCATTTGATTATGTGTTTATGAATTAAAAATCATTATTTCAGAAACCAAGCCTCTATTATTGGAGTTTGCATTTATAAGCCTTGTTGCAAACACTCTTTTAATCTTGAATTGATGATATATCTGTTCAAAGAACGACATCCCATTGGCTTCCATAGGGTCGGAATTGCTAGCTATAAAATGCGCTTTTCGTTTCGATATACGAGTGCAAAAATCTCTCAATCGCACCTGCTCCGCATCGTCAAATCCATTTTTTGTGTAAGATGTAAATGATGATGTTTCCGATAGAGGTTTATATGGTGGATCCAAATAAAATATAGAATTTGCATTGGCATATATCTCTGTATTCTCAAAATCGCCACATAGTATTTCTACTTTTTGAAGAATGTTTGATACCGCAATCAAATTCTCTTTGTCACATATTTTAGGATTGGCGTATTTGCCATGAGGAACATTAAATTCACCCTTTGAATTTACGCGATACAATCCATTAAAACAGGTTCTGTTCAAGAAAATAAATAATGCAGCAGTTTCTAAATTGGAGCATTTTTTAGAATTGTACAATTTACGTTTTTCTAAAAAATAATCTTTACGTTCGGTTTGATTTAATGCAATATAGTGATTTTGTATATTTGTAAGGAGATTTATTAAATTTTCAACATCACTTTGTATAATTCGGTATGTGCAAATTAGCTCGGTGTTTATATCATTAATTATCGCTCGTTTTATATTGGGATATGTCTGCAATATCCAAAATAACACCGCTCCACCACCAACAAAAGGTTCAATATAGCTAACCTCATTACGCAAATGCATATCAGAAGGAAGCGACTTTCGCACTTCCTCTAACAACTGAGTTTTACCACCGGCCCATTTTACAAATGGTTTTGCCATCACTTTATTCATATTTGCACAAAGGTATAAAATTTGTATCTATTTACAAACATTGTAAAGGTATGAATTTCCCTGTTTATTATCAAATACGACTGCACAAAGAGTAGTCGGCAAGTAATACGGAATGGAGCTTTTCATTTATAAAAGGTCTTTTAATCACTCACATGCGGAAACCTGTTAAATATAAAATATTTTTCACTATCTTCGCGCAGTTAAACGTATAAACAAAAACGACATATATGAAAATTGCACTTATAGGGTATGGCAAAATGGGCAAGACCATCGAGAAGATTGCCATTGAGAGAGGACACGAGGTTGTTTCCATCATAGATATTGACAACCGCGAGGATTTTGGCAGCGAGGCGTTCCGCTCGGCAGATGTTGCCATAGAATTTACCGCACCAGCCGTGGCTTTTGACAACTGCAAGCAGGCAATGGCTGCCGGCGTGAAGGTGGTGAGCGGCAGCACAGGCTGGTACCAGCAGCACGAGGCCGAAATGCGCGAATTGTGCGAGAAGGAGGGAAAAACTCTCTTCTGGTCGAGCAATTTCAGCTTGGGAGTGGCTGTATTTTCGGCCGTGAACCGTTACCTTGCAAGAATTATGAACCGCTTCCCCAATTACAGCGTTCAGATGGAGGAGACGCATCACATTCACAAACTCGATGCGCCCAGTGGCACCGCAATAACCCTTGCCGAGGGCATTCTCGCAAACCTCGACCGCAAGAGCCAATGGATTATGGGCGACCTCACCAACCCCGACGGCTCTGTAACCCCCGGAGCACAGCCTCGTGAAAATGAGCTGAAAATAGATGCTATACGCCGCGACGAGGTTCCCGGCATACACACTGTCACCTACGACTCGGCAGCCGACAGCATAACCATCACCCACGATGCCAAGAACCGCAGCGGCTTTGCATTGGGCGCGGTTATTGCAGCCGAATATGTGAACGGGCACAACGGGCTGTTGGGTATGAGCAACCTTTTCGATTTTTAAAAAAATACCACGCAATGAAAAAGCCAACCAAAAAAGATTACCTGCGCCTTGTAGCAGTACTTGCACTATACATCCTGTTCCTTGTATGGGTAAAAAGCTGGATTGGAATTATTGCAATCCCGTTCATAATAGACAACTACACTACACGATTCATTCCGTGGGGATGGTGGAAAAAGAGCAGTAACTCCGCCGTGCGCACCATTATGAGCTGGGTGGATGCGATTGTCTTTGCACTTGTCGCCGTGTATTTTGTGAACCTGTTTTTCTTCCAAAATTATGTAATTCCATCGTCGTCGTTGGAAAAATCGCTATTGGTTGGCGACTATCTGTTCGTGAGCAAAATGAATTACGGCCCGCGCAAGCCGCAAACACCGTTGAGTATGCCGCTCACGCAACACACTATGCCTGTAACAGGGACAAAAAGTTACCTCGACTGCATACAGTGGGAGTATGAGCGTGTGAAAGGCTGGGAGAGTGTTGAGCGTGGCGACATTGTGGTATTCAACTACCCCGCCGGCGACACAGCCACCACCAATCCTCAAATAATTGACTATTACAGCGATTGCTACTATATAGGGGAGCAGCTTTACCCCAACAAGCCCATTATGGACAGCCTCACCACCGAGCGACAGAGAGCCGTCTACGACCTTTACTATGCTGCCGGAAGCAAATACATAGAGCAGCACCCCGAACAGTTCGGAGAGAAATTGTGGCGACCGGTGGACCGTCGTGAGAACTATGTGAAACGCTGTGTGGGGCTCCCCGGCGAGACACTCGAAATTAAGGACAAGGAGATTTATATCGACGGGCAGAAGAACACGGCACCCGAGAATGTACAATATAACTATTGGGTGACATTCAAGACTCCGATGACCGAGCGCATACGCCGCAGGCTCGACATAAGCAAGGACGACCTGCAACGCTACTACAACGGACGCTATCTGATACCCCTGACGCAAAAAGCCTACAAGCAACTTTCGTCCTACACTACTCTTGTGAGCTCCATCGAGCCGGTGATGAACGATGAAACACGCGGCATATATCCGCTTAACGGATACACAGGCTGGACCGTGGACAATTACGGCCCTGTGTGGATTCCCAAACGTGGCGACAGCATAAAGCTCACGCTCGAAAATCTGCCTGTGTATGAACGCCCTATTGCCGTTTACGAGGGCAACGACCTGCAAGTGAAGGATGGCAGGATTTTCATCAACGGGAAGGAGAGCGACAGCTACACATTTAAAATGGACTACTATTGGATGATGGGCGACAACCGCCACAATAGTGCCGACTCGCGCTGCTGGGGATTCGTGCCCGAAGACCACATTGTGGGCAAGCCCATACTCATCTGGCTATCACTCGACAAGGACCGTGGCTGGCTCGACGGCAAGATACGTTGGAACCGCCTGTTCCGTTTCGTCGACAGCTATAAATAACCGACAATGAATATACTCGCGCATCCGCTCTATCTGGCACCTGTGCCTTTGTATGCCCGCCTGTATGCTGCCGATGGAATTATTATCGACGGCGATGCACCGTTTGTGAAGCAGACCTTTCGCAACCGCGCAATAATCGCCACCGAAAATGGCACGCAGACACTCACAATACCCATTGTGCACAATGGCAACCAAGCTATGCGCGATGTGAGGATAAGCGAGCACGGCAACTGGCGGCACCTGCATTGGAACGCCATTGTGAGTGCCTATCGCAAAAGCCCCTTCTTCGACTATTATGCCGACGATTTTGCCCGCTTCTACCAAGAGCGCGACGGTTTTTTAATGGACTTTAATTTGCGGCTCCACGCTGTTGTGTGCGACCTTTTGGGGCTCGACCGCAAATTGATTCACACTGCCGACGGCGGCGCGGTTGAGGAGTTGCGCCACATTGCCGAGCCCAAGGCTCTTGCCTCATTGACAGGCTTCACCCCCGAGCCTTATTATCAGGTGTTTGCCACACGACACGGCTTTATTACCAATTTGAGCATCATCGACCTGCTATTCAATATGGGCCCCGAGGCTCTTATCACATTGCGCGACTGTTGCCGATAGTTTGCGGTGATAATATTCCCTATACCTTGTAGAAACAATACTGTAATAACGTTACAAAAGAAAAATCTAGACACAAACTACTAAAATATATGTATAGAAATTATACGTTATGTAATTTTTATTATTTTTACACCGCTATAAATATTTAAAATTAGGACGAATTAGCTTTTATTAAAATGAAAAAAGTTTTATTTTTTTACTTTATGAGTATTCTTTTTACACTTTCATGTATTAATGAAGAAAATAAGTTTTATACATATAATAATAAAAGTATAGAGGAGATTAGCAGTTTGGCAAATAATGCAGGCCTGCCTTTCTGCATAGTACTTATAGACTCAACACATTTCACCGTAAACGAATATCTTAAAATGATAAAAACACATACAAAATCACCCCATAGTATTTTATATAATTTTATAAATATATACAACAGCGACAACAAATGGTACTCAAAGTTATTATCCCCACACATTTATCCTGTTACTTGTGTATTCAACACAAATAAACAACTGATAGAATTAGTGCCTGGAAGTTCGATAGAAAGTTTCTTTTATATTGATAAAGCAATTCTTTCAGAAGAAACCTCTTCTGAGTTTCACTATAATCAAAATTATGAAAAAGATAAAAATGATATCATAAATATGGTTAACAATGCTATAATATTAAAATCAAAAATATATACTGACAAAGATGCAGATATTTGTATAGACTCATTACTTGCAAAAAGGAATCACCCATATCTCTTATATTTAAAATTAGAAAATCAAATACATTTTAATAAAACTATAGAAGCAAGAAAAACTGCTAATGAACTTCTTGGATTTGATTCTGCGTCAGATCTATTTTACTATTATGATGAATTACTAACAGCAAACAAGGTTCTTAATCCTATGTATCATAACTCTGCACCAAAGATTTCCTCATCAACAAATATAATAAATCTGCCCAATTGCATAATAGACCACACATACAATGTGGATATTGAAATATTTAACAACGGAGGACATCCTCTTAAAATTTCAGATATATTAACGAGCTGTAGCTGTGTAAAGATAAATAGTTCAAAAAAGAACATTATAGACCCTGGAAAATCAATAATATTAAATTTTGATTTCACACCAGAAAATAAAGGCAGTGTTTATAGAGAGGTGCACATTGCATCTAACTCTTTAGATACACCAATATATACAATAACAATAAATGCAAATGTCAAATAACTTTATGAAAATCAAAATTTTAACATTTTTTCAAGTCTTTCGATAATTATTTTTTGCTATTGCAGTAGTGATTTCGATGAATTTAACAGATTTAGACAAATAGAGTACAAAGAAAATTGGCCGGAAGCTTCAAAACAATTGGGACAAGGAGTTGCAAAAGAATTAAATATTACAGTTAGAAACTTACACAAACAAGGGGTTGATTATTCAAATGCCAACGAGTCGTTAGAATTTAAAGAAAATTTTTATAATGACTTTTACAATGCGAACCCAAATCTTTGCAAAACAAAAGGCTCTATCTATGAATACAATATAAGCCCAAAAGAATTTGTAGAACAAGTCAAAAATTTAACAAAAATTCAAATTGAATTCTTAAATAGAATTATTGACGAATGTAGTGCTACAACATCTATTGAAGAATACTACAATGTTTTATTGAAAATAAATGAAGACATATATGAAGTCGTACCACAAATACAACAGGAAAGATTATTTAATGTAACATCAGTGCTATACTACGGCATGAAAGAGATTCAATATCTAGAAAGTCAAGGTTTAATGATACATTCCTCTCGTACAGCTACACAACACATATTGATAAAAACAAGAAGTGAATCTAACGAAAACGTAGGTGAATTATGTCATAAAGTTTTAGCTACATCAATGTTAGTAGCAATAGCGACCCCTATACCTGGCGATGAAGTTATAGTTCTTGGGGCTGTCACAGCTGTTGCAACAGGATATATGGTATACACAGCCGGCGTGATGCTATATGAATATCTTGTATGCAAAAAATTTGATAAGACCGCAGATGAAAACTACAAATACTGTCAGCAAGAATTTGAATCTTGTTATTCTGAAATCATTGATGGTTGTTCTATTTGCTTACAATTCTGTTTAACACAAGGCTATTGGCCACCATACTCAACACATAAGTGCAAAAAACAATGAATGGCATAGAAATAATTTATAATAATAAAAGAACTCTAATTGGGGTTAAGAACGGTCAAACGATTGTACATATAAATTCTATAAACTCAAATAATGAAAATGGAGCTATTTTATATTCAGCAAGCATTGATTATGATAATAAAGTTAGACACATTTGGCATAAATACAACAAGATAAAGAAAGGAGATATTCTTAAAATAAGACTTGTCAATATAAAAGAAATAACAACCCCTATTGAAAGTGTTTATGATAATAATATAACCCCACTACCATCAAAATTGGAAATATTTTATGCATTAGAGGCTTCACTAAAAAGTAAAGGATTATTATGAATGGTTTTACAATAAAAGCCGGAGAAGAAAATATTTATGCAGCATTGAAATCCGGGTCTTTTGGAATAATAATATCGAATAAAGAAGGGGATTTTAATATAAGTATTAACGGGATGGATGAAAATGCACTTTTTTATTCTTGGGAGTACCGGAAATTAAATCTCAATGAAGTTGTTACAATAACATTTGATACCTTAGACGAGGCTATTATTTCAACACCTACCAAAATTCGTGATGTAAATAATACAATTCAAGAACAAGAACTTGAATTAGAATCATATTATAAACTAAAAAAGGAATTACTTGATAAAGGTTTAATCTCAGAATGATTTATATAAAAAAGATAACCAACGAAAAACAGATATCAGAACGTTTGGAATATCCATATAATATTCCTGCAATTCGAAACTTAAACGAATTTGAATTCAATAGTAATGTTACCTTTATTATTGGCGAGAATGGTGCTGGTAAATCCACTTTAATTGAAGCTATTGCAATACGTGCAGGCTTTAATCCAGAGGGAGGGAGCTTGTTCTTAAACTATCAAACACAGGACACTCACTCCACCTTGTATCGCGATATTAAATTAACGAGAGGGGCTATTAGGAATAAAGATGGGTATTTTTTAAGAGCAGAAAGTTTTTATAATATCGCAACTGAAATCGATAGAATAACAGATGGATTTAAATTATTAAAAAATTATGGTGGTGCACTACACAAGCGTTCCCATGGAGAAGGCTTTCTTGGAGTTGTATTAAATAGACTATCCGGCAATGGCTTATATATTTTTGATGAACCAGAATCTGGATTATCATTATCAAGCATTTTTAAATTGATTGTAAAAATAAAAGAGTTAGAAAAAAACAATTCCCAATTTATAATTGCGACACATTCACCAATTTTACTTGCATACCCTGGTGCTGAAATATACAAAATAACAAACTACGGTTTGGAGCTTACAAACTATGAAAATACAGAACAATTTTGTTTTACTAAGTATTTTATATTAAATTATAACAAAATAATCAACGAGCTATTGAGATAAATACAATAATGATGGTTATACAAATAATACAACTGCTATATTTTTTAACCCTATTTATATTTGCAACATTCTTATATAGCTCTCAAATGACGGATACACTGATACTGCCAAAATGGTTATATACATTAGGTCTTGTTACTGTTGGCAATATGATTGGATGTATTATCGTATTATTAAAGAAACAAATAAAAATATATGAGAAATATTTGATTATAGCAGTGGTATTTATTTGTTTTTGCCAATCTATTTATGCAATAATTCAAGTATTTCAATTTGAAACTCCACCTCAAATTGTTGGAGGATTTGATAATCCGGCAGGTTTGGCGGCATGTTTAAGCATAAGTACTCCTTATTGCCTCTACCTCATACAAATAAGTAAAAAGAGCTTCTATAAACTATTATCGCTTTCTTTATTTGCTATTATATGCACCGCTTTAATACTTTCAGGATCTCGGTCGGGAATAATCGCAGGAATATTTGTTCCATGCTCCGTTTGGTTTTTTAATAAAAAGCATAGGAAGTGGTTACAATGGTTGTTTCTCTGTTTCTGTATAGCCCTTTTACCGATAATGTATTTTATAAAAAAAGATTCTGCAGATGGACGTTTATTGATACTATGCAGTGCTTGGGAAATGATTAAGAAGCACCCGATAATAGGCTATGGTTTTAATGGCATTTCTGCGCATTATATGGATTTTCAAGCAGAATGGTTGACAAAAAATTCAAACAATAATATTTCTTTATTAGCAGACAATGTAAAACACGTATTCAATGATTTTTTTGCAATATGTATATGTTTCGGAATAATAGGATTGATTATATTATGTATATTCATCGGTCTTATGATACATTGTTATAAAAAATCACCATCAAGCATCGGAATGTATGCACTTATCTCTATTGCAACAATAGGTGTCTTAGGAGCCTTTTCTTATCCATTATACTATCCTTTTACTTGGATTATAATTGCGATAAATAGTTATATACTAATACACAAAGCATATAAATTTCATTTTATCAAAAGAGACATAATCAAATATCCATTTATTATTATATTATTTTTCCTTTCTTCAATTGTACTTTATCGTATAATTAAACGAATATCAGCAGAAAAAGAATGGTACAAGATCGCCTATATAACTTTTAAAAATAATACATTTATATCAAAATATGACTCTTTGATGTCTATATTTGGAAATAACCCATATTTTCTATATAACTACTCTGTAAAATTATATCTTTATGAAGATTATAATAGATCTCTTGAAACTGCGTTGATATGTAGAAAATACTGGGCTGATTATGATTTAGAGCTACTATTAGGTGATTTATATCAAAAACAATATCAATACAATAATGCAATCCTTCATTATTCTAAAGCGCAAAAAATGTGTCCAAATCGCTTTATTCCACTATATAAACAATTTTTAATTTACAAAATAAATTGCGATACTAACAATTTAATCAATGTAGGCAATATCATATTAACCAAAAGTATTAAAGTTCCTTCAAAACAAATTGATAATATAATTAAAGATGTAACAAATAAACTTACAGATATAAATAAGTAAAATTACACATTATATGGGCCCCGAGGCACTTATCACACTGCGCGACAGTTGCCGATAGTTACCTAAAATTCCATCGGCGATAAAATTTCACAATGGCACAGCATTAAAGCCACGTACCATATTGCCAATCCATACATTAACAATTTTTAACAGCCGGGGGGGTAATTGCTCAACCTTTTAACTTATCTTTGTTTAGGAGATACAACATTACTTTTTTACTTAAAAACCAACCACTATGAAAAAAGCCCTTTTTATATTCTTTATCTTTATCGGTAGTATTAATGTGTGTACGGCACAAAATTTAGAGGAGGTTGTCTACTTAAAGAACGGCAGTATTATACGTGGTGTTATTATGGAACAAGTCCCGGGAGAAACACTAAAAATTGAAACAAAAGATGGCAATGTCTTTGTCTACCAAATGAATGAGGTGGAAAAGATAACAAAAGAGACACCCCTTAAAAAAGATGATGATTTTTCATTAGGAGCCGGGAATAAACGCGGTTATAAAGCATTTATAGATGCAGGTTATACTTTTGGTATTGGTGACTTTAAGGAGGACAGATTAGAAATTACAACCTCACACGGTGTGCAAATAAACCCTTATGTATATATCGGTGGAGGCGTCGGTGCAAATTATTGGATTGATTCCGAACTATTTTCCGTTCCTGTTTTTTTTAACAGCCGCATTAACTTCATAAATAAGCAAATATCACCCTATTTAGATATAAAAGCCGGATACTCATTTTTTGATGTAGAAGGTTTATATATCGCACCGTCTTTCGGATGCAAAATATGGCACTTTAATGTAAGCATTGGATATACTATACAAAGAACCAAAGTCGAGTGGTATTATTTTACTCTATATGATAGTGGTTACTATACTACTACAAATGAAAATCTAAACGGAATAAATTTCAAATTGGGATTCGAATTTTAATTTATAAGCAAAATGCCATAATATCCCCCAAGCCTTCACAAAGGCTCTGGGGGATATTATGTTTATAAGACCTACTCACGCATCTGCCCGTTGCTTTTTATTACTGTCGACAAATATTGTGCCGCTTACCCATCAATTACTAATAATGAAAGTTAAAAAAACAGGTTCGGCACATTTTTAATTTCTAAAAGTTTAGATTTCTAAAAACTTCGTAATATATTTGTCGCAACAGAAAAAAACGACACATATATGAGCAAAAAGAAATTCGACACACTCACAAAAGCCGAAATGCAGGTGATGAACGCCCTGTGGGAAATGCCCGACGGCGGTTGCATACACGATATTATCGCACGATATCCTGTGCCAAAGCCTGCCTATACAACAATATCCACATTCCTTAAAATATTGTTGAACAAAGGGTTTGTCGATTTTCGCAAGCTCGCCGGCAAGACACACACATACTACCCGCTTGTGAGCAAGGATGAATATACCAACCAAGTGATGAGCGAGGTTAAGGAGTCGTTCTTCGGCGGTTCGGGAAGGGAGCTTGTGAAATTCTTTGTCGAGAAGGAGCAATTGAGCGAACAGGAGATAAAGGAGCTGTTGGAGATTATACAGAAACAATAACAGATGGGCGCATTCCTTAATATATATATACTCAAATGGGCATTCTGCCTTGCCGCGCTATACACCCCTTTCACACTGCTGTTGCGCAAGGAGACATTTGCTTCGCTCAACCGCAAACTGCTGTTGGGCACGGTGATTGCATCGGCACTTCTGCCACTGTTGGTTATTCGTTTCACGGTGGAGGTGGAAGCACCTGCAAACATTCTCACAGACAACGGCAACATTGCAACAATCGCACTGCAAACTGCCGACAATATTACAGTGTGGGAAAAGGGTGTTATTGCAATATACTTCACCGGATTTATTTTGAGCCTATTATGGACAATCGCAGGTGCTGCAAAAAGCATTGGTGCCATAAATCGTGGAACGCTGTGGATAGAAAAACGGAAGAACGCCACCATATATTGTCACGCCAATGAAACAGCCCCTTTCAGCTGGTTCAGTCACATTGTAATCTCGGAGAGCGACTACAACGAGTGTGGGAAAGAAATTCTGCTGCACGAGGAGGGACACATACTCCACAAACACTCTTGGGACATACTGTTGCTTGCCACCGTGAAATGTATCCAGTGGTTCAACCCCTTCATCTATATGCTCACAAACGACATAAAGGAGATACACGAATATGAGGCCGACAAATATGTGATAGAGCACTGCGACAATGCACGCAACTACCAACTGCTCATTCTCAAAAAAGCGGCGAGCAGCATAGGCACGCAACTTATCAACCGGTTCGGAGAGAGCAACGTACGCAAACGAATTATAATGATGGCACGCTCAGAATCGAGCAAGGTACGCTGCGCCAAATGGCTCTATCTTGCACCCGTCGCTTCGTTGCTTATGTTGCTGTTCGCAGAGCCGCAATATATTTACAGCCACAGAGAGGCAGCAGAAATAACACCATTGACCGAGGCAACAAAAGAGGCTGCAATCACAGAGAACCGACAAACAACCACTGTGCCTGCAACTGTACAAAGGAGAAAAACAATCGTGGCCGTTAAGCCATCGGCAGCATCGCTGCCCACCGACACTGCAACGGCACCGGCAGCAATAGAAGAGATTGCGACAACCGCACCGGAAGCAAACAATGCCGAAACTGCAATAAAATATGCAAGCGAAACATACTACGAATATATAAGCCTGCAAAGTGACGGCACAACAGCCGAGATTACAAAAAGCGATATAAGAAAATGCAGCGTGCGGGCATCGTTCATCACCGACAACAACGGACAGGCCGGCGATATTGCCATAAAAGGGTGCGACCTCTCCATAAAAGCCGACAACGGAAATATTACCGAAAAAATTGAAACTATACGCTCGGCTATGATTACTGCCACCGAAGAGTATATAAAATCGAAAGAGTGGGCCGCCGCCATAATCGACGGCGAGAAGGCTAATACCATATACGAAGCACACATAATATATCACCACGACGAAAGAGATGCACAACAGGCAAAAGGCTTCGGCCGACCGATGCTTGTAGGTTCAACCCCGATAAACTAACCGCAGTATGATAAAAAATTTATTTACCGGAATATTAATTCTTGCTTGTGCAACCGCCATTGCACAGGAAAAGAACGACAGCACCCTGCGCAACCCCCTCGACAATCTTATTGTACGCTCCATCATAAAGCAAAATCTTTTCCCCGAAGAGCGTGTCTATCTGCACTTCGACAACAACAGCTACTATTTGGGCGAGACAATGTGGTTCAAGGCATATATCACAAGCGGCACACAAGACACGCCCACAAACATAAGCCGCGTGCTATATGTGGAGCTTGTGGCACCCGAGGGTTATGTGGTGCGCACACAAAAATACAAGATAGACAGCGAAGGAAGCTGCCACGGCTCTTTCGAACTGAACAACCAACTGCTGTCGGGATACTACGAGGTGCGCGCCTACACAAGGTATATGCTCAACCGCGGGAAAGAGTGCATATTCAGCCGTGTATTGCCCATATTCGACAGGGTGAACAACGGCGACTACACTTTTCGCAATATGCTCGACCGCCGAAGAGCCTTCCTTGTGGATGTTGAAAAGGACAGTAGCGTTACAGGGCTCGACAGAGAAGTAAAATGGGAGAATGGCCGGCTCCCCGGGTGCGACATAAAATTCTACCCCGAAGGCGGTCATCTGCTCGAAGGCGTAGAAACCCGCGTAGCCTATGAGATATTCGGCAACGACGGAATAAACAGCGAGAAAAGCATAACCATTCTTGCCAACGGCAAAGAACTCCTCACGGCAACTCCCGAACATTTAGGCAAAGGAACCTTTCGGTTAACTCCCCGAAAAGGGGTAAAATACACCGCCCGCATAGGTGACGACAAAAAGAAATACCCCCTGCCAAAAGCCGAAGAAACAGGAGTGGCAATCACCCTCGACTACAACAACAGCAGCACCATCGGCATTTCCGTAAAAAGCACCATTGCCGACTCTTTGGAGCTCGGATGCGCCGTGCTTCATCGTGGAAAAGCCAATTTCTACGAGCGTTTCTACTCGAACGAACGTAACATATATTTTGCCATAGACAGAAACACGCTGCCCGAGGGAGTAAACCGCGTAATACTGTTCGCAGGTGAAGGAATACCCCTTGCCGAGAGAATGTTCTTCGTCACACACGACGAAACACTCGACGAGGACCGCTCCACCGCACGGCTCACGGTAAAAAGCAACGGCACCACTCCCGACAGGCTGCAAACAAAGCCTCACGAAAAAATAACTTTGAGCATAGAGCGTGAGGATGGGGCACCCATCGTCGGCGGTAATTTCTCACTCTCGGTGACCGACGGCGACACACCTCTGAAAACATCGTACAACTATAACATATACACTTATATGTTGCTTGGCAGCGAAGTAAAAGGCTACATCCCCGACGCGGCACGTTACTTCGACCCCGCAAACAAGAACCGCACAGATGAGCTCGACCTTGTTATGCTCACACACGGCTGGACATCGTACGATTGGAACAAGCTATGCAACAGGTTTGCCGACCTTGCCGAGCCCATAGAGAAAGGAATAACCATAAAGGGACGATTCATTAAAAAGAAGCCCAACCGCAGAATAGGAAAGCTCGATAAATACAAGGTCACCAACATCCCCAACAGCAAAGTAAAATTCGAAATAACCTATCGCGACAGCATTGTTACCACATACGACTTTACCACCGATGAAAAGGGGGAATTCCGGCTGAACACAGAGGATTTCTATGGCAAGAAGGTGGCACGACTCACCCCCACGCTCAACACCCTCTCATCGGCCGACAGCATATTCACATTCAACCTCGACCGTTATTTTTCTCCCGCAATGCGCCTATACAGCTATTGGGAGCGCAACACCGGGAAAGCACTCACCGAGGAGAAGCTGAAAGAAGAGAAAGAAGAGATTATAAAGATTAACCCATTCGAATATCTGCTCACACAGGTGGAGGTTGTATCGAAAAAGAAGCGCAGCAGCAACTACCGCCCTCCGCGAAGCGAAATGCGCCTCGATTTTCTCGATGAATGGGAGTATGCACAGGATGTAACCTACCTCACCAACCGCATAGACCCGTGGGACCCGACGGGCTACCTCACAAGCAGACACAATGAACAAAGTTTTATGAATGGAACATTTAACAGGTCTAATCCCTACGGCATAAAACAATATTCGCTTGGCGAGCCCACACTATCATCGTTCGACCTCAGTGTAATGAGCGGCAACCATTATGGAGGTGGCGGGAACGGAGTTGTGGTCGATATTTATGGAGGAGCAATGAGCAAAATACGCCAATCGGGCAGTTTCCTCATACAGGACCCGGCCTACCGCAACACTCTCACCGCAGTCGATATTCTGCGCAGTGCATTCTGGCGGCACAATCTCAATTGGTGCTACTGGATACAGGGTATGGTGCTCGACGGTGAGTACCACACCGACAGCATTCCACGCAGCGACAAAGACTACACCGGCGGCGTAAACATTGCCAAGATGCTTAACTTCAAGGAGATTATAATACGTTCCGACGAAAAGACCCGCAGACTCTACACAGGAGGGGGAGAGCAGGCAAACAACAAAAAAAGCATAAATACATACGATTACTCACACTTCTACCACTCGTTCACAGGAAAGACCGGAATACCGCCAAGGAATTGGAACATCGACGATGCGCCCGATGCAATCATATTCGAACAAAGGAGCAAGGCCGCACAGGACGACAAAATGCCCAACTACGTTGCCTGCTTCATACCCAACAACGAAAAAGACGAGGCAAGCGGAATAATTCCATCGCTATCGCACAGCAGCAGCACTCGTTACACCCTTGTGTACGGATACACCGAGAGCAAGCAATTCTATACCCCCGATTACAGCAACCTGCGCCCCGACAGCAACCTGTGCGACTATCGCCGCACTCTTCTGTGGGTACCGCAAGCAAGGAGCAAGAATGGAAAGATAGAAGTTGAGCTATTCAACAATACCACCGCAAGGAACATTAACGTAGATGTTGAGGGGTATGCCGATGGAACCTATTACAGCACCGACAGCACAATGTTCACACGCCTCGCAAACGACCGAGTGAAGCTGACGGCCGAGGCGCAACGCTCCATAAAGCCAATAACAGGCATAGATACTCCCGAACTGCTTGCCCACTGTTTCCTGAAAAACGAAGAGGGACGCAAACTTTATCGCGACAAGGAGTATAAAGAGGCCTTCCGTCTATTCAGTGAGGCAGCATCGCTCGGCTACCCCGATGCTATATTCAACCGTGCCGTGTGCCTTATGTTGGGGCAAGGGACCGAAAAGGACAGCATCGAGGGCTTCCGCAATTTCCGCAAAGCAGCCAATATGGGCAACAAACAGGCACTGCACAACCTCGCAAGCTGTTATATGCACGGAGTGGGCACACCCAAGAACGACTCGCTCGCAATAAAATATTACACCCTGTCGGCCGAGAATGGTTACGCCGCATCGCAAACAATACTCGCCGACTGCTATATGAAGGGTGTGGGGGTTAAACAGGATAGTGCCACCGCATACAACTGGTACACAAAGGCTGCCGAGCAGGAAGAACCGGTTGCTCTCTTCACTCTTGCCGAAATTATGGAGAAAGAGGATATTGCCGCCGGATTAAGCAAACGCAAACTGCGCAAACGCCCCACAGGCGACTACTACACTCGCGCAGCAAAAGCCGGACACACACAGGCACAATTCAAGCTGGCACAATTCCACGAGAAGGGAATATATGTGAAAAAGAGCCGTAAAAAAGCCTTCCATTGGTACTACGAGGCCGGGAACAAACTACATCCGGAAGCCATAGAGCGCGTAGCATACTGTTACGAAAAGGGAAGGGGTACAAAGAAGAATGAATTTGCAGCGGCACGCTGGTACCGCCTTGCCGAAAAGCACGGCAGTGAGCTTGCAAAGAGAAAAATGGAGTGGTACAATGCGTTCCGCTTCTTCGAATAATAAAACAAGTTTTGTTATCGGCGAGCTTTTCAGCAATAGTCACGCGAAGCAACGTTAATATGTTGCCGCGGGGGATGCGAATAGAAAAGCGAGCCAATGACAATAATTATCGGCGAGCTTTCAAAAGAAACAGAAAAGCAACGGGCGGTGCCTATTCACGCACCTGCCCGTTGCCTTTTATAATCCATTTATAGGTGACAATCTCTTCGAGTGCCATAGGACCGCGAGCGTGCAGTTTCTGTGTGCTTATTCCTATTTCGGCACCAAGGCCGAACTGCGCACCGTCGGTGAAGGAGGTGGGCGCATTGGCATATACGCAGGCTGCATCTACCAAAAGGGTAAATGTCTTTGTTGCAGCCTCGTCCTCGGCTATTATGCACTCGCTGTGTCCCGACCCATAGAGTGATATATGCTCCACAGCCTCATCGACCGAGGAGACTGTTTTTACCGCCATTGCATAGCTCAAAAATTCGGTACCGTAACTATCGGCCGTGGCACGGAAAAGAAGTTCGGCAGGATAGCTGCCGGCAAGAGCACCATAAGAGGCCGCGTCGGCATATATCTTAACATTGCTATGCTGCAACGGGGCACAAAGGGCTGCAAGCTCGCCCAGCCTTGCTGTGTGCACCAGCAGACAGTCGAGCGCGTTGCACACGCTCACGCGGCGTGTCTTTGCGTTGTTCACGATGGCCATTCCCTTTTCGAGGTTACCCGACGAGTCGAAGTAAGCGTGACACACGCCCGCACCCGTTTCAATCACTGGGATTGTGGCATTGGAGCGCACATAGTTTATGAGGCCGCTGCTGCCTCGGGGAATGAGAAGGTCGACAAAGCCGCGAGCATTAAGAAGGGCAGCTGTTGCCTCGCGCTCCACGGGCAGAAGCTCCACCGTGTGCTTGTCAATCCCGAACCCTGCAAGAACCGAACGTATTATCGCCACAATGGCCTTGTTCGACATTTCTGCATCGCTGCCGCCTTTGAGCACGCAGGCACTGCCCGCCTTCAAGCAGAGGGCAAAGACATCGAAGCTGACATTGGGACGCGCCTCATAAATAACGCCGATAACACCGAAGGGAACACTCACGCGGGTTAGTTGCAGCCCGTTGGCGAGGGTATTCTCTTTGAGCACACGACCAAGCGGCGAGGGTAGAGAGGCAACCTTGCGCATATCTGCGGCAATGGCCTCGATGCGCTCGGCCGTGAGGCGCAAACGGTCGTATCTCGGATCCTCGGGCGACATTCGGGCAAGGTCTTCATTGTTGGCGGCAAGAATTTCGGGAGTATGCTCCACTGCCGCGTCGGCAACAGCAAGCAACACTTCGTTCACACGTTCTTCGCTTAATTTAAGCAACCCTTTCGAGGCACTCTTCACACTCTTGAAAATATCGTTAAGCTCCATAATATCCTATTCTATGTATAAATAATCGTAATGTACCACGGGCTTGCAACCGTGCTTGCCGGCAAGCTCTTTGACCTCGTCGCTGTCGTATGCTATGCGCCCGACGCCGAGAATGGCACCATCTGTGGCAGCCACCTGCACAAGGTCGTCGCGATAGAAGGTTCCTTCGACCTTTACAACCCCTACGGGGAGAATGCTCACAGCCTTGTCGCCACACACAGCGGCAACTGCCTTGTCGTTAAGGAATATTGTACCTTTCACAAAGCCGGAACTATGGGCTATCCACTTTTTTATAGGCGACACACTGCCCTCCGAGGGAGAGAAGCAGGTGCATACAACGCTGTCGGGCGCAGTTACCAACGAAGTGAGAATGCAGTCGCGACGGCCGTTGGCAATATAGACGGCAATACCCTCCTCGGCCACCTTGCGGGCAATGTTGCACTTTGTCATCATTCCCCCGCGACCGAAGCTCGACTTTGTGGCCTGAATATAGTCGGCAAGTTCCCTTCCCGGCTCCACACGGCGTATAACCTCCACCCCTTCGCTGCCGGGCACGCCGTTATATACACCGTCGATGTTGCTCAATATTATGAGTGCCTGTGCATCGACCATCGAGGCTATTATGCCCGAAAGTTCATCATTGTCGGTGAACATAAGCTCGGTAACGCTCACCGTGTCATTCTCGTTCACAATGGGCAGTACCCCATTTTCGAGCATCACCATAATGCAGTTGCGCTGGTTAAGATAGAGGCTGCGGGTGGAAAAACTCTCTTTCATTGTGAGCACCTGCCCCACAGGGATATTATGCTCGCGGAAAAGTTCGTAGTAACGGTTTATGAGCTTCGCCTGCCCCACTGCCGAGAATAATTGGCGTTGCCCCACAGTATCGAGCTGTCGCAAAGGCACGCCTTTCAGTTCGCTGCGACCGCTTGCCACCGCTCCCGAGGAGATGAGCACCACCTCCACGCCCATAGAGCGAAGAGCGGCTATTTCATCGACAATGGCCGACACGCGCGTTACATCGAGCGTTCCATCGGCACGGGTGAGCACATTGCTGCCCACTTTTACGGCTATACGTTTATATGTTGTCTGCATAGGATTATCATTTTTTTGTTGAAGCCTGTAACCCTTCGGCCACACTCTTCGAGAAGCCTTGTGCCTCCATTGCCGCAAGGCCTTTGAGGGTGAGCCCTCCCGGGGTTGTCACACGGTTAATTTCTGTTTCGGGCGTTGTTCCATTGGCTGCAAGCACACTCAATGCCCCTTTTATAGTCTGCATAACCACAGCTTGTGCATCGGCTGCCGAAAAACCAAGCTCTTCACCACCCTCGGCTGCTGCACGAATATACTGCAAGGCGTATGCAATGCCACACGATGCGAGCGAAGTGCCGGCAGGGATAAGTTCCTCGCTCACCATCATTGCAAGACCAAGCGGAGAGAATAGTGCAAGCATTGCCCTGTCGGCAGCCTCGGCGGTGCGTTTGCCACGGATAAATGTAACGCCTTCGCGGGCAACTATTGCAGTGTTGGGAATTACAATGTAGAGCGCAGGCAAGGGCTCACCACCCTTCTGCAACCAACCATCGAGCGAGTCGCTGCCCACTCCCCCTGCAACCGAAACTATTATCTGTTTCTCGTAGTCGAGCGTGGGTTTAAGCTCGGCAATAACCTCTTCCATTTTCCACGGCTTTACGGCAAGGAACACAATGTCGGCACCCTGCGCAGCCTCACTGTTGCAGGTGGTGGTGTTTATAGAGGGAAAATCCTCGCGAAGTGCATCGAGCTTGGATGTCGAGGGGTTCGACACAAAAATATCGGTACCTTGGGCGGTGAGGGCGAGGCCGCGAGCTATCGCTCCTCCCATATTACCCGCTCCTATTATTGCTATTTTCATTTTCTTAATTGTTTTTACGCGAAGTGCAAATTTAAACAAATAAAGCAGACGGCAATTATATAAAGAGAAAAAAATACCGCAGCTCAATCTGCAAAAAACCACAAGAATACCATTGTTAACAAAATTTAACAATGGGGGGGTAATTACTCAATCTTTTGAATTACATTTGCCATTGTCAACAAAAAATAAAACAGCCTATTTTAGTCCTTTTCTGTTGATGCATAAATTACAATAATTACAAAATTATAAATCAATGATGAAATTTATTTATCAATTTTTACCGGTAATGCTTTTGTCTATTCTTACAATGGTTACAGAAGAAATAAGCGCACAAGCAAAGGATGGCGAATACACCGTAACACAAGGTAATACCGTTACCGTGTCTATATCATCAGCCTATGCAAATACGCTTAAAAAGGCTACCGGTATTTCTGCAACGTGGGCTGCGGGAAGTTCTGCTATTTCGATACAATCGCGTACCAATTCAACCTGTACTATCAAAGGTATGTCAGTAGCATCTCCCGCTCGTCTTAATTATTATTGTTCATATTATATTGATGGCTATTATCGTACAATGAATTTTTATTACGAAATAACAGTCAAATCAAATGTTGTATATGTTACAAATGTTCAAATATCACCTTCAAATGCAACAATGAATATTGGTGAAACATTAAATATTACTGCGACAGCATATCCTACCAATGCAACAAATCGTTCATTGAATTGGAGCACCGAAAATTATAGTGTGGCATCGGTAAATAGCAATGGATTGGTTACAGCACGTGGTGCAGGTAAAGTTTGGATATGGGCAAGAGCACAAGATGGGAGTGGGGCTGGAAATTATTGTGTTGTTACAGTTAATGAACCAACCAAGGTAACATCTATTGAATTAGATGCAACAGAAAAAATCATGAATATTGGAGATGAAATATCTCTTGTTGCAAATGTATTGCCTAATGACGCTTATAATAAGGATTTATCATGGACTTCCAATAATACAGATGTTGCATTAGTTTCTAATGGGGTTGTAACAGCAGTTGGTCCCGGTTCTTGTGATATTATATGTTCATCCACCGATGGTAGTAATGTTTCAGCAACTTGTAGCATAATAGTCAACGAGCCGGAGCAATATTGGCTTTCTGTTGTTCTGCCTAATGGTATGTTTGCTATAAATGCAACAAATATTGAACCTGTTAAAATAAAAATAACACCAGATACAAATTATGAAATACATTCTATTACATTAAATGGCATAGAGCAGTCGTATGAAAAGGATGAAACGAAACTTACATTTTCTAAATTAGAAGAAAATGCAACACTAAACGTGGTTTTTGCTATGATTGAAACTACAACTAATATAAAAAGTATTTCAAACGACGCACTGGATATTCGTTTATTTGTAAATAAAAATGTGGTTTCAGTAACAGGACTTCCATTAGGTGAAACAATAAATATTTATAATCAAAATGGACTACTTGTAAAGACAACACAAGATAGCTCCTTTGTTCTTGAACAAAGCGGAGTTTATATTGTACGTATTGGAACAAGTGTCTATAAATTAGCTATTTAATTATTAACAGCCATTTGGCATTAAAAATTTTACTATGAAAAAGTTATTTGTAGCAATTGCAGTTTGCGCAATGTTTGCAAGCTGCTGTACAATCCCCACTCCCATTACAGCAACATCTAATGTTATGGGTAGCAAATGTGGTACAACCACAAGCGTTAAGATATTCAACATCTTTGGCGTGAATGGTAACAGGTCGGGTATTGAGCAGGCTGCGAAGTTTGGTGATATAACCAAAATCTCTCACGTGGATATGTACGACAAGACAATCTTCTTTGGCTTGGTTAAGAAACGCACAATCAAAGTATACGGAGAGTAATCAATTCTAATTTTACAATAAGGCGGTGACCTGTTTTACTTTTGGGTCACCGCCTTTTGTTTGTAAAAGTTGTTCAGTAAATCAAGAAACTGTTTAATTTTCTAAATTTATCGCTCCGCCCTCATTGGGTTGTTCAAGAAATCTTCGTAGGAGAGGCGGATGCCCTCTTCAAGCTCGGTGGTGTAGTGCCACCCCAGCGATGCGCTCTTCGACACATCGAGCAGTTTGCGGGGAGTGCCGTTAGGCTTTGTGGTGTCCCACAGAATTGTGCCGTCGTAGCCCACGACCTTTGCAACAAGCTCGGTCAGGTGCTTTATGCTCACCTCTTTGCCTGTGCCGGCATTCACCGTTTCGTTGCCGCTGTAATTGTTCATAAGAAAAACGCACAGGTTGGCAAGGTCGTCGACATAAAGAAATTCGCGCATAGGGGTGCCGTCGCCCCAGCAGGTAACCTCGCGGGCACCGGCCTCTTTTGCCTCGTGGAAACGGCGTATGAGCGCGGGAAGCACGTGGCTGTGGGTGGGGTGATAGTTGTCGTTGGGCCCGTAAAGGTTGGTGGGCATAACGCTTATGTAATCGGTGCCATATTGACGATTAAGATACTCGCAATATTTGAGGCCCGATATTTTGGCAAGGGCGTAAGCCTCGTTTGTTGGTTCAAGCTCCGAAGTGAGCAGGCAGCTCTCCTTCATTGGTTGCGGAGCCATACGGGGGTAGATGCACGAGGAGCCCAAGAATTCGAGTTTCTTGCAGCCGTTGCGCCACGCGGCGTTTATAACATTCATTTCGAGCATCATATTCTCGTACATAAAATCGGCAAGGGCCGTGTGGTTGGCCACAATGCCGCCCACTTTGGCAGCGGCAAGAAAGACGTATTCGGGCTTTTCGGCCGCAAAGAACTGCTCAACCTGCTCCTGACGGCAGAGATCGAGCTCGGCGTGTGTGCGGGTTATTATATTGATGTAACCTTGGCGTTGCAGTTCGCGCACAATGGCCGAGCCTACCATTCCACGATGGCCCGCAACATATATTTTTGCGTCTTTTTCCATAAAAAGGGGTTATTTTACAATACCGCGTTCGAGATACTCGGCAAGATTGGTACGTATGTGTTCCTCGGCACGCTCCACGGCCACTTTGGCCATATCCGAATCGACCATAATCTTTACAAGCTGTTCAAAGGTGGTGCGTTGCGGGTCCCAGCCGAGTTTCAGACGAGCCTTTGAAGGGTCGCCCCAAAGGTTCACAACATCGGTGGGGCGGAAAAAGTCGGGCGACACCTCTATGAGCACTCTGCCGGTAGCCTTGTCGATACCCTTCTCGTCGGCCCCCTCGCCCACAAATTCAAGCTCTATGCCAACATGCTTGAAGGCATAGTAACAGAAGTCGCGCACAGAGTGCTGAACACCTGTTGCAATAACAAAGTCCTCGGGCTTTTCATTCTGCAACATAAGCCACATACACTCCACATAATCCTTTGCATAGCCCCAGTCGCGCAACGAAGAGAGGTTGCCCAGATAGAGCTTATCCTGCTTGCCCTGCGCAATGCGTGCCGCAGCAAGAGTAATCTTTCGCGTAACGAATGTTTCGCCTCGGCGCTCACTCTCGTGGTTGAATAATATTCCCGAGCAGCAGAACATATTATAGGCCTCGCGATACTCCTTCACTATCCAATGGCCATATAATTTAGCGACAGCGTAGGGGCTGTAAGGGTGAAAGGGGGTATTCTCATTCTGCGGAACCTCCTCGACCTTTCCATAAAGCTCCGAGGTTGATGCCTGATATATGCGGCAGGTTGAGGCAAGGCCCGAAAGACGCACTGCCTCCAAAATGCGCAATACTCCGGTAGCATCGACATTTGCGGTAAATTCGGGGGAGTCGAAACTCACCTGAACGTGACTTTGCGCAGCAAGGTTATAAATTTCATCGGGACGCACCTTGCCTATCACTTGCAGAAGACTCATCGAGTCGCCAAGGTCGGCATAATGCAAGTGAAAATGGGGATTCCCTTCGAGGTGTGCAATGCGTTCACGAAAATCGACCGATGAACGGCGTATTGTGCCGTGAACATCATACCCCTTGCTTAACAGAAATTCGGAAAGGAACGAACCGTCCTGCCCTGTAATACCGGTTATGAGAGCTTTTTTCATATTCATAATTGTTGTTAGTTGTTTCTATTTGCAAATATAGTAAAAACGAACAAATAAACTCACGTTTTGCCTATTGTTATTTACTGTATACTACCAAGATAGGCGGCGCCTCGGCAAAAAAATAGGTAAACAATAGCGGCTTGCACTATCTTTGACTACGCCAAGATAGGCGGCGCCTCGGCAAAAAAAATAGGTAAACTTATTTTTTTTGCTCTCGGCTTGCACTATCTTTGCAATACTCAAAAAGAGTATTATCGACAAATGCAGCATTACGCAATATATATACTTATTCCTTTCTGGAACTACCTTTTCGACACTCGTCATTCAAATTGACACAACAACTCAACAGCCTCAACCACAAAGTATCACAGGCTGCATTTCCTACACATTAAAACTATTATAAATGAGAAATTTTTATTTGCTCATAGCAATAACCGCAATATTGCTATTGGGTTATGATGCGCACGCACAAGAACGTGCCGTAACCATTGACGAACTTTTTGAACTATGCGACAACAATTGCAGCAGTGTTAAAATCTCACACATCGAAGCACTGCAAGCTGCCGAAGGGGTGAAAGCCGCTAAAAGCGCGCTACTGCCCGAAGTGGAAACATCGTTATCTGTTAGTTTTCTTGGTGACGGATGTATCGTTGAACGCGACTTTAAAAGTGGCACTAATGCCGATATGCCACATTGGGGTAACAATTTTGCAATAAAAGCATCGCAGGTTATTTATGCCGGGGGTGCCATAAGCGCAGGTATAAAACAGGCCAAAATAGAAAAAGAAATTGCCGAACAGAATATTATACTCACCAAACAAAATATGCGTTTCTTGCTACTCGGCTACTATCTGGAACTATTTAAGCTGAACAACAGGGCTATGGTACTCGAAAAGAACATCGAGCAAGCACGCCTATTACTCAAACACATAGAAAAAAAGTACGAACAGGGAGTTACGTTGAAAAACGACATTACGCGCTACGAACTTCAACTTGAACAACTATTATTATTGTTGAACGACACAAAAAACAACACCCGCATAATAAACCACCGCATAACATCTACCCTTAATCTGCCAATAGGCACAATCATCGTACCCGACAGTGCTCTGATGAACAACATATTGCCTGTACGAAGCATAAAAGAATGGCAAGAATGCGCCGATAACAACAATCCGCAACTGCAAATGGCATCACTTGGACTTTCCCTGCAAAAACAGAAAGAAAAAACAGCGAAAGCAGCAAAATTGCCGCAAGTAGCACTTGTAGCCGCCAACCACTTCGACGGCCCCATAACCATAGAAGTGCCTACAATAGACAAGAATTTCAACTATTGGTATGTGGGGCTGGGCGTGCGTTATAACCTATCCTCATTATGGAAGGCCAACAAGAAATGTCGCATAGAACGGTTGGGAACCACACGTGCCAAAGAAAGCCTGAACCTTGCACAGGAGGAGAACGAGATTGCAATGAACAATGCATACATTATGTTTGAACAAGCTACCCAGCACCTTAAAACACAAGAGAAAAGTGTGGAACTTGCTACACAGAACTACAACGTTGTAAACAACCGCTATCTTAATGACCTCGCACTAATAACCGATATGATTGATGCAAGCAACGCAAAATTAAACGCACAGCTTCAACTTGTCAACGCGCGCATAAATCTCATATACAGCTATCACAACCTGAAACGTACAGCAGGAACATTGTAAACCAAACAAAAAAACAATTATGGAGAAAAAAGATATAAAAAAAACAAAAGCCGACATTCTTAATATAATTACAGTAATTGCAATAGTAACAGCTCTTTTGTGGATAATATCGAATTTCATACACATAGGAGTAGAGTACACCGACAACGCACAGGTGCGCGGGCACATAACCCCGATAAACTCACGCGTACAAGGTTATATAAAGGAGATTAAATTTCAGGAGTTCTGCCCGGTGAAAAAAGGCGACACTCTTATTATTATAGAAGACATAGAATACCGACTGCGAGTGGCACAGGCCGAGGCCGACCTTCAAAAGGCACTGCAAAATCGTGAAGCGGCAGCAACCACTGCAACCACAGCCCGCAACAACATAAGCGTTTCCGAAGCATCATTGGAAGAAATCAAAGTGCGCTTGGACAACTCCCGTCGAGAGTATGAACGTTATGAAAAACTGTTTGCCTGCGGTGCTGTTACCAAGCAACAGCACGACAATGTGAAGACAAACTACGAAGCGGTGGTGGCAAAATATAATACTATGCAAATACAACGCCGCAGCACATCGCTTGTGAGCGAAGAAATTTCGATGCGCCTCGAACAACAGAACTCATTTGTAAAACTGGCCGAAACAGCACTCGAACTTGCAAGAATCAACCTATCATACACCATAATCACAGCACCGGCCGATGGTGTTATGGGACGCAAAGCCATTCAGACGGGGCAACTAATACAACCCGGACAGACAGTTGGCAATCTTGTCGAGAGCAACCACAAATGGGTAATTGCCAACTACAAGGAGACACAAACGACAAACATAGAAGAGGGGCAGAGCGTAAACATTCTGGTAGATGCCGTGCCCGATGTAACTTTCAAAGGACGTGTACACGCAATATCCTATGCAACAGGTGCTTCCTACTCGCTCGTCCCCACCGATAACTCGGCCGGCAATTTTGTTAAAGTGGAGCAACGCATACCCGTACACATTGAATTTACCGAAGAGAACAATGCTGATGACATTGCTCGCTTGCGCAGTGGAATGAATGCTGAATGTAAAATAAAATTCTAATGGGAAATAATTGGCAACAAGGGCCGTTCCGCATACCAACCTTTAAGGATTTCGTACCTCACAACGTAAAATTCGCACTGCTCATCGCCTTTGCCTGCTGTTTTCAACTGTCGGGTGGCGTTTACCTTGCAGCAACGAACCAACTTGTAGGCTGCAAAACTCTTTTGCAGGAGGATGTGATGATGGCCGCATACGCATCGTTCATTGGACTAACCGTGACTTTTCCGCTGCTCTTTCGCGTAAAATTCAGGTTTAAGTCGCGTAGCATAATTATAGCTGCAGCGACGACCATAGCCGTGTGTAATATTATTATAATGAACACAGACAATCTCATACTCATAATGGCAACAAGTTTCATTGTAGGTATGTGCCGTCTGTCAGGCACGTTCGAGTGTATGTCTACCCTACAAGGAAAGCTCGCTCCCAACCACGACCAGACAATCTTCTTCTGCGTGTTGTTCTGTATAATTTTAAGTGCCATACAGCTATCCGGAATTGCAACTGTATATCTCGACTTTTTTTATAATTGGAGATATATGCACTTGTTTATAGCTGCATTGTTGTTGGCCGTAGCACTGACAGCAACACTGTTTATGAAGAATATACGGCTCACCGACAAATACCCACTTACCGGGATTGATTGGCAGGGATTTATTTTATGGAGCGTGTTTCTGCTATCATCGTCATACACTCTGCTATACGGAAAGCATTTTGAGTGGTTCGATTCGCAGTATATTTGTACCGGGACGGTCGTCTCGATTATATCGCTATTGCTTGCCATCCGTCGAATGTTAACAGCCGAACAACCATTTTTCAGCCCCGAGATTTTCGGGTATAAGGGTTTCAAGAGCAGTCTTTTGCTCATAATGATAATGTCGTTGCTACTTGCCACGCCAAACACTATCGAAGGAGTTATGACAAGTGGTATTCTGCACTTTCACGGCATAAGCACTGTTTCCATAAATTGGGTTGTGCTTGCCGGTGGCATTTGCGGCTCACTGTTTTCTTTCTATACGCTGGTTATAAGAAAGATGTTCTACAAGTGGATTGTTTTCGCAGGCTTTGCCTGTTTGGTGAGTTATCAAGGTATAATGTACTTTCTCATCGATTCGCGCACAGCCTTGTATATGTTCTATATTCCGGCATTTTTGCGTGGCGCCGGATACACGACACTTTTTGTGACCCTGACGCTCTATTCGATAAAAAACATACCTTTCAAATATTTCTTGCAACCGATAGGTATATTGGGATTTATAAGAACAGGGGTGGGTAGCGTGGCCGCAGCCGCACTTGTGACCAACTTAATGAATTTTCTAATAAGGGAGAATTGTATGAATCTTGGATGGGAACTCGATGCTGTGAACAGAATGGCTGCCGGTATGCACAACGGAGAACTTTATGGTGAACTTGCGCGACAAGCGTTGATGGTGAGTGCAAAACAAATTTTGGGATGGTTCACTATTTTGGGTATTATAACACTTGCGGCTATACCGAGTATGCGATATATACGCCCTGTTATGCGTAATATGCCCAAAATGAAACAATACAGAAAAATTGCCCGCAACCTCTATAAATTGCACCGATTAGAGGATAAGAACAGTATTTGAGGTTGTCTGTTAATTTATTTGCCGCAATATATATAGCGACAAACAACAATGTTTGCATATTTGTGCAAAGAAACTAAAAAAGGTGGCAAACAAATTGCCACCTTTTTTGTCATAAAAACAATTGATTACTCACCATACACTTTGATTGTGCGTTTCTTAACCAAGCCAAAGAAGATTGTCTTGTCGTACATATCCACGTGAGAGATTTTGGTTATACCGGCCCACTTCGCAGCCTGCTGTATACCCGAGCGATTACCATTTACACCGAAAATGTGGCATATCTTAACGCTTGTGGTTGTACCGCATTTGCTTCCTACAACATTAGATGTTGCTGTAATGGGAGTGGGGATTGTACAGCAGCTTGCAAACATTGCGCAAGCTGCAATTGCTATAAATAACTTTTTCATCGTAAATAAGATATTTGATTAAACTTTTTAAAATTTTTCCAAAGTTAGATTAAAAAGTCGAGCAATTACCCCCCCCATTGTTAAAAATTGTTAACAGTGGTAAATCTATGCTTTTTTGTATTTAAAGCACCCAACGCAAAAGAACGGTGATAATTATTAATAAAAGTAAAATGAGTATACCCCTGCGTTGCCCTTTTGTGAAATAAAGATAAAACCTCATATTAAAATTATTTAAAAACATAATTCCACCTATTTTGGGGTGTTATATTTGCATTGTTATGCAAATTTAGAAATAAAACCTATATGTTCGTTGAACGCATCGACAGAATTTTAAAAAGATACCCTCTATCGCTTGTAATATTGGCGGCAATTATCTATTTGTCGTTTTTTAAGCCACCAAAAACCGCTTTAAACGAAATAGACAATATTGATAAACTTGCGCACACGCTTATGTATGGCGGATTTTGTGTAATTCTGTGGGCGGAGTATTTTATGTCGCACGCAAAATCGAATGTAAAGAATATTTTTTGGGGTGCTATTATAGGGCCTATACTTTTCAGCGGGGCGATAGAATTACTGCAAGAGTTCACCACAAAGCATCGTGGCGGCGATTGGTGGGATATTCTATTTAACACGCTTGGGGTTCTTCTGGCTGCACTTTTCAGCATTTATGTTACCAAGCCTGTTTTAAAGAAATATAAATTGCTGAACAATAACGACATTAAATAGGTTATACGTTGCTTTTCCACAGCTTATAGGGGAGGCGCGACAGATGACCGTTGTAATATTTTGCTTCACCCGTAACTTCACGCCCCAAGAACGATGGAGTTTCAAAAGACTCGGAAAGGCTGCCAAGCTCCACTTCGGCAACAACAAGGCCTTCGTTGTCGCCATAAAATTCATCGACCTCAAAGATGTGTGAGCCACACTTCACAAGATAGCGACACTTGTCGATTATGCCTCCGTGACATAGTTTCATAAGTTCCCAAGCCTCGGACACGGGTATTTCGCGCTCCCACTCGTAACGGCTAAACCCACCGTCGAGTGAGGGGCCCTTCACGGTGAGAAAGCCTTTCCCGCCACGCACACGCACGCGAACGGAATTGCCTCCCTGACGGCAAATGTAACCCTGCGCTATGCGGTCGCAGCTAAATGCCTGCTGCTTGTATCTGTCGTCGGTAACAAGGAATTTACGTTCAATCTCCAAGGACATCTTTATTCGCCCTCCTCGGCAAATTCCATAAGATACGATTTTATAAATCCATCTATCTTGCCGTCCATCACTCCGCCAACATCGGAGGTCTGGTAGTTGGTACGATGGTCTTTAACGCGACGGTCGTCGAACACATAGGAGCGTATCTGCGAGCCCCACTCGATTTTCTTCTTGCCGGCCTCAATCTTATCCTTCTCGCGCTGACGGCGTTTAAGTTCCTTATCGTAAAGCATAGAGCGCAACAATGCCAATGCCTTCTCCTTGTTTTTGGGCTGGTCGCGTGTTTCGGTATTTTCAATGAGGATTTCTTCCTGTTCGCCTGTATCGGGGTCGGTAAACATATAACGCAGACGCACACCCGACTCCACCTTGTTCACATTCTGGCCACCGGCACCGCCACTGCGGAATGTGTCCCACGATATTTTTGCTGTTTCTATGACTACCTCTATGCTGTCGTCGACCAAGGGAGTTACAAAAACCGATGCAAAAGAGGTCATACGCTTGCCCTGTGCATTGTAGGGCGACACGCGCACAAGGCGGTGAACACCATTCTCGCCTTTGAGGTAACCATAGGCAAATGGGCCGTCTATCTGTATTGTTGCGGTTTTTATACCCGCCTCATCGCCCTCTTGCAGGTTAATGGTCGATGCTTTGTATTTGTTCGACTCGGCCCAACGGAGATACATACGCATAAGCATAGAAGCCCAATCCTGACTCTCGGTACCGCCGGCACCCGAATTTATTTTGAGCACACAACTCATTCCGTCGGCCTCGCCACGAAGCATATTTTTGAGTTCAAGCTCCTCTATGGCTGCAAGGGCGCGGGCATAAGCATCGTCAACCTCGGCCTCGGAGACCATTTCGTCGCGATAGAACTCCATAGCTATCTCAACCTCCTCGGTGCGGTTGTTAACCTCTTTGTAGCCCTCAATCCAAGCTTGCAGGCTCTTCACTTTCTTCATTTGAGCCTCGGCCTCTTTGGCATTGTCCCAAAAACCGGGAGCCTGAGTGCGCAACTGCTCCTCCTCCACCTGAATAATCTTCTCGTCGATGGACAAATATTGTTTCAGCGCAGCTGTGCGCTCTTTAATGTCTTTTAATTGGTCGGCTGTTATCATCGTATTTATCTTTATTTTCAGAATAATAGTTCGCGAAGATACAAATATTACCCCACTTGACAAAATTTACCCACACACAAGCAATAAAGATAATCGGCCCGAATGTATTTGCAGTAAACGGAATAATCTTGTAAATTTGCAAAAACTACTTCATATGAAGATAAACGACAAGCACATAGCACAAGCTGTGGAGTTGCTCAAACTCCTTGTAAGCACCCCGTCGGTGAGCCGCGAAGAGAGCGATGCTGCCGACAAACTGCAACTGTTCATCGAAAATACGGCACCGGTGGCAATAGACATTCATCGCCACTTTAACAATATATGGTGCATTGCACCGGGGTTCGATGCGTCGCGCCCCACCCTTCTGCTCGATGCACACATCGACACAGTTAAGCCTGTTGCAGGGTGGAACACCCATCCTTTCACTCCCATAGTGAAGGACAATGCCATATATGCCTTGGGAACAAACGACGACGGGGGCTCACTTGTAACACTGCTTCAACTGTTCTATCTCATCTGCCAAAAACCTCAACAATACAACACTGTATTCCTTGCCTCGGCCGAGGAAGAGGTGAGTGGCAGGAACGGAATAGAGGCTGTGATACCCCTGCTGCCTCCTATCGCCTGCGCCATAGTGGGAGAGCCCACGGGAATGCAACCCGCCATAGCCGAAAAAGGACTGATGGTACTCGATTGTGCGGCTCACGGAGTTTCGGGGCACGCGGCACGCAACATTGGGGTAAATGCCATTTACAAGGCTATGAAGGACATCGAGTGGTTCCGCAACTATAAATTCCCCAATTCATCGAAACTTTTGGGCGATGTAAAAATGAGTGTGACACAGATAAATGCCGGCACGCAGCACAATGTAATACCCGATGAGTGCAGCTTTGTGGTGGATGTGCGAAGCAACGAGTGTTATTCCAACAAAGAACTTCTTGAAATTATAACCAACAGCGTGGAGTGCGATGTTAAAGCACGTTCCACAAGGCTTAATTCCTCGTCAATTCCCGAGGAGCATCCGTTGGTGCAACGCGCCGTTCAATTGGGTAGAAAGCCTTTCGGGTCGCCCACCCTCTCGAATCAGGCATTATTGAATTTCCCCACCCTGAAAATGGGGCCGGGTGAGTCGGTGCGCTCGCACACTGCCGGAGAATTCATAAAGATTGACGAAATACGCGAGGGGCTCGAAATTTTTGTAAAGATGCTCGACGGGATTAAGTTGTAGAATACCCTCACAGCATCGCAAGCGCTTTATTCTCACAAGCCTCCATTATTTCACGCTCACCCTCTCCCTTGTCGTTTATTCCGCACAAGTGAAGTATGCCGTGAATAATTACCCGGTGAAGCTCCTGTTCGTAGCTTGCGCCCACAAGCTCGCTGTTGCTCTTTACCGTGTCGAGAGAGATAAAAAGGTCGCCGCTTATTGTGTCGCCCTCGCAATAGTCGAAAGTTATAATATCGGTGTAATAGTCGTGCTGCAAATATTCCTTGTTAACCTCTAAAATTTTCTCGTCGTTGCAGAATATATAGGCAATGTCGCCAACCTTTTTGCCATAGGAGGCAGCAACATTTTTTATCCACGCGCTTGTGTCGCGACGCTTTATTGCGGGCATCCTTACACCCTCTGTCTGGTAACTTATCATAAATTCATATTTTTAATTCCCGAAGAATATATAGCCCACGATCATTGCCGCCATAATGCCTGCCGCATCGGCCATAAGACCGCAGGCAACCGCGTGACGGGTTTTTCTAATGCCCACACTGCCAAAATAGACGGCAAGAATGTAGAATGTAGTGTCGGTGGCTCCTTGAAAAAGACAAGCAAGGCGACCGGCAAAGGAGTCGGCACCGTAGGTAGTCATAGCATCAATCATCATTCCACGCGCACCGCTGCCGCTCAAAGGCTTCATTATGGCTGTGGGCAGGGCACCCACAAAATCGCTGCCCACTCCCACCTTCTCGGCACACCACGCCACGGCACCCATAATAACATCCATTCCTCCCGAAGCGCGGAACACACCCACTGCAACAAGAATGGCAACCAGATAGGGTATTATGCGCACCGCGGTGGAGAATCCATCCTTTGCACCCTCGATAAACGCATCGTAAACATTTATCTTGGCACGCACGCCGGCAATAATGAATATTATTATAACCGAAAAGAGTATTATATTGGCAAGTGAAGTAGAAACAACCTCTATCTGCACCTGCGACAACTGCATCATACCCCAAGTTCCTGCCGCAACAAACAGTATTATGGAGAAGAGAAAAAGCATCATTGTGCGGTTGAACAGATTGATGCGCTGATATATGCTTGTGGCTATGAGCCCCACCACCGTGGAAACGGTTGTGGCTATGAGTATGGGAATAAATACATCGGTGGGATTGGCGGCACCAAGCTGTGCACGATAAAGAAGCACCGACACGGGAATGAGTGTGAGCCCCGATGTATTGAGCACAAGAAACATTATCATAGGGTTGCTGGCAACATCCTTCCTCGGGTTAATTTCTTGCAGTTCCTGCATAGCTTTCAGGCCCATAGGCGTTGCTGCATTGTCGAGCCCCAGCAAATTGGCCGAAAAATTCATAAACATAGTACCCATCGCCGGATGTCCTTTGGGAATATCGGGGAATATTTTGCATAAAATGGGGCTTAACAGCCGTGCAAGAGCCGACACAAGACCGCCACGCTCACCTATTTTCATTATTCCCATCCACAACGAGAGAACACCGGTGAGGCCCAACGAAATTTCAAACGCCGTGCGGGCTGTGTCGAAAGTCGATGTCATTATGGCCGGAAACACTGTTACATCGCCGGCAAAAACCAGTTTGCAGAGAGCTATTGCAAACGCTATCAAAAAAAATGCTACCCAAATGTAGTTTAGAACCATATTCTATTATTGCTGCAAAAATTATACACTCATCGCAACTGCGAAGATACAAAAATTATTATTATCTTCGCGGTTGATAGAAGTTCTAATATAAGAAAATGATTATATGAGCGGAGATTTTAACATTCGCGGAAAGAATAACGACAAAGAATTTGAGAATGCATTGCGACCTCTCTCCTTTTCCGATTTTAGCGGACAGGAGAAGGTGGTGAGCAACCTTAAAATATTTGTTCAGGCCGCAAAAATGCGTGGCGAGTCGCTCGACCACGTTCTTTTGCACGGCCCTCCGGGACTCGGTAAAACCACATTGAGCAATATTATTGCCAACGAATTGGGAGTAGGCTTCAAAGTAACATCGGGCCCGGTGCTCGACAAGCCCGGCGACCTTGCCGGCATTCTCACGTCGCTAGAACCCAACGATGTGCTGTTCATCGACGAAATTCACCGCCTGTCGCCCATTGTAGAGGAGTATCTCTATTCGGCTATGGAGGATTACAGAATAGATATTCTCATTGATAAAGGGCCGTCGGCACGCTCGATACAGATAGACCTTAACCCCTTCACTCTGATAGGCGCAACCACCCGCAGCGGATTGCTCACTGCCCCGTTACGTGCACGTTTCGGCATAAATATGCACCTCGAATATTACGACAGCAAGACACTTGCCGGCATCATTGGCCGCTCGGCACAGATACTTAATGTATCGTTCGACGAGGAGGCTGCATACGAAATTGCACGCCGCAGCCGAGGAACCCCCCGTATAGCAAATGCACTATTGCGTCGGGTGCGCGACTTTGCACAGGTGATGGGCGACGGACACATTACAAACTCCATTGCAAAAACAGCATTGGAGGCTTTGAACATCGACCGTTACGGCCTCGACGAGATTGACAACAAGATTCTGTGTACAATAATCGACAAATTCAAAGGCGGCCCTGTGGGCATTGGCACCATAGCCACGGCATTGAGCGAGGATAGCGGTACGATAGAGGAGGTTTACGAGCCCTACCTCATAAAAGAGGGATTCATAAAGCGCACCCCACGCGGACGCGAGGTTACCGACCTTGCCTACAAACATTTGGGACGCAGCCGTTTCAACAACGGAGAACAAGGAACACTTTTTTAACACAGCATAATGAGCAAACTGCAATCACTTGCAAAAGACACGGTAATATATGGAATGAGCAGTATTTTGGGGCGTTTCCTCAACTACTTGCTTGTTCCGCTCTACACTGCCAAAATGAGTGTGGAGAGCGGTAATTACGGAGTGGTGACAAATATATATGCTTGGACCGCCCTGTTGCTTATGATTCTCACCTTCGGGTTCGAAACTACTTTCTTCCGTTTCGCAAGCAAGGAGGGGGCCAATGTGTCGAAGACCTTTTCAATGTCGATGCAGGTGATAGGCGCATTGTGTGGAATATTCCTGATTGCAGTATTTACCTTCCTACCCTCAATATCACAAACACTCGGTTACGAAGCTCACCCCGAATTTGTTGGTATTATGGCTGTGGTGGTGGCTCTCGATGCGCTGCAAGCAATTCCCTTCGGGCTTTTGCGGTTGCAGAAACGCCCCATAAAATTTGCAGCACTTAAATTACTCAACATATTCACCAATATAGCGCTTAACCTTTTTGTCTTTCTGCTGTTGCCGGCAATATGTGCTGAATACCCCGATGCAATGGGCAGTTTTTACACCCCCGACAACCAAGCATTCTATGTCTTTTTCATAAACCTTGTGTGCACGGCATTCATCACGCTGTTCCTCGTTCCCGAATATCGAATATTCCGCTTCACTGCCGACGTAGCACTGCTTAAAAGTATGCTCAAATATTCGTGGCCGTTGCTGTTGCTCGGCATTGCCGGAATACTTAATCTGAACGCCGACAAAATAATATACACACAGCTTGTGCCCGGACAGCAAGGCAAAATGGAGCTGAGCATTTATGGAGCGGCTGTTAAAGTGGCCGCCATTATGGCAATGCTGATGCAGGCCTTCCGATACGCATACGAGCCGTTTGTGTTTGGAAACAGCACTACAAAAAACAGCAAGGACCTAAATGCAACGGCTATGAAATATTTTATTGTCATTGCACTGATGGCCTTCCTTGTGGTGGTATTCTATATGGATATTCTGCGCCACTTGATTAACCCCGATTATTGGGAAGGGTTGAAGGTGGTACCCATTGTGATGGCTGCCGAGGTGTTTATGGGAATTTATTTCAACCTCTCATTCTGGTACAAACTGAACGACGAAACATATTGGGGGGCAATTTTCTCATTCATAGGGTGTGCCATTCTTTTTGCCGTGAACATAATATTTGTTCCACGTTACAGTTATATGGCGTGCGCAATAGGCTCTTTGGCCGGTTATTTCACCGCAATGACACTATCCTACTTTGTGGGACAACGCCGCAACCCCACAAAATATGACCTTAAAGGGATTTTCGGTTACGTTGCACTCTTTGCTGTGCTTTATGCCGCATCGGCAATATTGCCGATAAACAACAGCATTGCCAAAATGGGAGTGAATACCCTGCTGCTGATTATTTTCGTCGGTTATTTTATAAAAAAAGACCTCCCGCTCAACCAGATACCTTTCATCAAGAGGTTTGTGAAATAATCACTGTTTTTCGGTTAAAAACAAAAAGCGGAGAGAGTTTTAAAACTTTCTCCGTTTCAGTAGCGAGACCCGGGATTGAACCGGGGACCTCATGATTATGAATCATGCGCTCTAACCAGCTGAGCTATCTCGCCATTGCATTTTTGCGGTGCAAAGATATATTTAATTATTCAAACAGACAAACTTTTTAAAGTTTTTCGTCAAAATTTATTTTCGAGGGAGTATTTAAAAACTACTGCTGCATAAAATGATTGAAGAAAAAAACTGCCTTTCGGTTGTTTTAAAAAGGAACTTCGTTACATTTAACTAAATATAATCTAATCGCTTATTGTTTTTTTGAATATCTTTTCCTATCTTGCGACAGCGAATAAACAAATTCGCAACAATTTTTGAGGTTCAAAAAATGACGAATAAAGAGAAGTTCAGTATCGAATATACTATGAAAGGTAGCGCAAATATGATTTGGCGCTACATAGGAACTGCTGCCGGATTATCGCCGTGGTTTGCCGACAAAGTGGAAAATATTGGAAAATCGTTTGTTTTTCATTGGGGAAAGACCGAGCAGAGAACTGCACACATTGTAACTCAAAGAAGCGGAGTTTATGTGAAATTGAGATGGGACGATGAAGAGCCACACACGTTTTTCGAAATGAGAATATCGTTTAACGAGCTTACAAGAGAACATACTTTGCTGGTGACCGATTTTGCCGAGAAAGGGGAAATTGAAGACCAAAAGAATTTATGGGATTTGCAAATAGAGGCTTTGAGAAGACAATCGGGAATGTAAAACAGAAATAGTATTATAACATAATGCTGCTTGTACATTGAATTTATGTGCAGGCAGTTTATATTTTATATATATTATATATCATTATATAGTAAAAACCGACGAATTTCTTTTGTATTGCTCACGGCTTGCATTATCTTTGCATTACGGATGCAAAATTAGATAAATACAAATTGTATTATTATGAAATTACCACAATTCCGCATTATAAAAAAGTTGGATTTATTCATCATTAAGAGTTTTATCCAACTTTTATCGGGCACGTTTCTTATATGCCTGTTCATTTTTATTATGCAGATGCTATGGAAGTCGGTAGACGAGTTTGTGGGTAAAGGACTCGAAATGACTGTTATAATACAATTTTTCTCACTTTGCTCTATAACACTTGTGAGCGAGGCACTCCCGTTGGCTATATTGCTTGCATCGTTGATGACATTCGGTAATTTTGGTGAAAGGCTGGAATTGCTCGCTATGAAGGCTGCCGGTATTCCGCTCATAAGAATTATGACACCTATTGTGGTTCTGTGTGTTTCTCTGGGGTGTATTTCGTTCTATTTCCAGAATGTGGTGGCTCCATACGCACAAGTGAAATTATATACCATTCTGTATTCCATAAAGCAGACATCACCCGAAGTGGAGATACCCGAGGGGGTATTCTATGACCAGATTAAAGGATATAACCTGTTTGTAGAGAAAAAGGATAAAGAGACCGGAATGCTTTACAAGGTGATGATTTACGATATGTCGGGAGGTTTTGAAAATGCCAATATTCTTGTTGCCGATTCGGGTAGAATAGACAGTACACCCGACGAACAGAATCTTATGATACAACTATTCACGGGAGAGCAATTTTCAAACATAACCGACCAAAGCATTAAAAAGAAGAATGTTCCCTATCGTCGCGAAACTTTCCGAAAAAAAGTGGTTCTGATACCCACCGATGGAAAATTCGAAATGAAAGACAACGAACTATTCAAGCAGAATGCAAAAAGCCAAAATATGCTCGAACTGCAAAAAAGTATAGGAATATATAAAATATACAATGACAGTTTGGGAAAAGTATATTGGAACGGAGCTATGAAAAGTGTATTCAACATAAAAACAGAATACACGGGAGAAGATTCCACATATATGAGCCGTAATAATCTGTTTGCAATAAATACCGACAGTATATTCAATACTGCCACAAAATATGACAAGAAAGTTTGGAAGAAAGCTCAGTTAACAAAAATAAGGCAACTGAAAAACGACTACGAAATTAAGAGCAATATGCTGCACTACCTTGACAAGGAGTTGAATAAATGCGAAGTAAGCTGGTGGAATAAAATAACACTTTCACTCGCCTGTATATTGTTCTTTTTCATAGGCGCACCACTGGGAGCTATTGTCAGAAAAGGAGGATTAGGGTACCCTGTACTTATATCTGTGGCAATTTTTATTTTCTATTATCTGCTTAACACGTCGGCTTTCAAGATGGCACGCGAAGGAGAGTGGAACACATTTATAGGCAGTTGGTTAAGCACATTTGTGATGGCTCCGTTGGGAATATTGTTCACTTACCAATCGAATAAAGACTCGGCAATATTCAACATAGACTCATACAAGGAATTTTTCAGAATGTTATTCTGCATACGCGAAAAGCGTAATGTTGCATTAAAAGAGGTTATTATAGACGACCCCGACTATGTAAACGGTTATAGAAAAGCCGAACAAATTATAAGCGATTGTGATAAATTCATCATCAATAACAAACTTAACAAGTTACCATCGGTTAAAGAGGTTTTCTTTAAAGAAAAAGATAAAACCATTGATGAATTGAACGATAATTTGGAAAATCTTATAGAAGAATTCGGTAATAGCAGAAACAAAAAGGTTGTTGCGAAAATAAATTACTTCCCTGTATTATCGACAAACACGATAATATCACCATTCAGCAACAAATGGATAAATATAATATCGCTCGTAATAGTGCCTATGGGAATTATAATATATATAAGAGCGGCGAAATTCAGATTCCGTCTGTTTAAAGACCTGAATAAAGTGAAAGAAAATTCAAAGGAACTGAACGAGATTTTAATAAAGGACAAACTTGTATAAAAAATATATAATGGAAAAATTTAAACTGAGTTCTATCGATGATGCCATAAAAGATTTTAAAGATGGAAAATTTCTTATAGTGGTTGATGATGAAGACAGAGAGAACGAAGGTGATTTTATAATAGCAGCCGAAAAGATAACCCCGGAAGCTGTTAACTTTATGTTAAAGAACGGGCGTGGAGTATTATGCGCACCTATTACAATGTCGCGCTGTAAAGAATTACAGCTCGACCCTCAGGTGAACACAAATACCAGTCTTTTAGGAACACCCTTCACCGTAACCATCGACAAAATCGAGGGCTGCTCCACCGGAGTATCGGCCAACGACCGTGCTGCAACAATAAAGGCTCTTGCCGACCCGCAAAGCACAGTAGAAACATTTGCCCGTCCGGGACACATAAACCCTCTTTATGCACAAGATAAAGGAGTGCTTCGTCGCGCGGGACACACCGAGGCGAGCATCGACCTTGCACGCCTTGCCGGGCTCTACCCTGCTGCCGCGCTCATTGAAATTATGAACGAAGATGGCACTATGGCGCGTATGCCACAGCTCATAGAGATTGCAAAAGAGCATAATCTTAAAATAATATCCATAAGCGACCTCATACAATACCGTCTGCAACAAGAATCGCTCGTTGAAATAGGCGAAGAAGTTGATATGCCCACAGAGCACGGTCACTTCCGCCTGATACCTTTCAAACAAACATCCAACGGACTGGAACACGTTGCACTTATCAAAGGCGAGTGGAAAGAGGATGAACCTATACTTGTGAGAGTACACTCATCGTGCATAACCGGTGATATATTCGGCTCACGACGTTGCGATTGCGGCTCACAGCTTCATAAAGCTATGGAACTTATTGAAAAAACAGGAAAAGGAGTCGTTGTATATCTCAACCAAGAGGGACGCGGAATAGGGCTTATGAACAAAATGAAGGCCTATAAACTGCAAGAAGAAGGAATGGACACTGTTGATGCCAACCTGTGCCTTGGATTTAAAGCCGATGAAAGAGATTACGGAGTAGGTGCCGAAATTTTAAGAAAAATAGGTGTACACAAAATGCGTCTTATCACAAATAATCCGGTAAAACGCATAGGACTCGAAAGTTACGGGCTTGAAGTAATTGAAAATGTAAGCATAGAGATAGAACCGAATGATTTTAACTCCCGCTATCTGCATACAAAAGCCGAGAGAATGGGACATACACTGCATTTCGATAAAAAATAAAGAACTATATAATAATATGAACAAACTATCAAACCGTGTCAATAGATTAGCCCCATCGGCTACATTGGCAATGTCACAAAAAAGCCAAGAGCTAAAAGCACAAGGCGTAGATGTAATAAATATGAGTGTCGGAGAACCCGACTTTAATACTCCCGACGCAATTAAAACAGTTGCTAAACAAGCAATAGACGACAACTGGTCGCGCTATTCACCCGTGCCGGGCTACCCTGCACTGCGCAAGGCTATTGTTGAAAAACTTAAAAAAGAAAACGGGCTCGAATACAGCGAAGCACAAATATCTGTATCGAATGGAGCGAAACAAGCTGTGTGCAATGCAATTATGGCACTTGTGAACGAAGGTGACGAAGTTATAATACCGGCTCCATACTGGGTGAGTTATCCCGAAATGGTTAAAATGGCCGACGGAACTCCCGTGATAGTAAGTGCCGGCATTGAGCAGAACTTTAAAATCACAGGAGCACAATTAGAGGCAGCTATCACCCCAAAAACAAAGATGCTCATTCTTTGCTCACCCTCGAACCCCACCGGTTCGGTATATACAAAAGAGGAACTTAAAGAACTTGCCGATGTTCTTGCAAAATACCCCGAAGTTTTTGTTGTTGCTGATGAGATATATGAACATATAAATTATGTTGGCAAACACGAGAGTATTGCACAATTCCCCGAAATACGCGACCGTGTAATAATTATAAACGGTGTATCGAAGGCATACGCAATGACAGGTTGGAGAATAGGTTTCCTCGCTGCTGCCGACTGGATTGTTAAAGGCTGCAACAAACTGCAAGGACAATATACAAGCGGACCCTGCTCTGTTTCACAGATAGCCTCGATAGAGGCATACAACGGTTCACAAGAACCTGTTGAGGAGATGCGTAAGGCTTTTGAACGCCGTCGCAACCTCATTGTAAAGCTCACAAAAGAGATACCGGGATTGGAAGTAAACGTACCCGAAGGTGCATTCTACCTGTTCCCTAAATGCAGTTCATTCTATGGCAAGAGCTATAATAACCAAGTTATAAACAATTCGGACGACCTTGCAATGTACCTGCTCACAGAAGCTCACGTAGCTGTGGTTGGCGGTTCATCGTTCGGTGCCCCAGAGTGTTTCAGAATGAGCTATGCAACAAGTGACGAAAATATCACCAATGCAATAGGAAGAATTAAAGAAGCACTTGCTAAACTAAAATAAACGACAATATCATATATTGGTTACTTAATACAGGAACTGCTTTTAAGCAGTTCCTGTATTTTTTTAACAAATAATATAGATGTTGAAAAGATTGATTATAATTGTTGATATGTTGTTGAAAAGATGATGATAAATAGATGGAAAATAATGGTAAATTTTCTTTGAAAAACGAACTTGCCAATTAAGCCGACAACATAATTAAAAAGCCAAATTATTTTGCCACTTTTTTACATCAATTTATAAGTAGTTTTTTAACCGATTCTTTAATTGCTTTGATATTTATTTTTCAATACACCAGATGTAAAAAAATTGTTGATAACTACTCTATTTAACTTAAAACCAATTATTTATATTATGCATACATTGTGAATAAGTTACAATTATAATACAATAAACAAATAAACAACATTTTCTTCGAAAAGATATCCACCTTATTAACCGACTTTGTTATTATTATTGATTTATTTTAATTTTTTAAAAAGGAAATATATATAATAATAACTGTTGAAAGCCGGGGAGTATAAGAAGCAGTTTAAATTTCTTATAAAAATATATCAAAGCCGAATAGAGTAAATTATATCATCTGTCATTTTTTCCCGATTATATAAACCGTGTACCCACGGCTATTATAATAAAAAAGAGAGCTTGCACTCTAATGTACAAGCTCTACGTTTTTACTTGTCTTAAAATATTTATCGTGTAATAAGTATTTTGGTAGCGAGGCTTTCATCGCCATTCTCGTCATATATAAGTACAAAGTAAACTCCGCTCGAAACTTTATCGCCCGAAGCATTGCGTCCGTTCCAATTGAATTGCCCTCCTGTCGAAACACCCTCTGTAATCAAATATCCCGCCGCGTCAACTATTTTAACTTCGCAACCGTGTGTGAGTCCCACTATTGAAATAACTCCGTTGTACGAGGCTTTTACAGGGTTAGGATAAGCGTGCACTGCACTCTCTTGCAAGGTGGGTTCCGGTTCAGTCGCATCGCTCATATAACTTACAATTCCTTCGCTTGTTCCAATGAATACTTCTCCACGGCTTTTGTTTATTGCAATGCTTTTAATATCGTTCGATGGCAGCATTGAATTATCTTTTGTGAAGTGATGTATAGTTTCGAGCCCGTCGGCACTTACAAGGTATATTCCGTTATTTTTGGTACCCACCCATTTTCTGTTTGCGCCATCTGTCTGTATAGCCGAGACCGGTGCTCCGGCAAACAGATAGTCGGCCAGTCCGCTTCCATCGTTGCGGGGTACTTTAATTTGAGTTAAAGTACCATCGTTAAAGAACTTTTCGGCATCGTCTATGACAAAAAGACCATTGTCTGTGCCCACCCATATTTTTCCGTTCTTATCCTCGGTAATGCAATATACCTCGTTTATTGTATTGTTTGTACCATCTTGGTTGATAAAAGTGTTTATAACCAATTTAGTCTGGTCGTCGTTGGTATCAAACGGGGTGTTATTCATTTTGGCACAGAAAAGTCCCGGAAGAGCTTGGTAAGATGTTACCCACAACCATCCTCTTGTGTCTATTATCATATCTACCATAGTTGGGAATTCCGATATATCTTCATAGGGTAAACTTACCCAGCTGCCATCTTTTTTGAGCACTTTTACAACATTTTTGGCATTTGTGTTTGTTATCCACAGATTGCCGGCTTGGTCGAATTGCACTCTTGGAATTCTTGTATAGTTATTTGAGGCGGGAACGGGGCTTTCAATGGGGCTGTTCTTGTGGTTGTAGTGTGCAACGAATTCTCCGTTGCGGAATTCATACAGGCCTTGTCCGAATGAGCTTGCAAAATAGTGACCGGGTTCGGTGGGGTCTTCATCTACCGAACATATATTTACATAATTTATTCCGGTAGCTTTTTTAACCTCTTCTTCGGGTAGGTTTATCCATTTTTTATTGGTGTAATCATACTCTATGATTGTTCCGGGATAAAATGTAGAATCGAAATAGTTGAGTGTACCTCCGGCTATAAGTAATTTACTATCGCCTATGAATTTCATAAATTCGCAATAATTGCGTATGGGGCTGTTGGGAGTTATATAATTTTCACCATCTATCAGTTTATTGTCTTCTATTTTACTTTCTACAAGCCCTTTTTCGCCTTTACAGCTCCAAAAAACATTCCCGTCGGCAAGTATATATTCACTTGTGCTTGCCGGAGTATAGGTCTTATAATCGGTATCACTGCCTATTATGGCAAGCTGATTATTCCATCCTATATATAAGTTGTTATTGTAGTTGTAGGAGTATTTATATTTTGTGGTGTTGGTTATTATGGTTTTATTAATAGAGCCATCGGTGTTAATTGTGCAAGCACCCTTTTTGTCTATAACAGCCACAATTTTATTGTTTATGCTGTTTATTGCGTATGTTTTTTGGCTGTTTATTTTTGTCCAGTTTGCCTTGTCGAGCAGATTGCTTTCCAAAGAACCCTTGTAAATGCCATTATCGGTTCCTATATATATATTGTTTCCCGAAATATATGAACAATGTGTATTGAGGCTTAAATTATATGTGTTTGTGAATTCAAGATTTTCCAAATTAAGTATTACCACTCCGAAGTTTGTATTCAGATAGGCTTTTGTTCCATACACATTCACTCCGTTTATGTTTTTATTGGAGATTATCTTGTTTTTAAAATCCGATACATTATATACATAATCGTTTGCATACAGAATGTCTATATTGGCATTCTTGTATACAATGAGCAATGCATCAATTTCTTTGCAATAATTTATGTATGCTATATTAAAATCGCTCAAACTGTTAAGTTTATCGTATGTGTATATTGAATTGTCTTTTTTATCATATACAAACAACGACCCAGATGTCAATACATATATTTTATCACCGGCCATTTGGCATTGTGTTGCATTATGATACGATGTGTGAATGGCCCAGTCGCCTATGCCGGCATTTATACTTATCGACAAGCATAGCATAAAAGCTATGATAAAAAACCTCTTAATCATATTTACCTAATTGTTTTTCAAGTATTTTATATTAAATACCGTTGTTTATATAATCATTTAATTTTTTGGTAGCTCTGTATCTGTGGCTTATTGAGTTTTTTACCGTGCTATCCATTTGAGCAAAACTCATTTTATAACCTTCGGGAATAAATATCGGGTCGTAACCAAAGCCGGCCTCCCCCATTTTACTCTCACTTATAACTCCTTTCACCACCCCATCGAACAAAATCTCCTTGTTGTCTATAATTAACGCGATAACCGTGCGAAATTGTGCATTGCGGTTATTTTTATTTGTTAAATTTTCCAATAATTTATGCATATTGGCTTGCGGGTTACAATCCTCTCCGGCGTATCGTGCCGAATATACTCCGGGAGCACCATCAAGTGCCTCAACTTCGAGTCCGGTATCATCGGCAAAGCAGTTATAACCATACTTTTCGTTTATCCAACGTGCTTTTATAAGGGCATTTTCTTCGAGTGTGTTGCCTGTTTCGGGTATATCATCGTTACAATTTATATCGTTTAGAGATAACACTTCTACCCTATCGCCTAAAATATCCCTTACCTCTTGGAGTTTGTGTCTGTTGTTGGTGGCAAATACGAGTTTCATTCTAATTCTCTTCTAATTTTATTTTTTTTGCTTTAATCTTGTCGAACCCGTTGCCATATACTCCCATAACTTTTTGCTGTGAAATGAGTGCATTAGGGTCTATCTGTTTAATCATACTGAACAGTTGGTTCGATTGGTTGGCGCGTATCAATGTCACAATTACTTTTCCCTCTTTCTTAGAGTAAAAACCTGTTGAATCGAGCAGTGTCACACCGCGTTTCAAGTGACGGGTTATATAATATCCAATCTCGTCGTAATTGTTCGAGAATATAAAGAATTGTACCATTTGCCGATTACTGTTCACCATATAGTCGAGCGATATATTTACCACTATAAGTGTTATGTAACCGTAAAACATTCTCGACAGGCTTACACTTATATCGTTAGAGGGAATTATGAAGAAACTGCTTGTTACAATAACAGTGTCGATGTAAAACATTGCACGGCCGAAACTTACATCCTTATATTTGTTTACAATTGCCGCTATTATATCCACACCTCCTGTGCTTCCGTTGTTTAAAAAACAGATAGCTATGGCTATTCCTATAAATATTGAGCCTACCAAACAGGCTTCGAGCTCTTTATTCGGGCCAAGTATGGTGTAGGCATTGAAATTTTCGAACAACACCTCCGATATACTCAACATTATGGTCATTGTTATTATTGCATATATGGTCTTTATGCAAAATTTCCACCCTAATATCTTTATGGCGATAATTATAAGTATGAGGTTAAGCCCGAAATATACATACTGCATAGGTATTCCCACCGAGTATTGTACAATGGCTCCCACACCTGTTACACCTCCAATAAGAAATTCGTATGGGCTCATAAAGAAATACCACACAAATGAATATAATGCGAGTCCTAATGTTATCATAAGATAGTTTTTGAACTCTGACATTATGCTCGGCCGTGGAAAAGAAAAATTCTTCATAACTTTAATATTTAAAGATTATTGTCAAATAACAATATTAACAATTTTCTTTGGTACAATGATTACCTTTTTAATAGGTTTATCTTCAATATATTTTTTACTATTCTCATTGGTAAGCACAGTCGATTCAATATCGGCATTTGTGGCATCGGCTGCAAACTCCATTGTAAAACGTGCTTTTCCGTTGAACGATATTGTGTATTTTATTGTATCTTCTTTAAGATACTCTTCGTTGAGCGAAGGCCATTCGGCATCACACACGGTTGTGGTGTTTCCAAGTTTTTCCCACAGTTCCTCGCTTATGTGCGGAGCGAACGGTGCAAGTAGTATTACAATTTTTTCGAGTATCTCTTTCTTGTTGCATTTAAGTGAACTTAATTCGTTTACACATATCATAAATGCACTCACGGTAGTGTTGTATGAGAATGCAGGAATATCCTCGGTGGTTTTCTTTATGAGTTTATGCAACGATTTTAACTCCTCTTTTGTTGCTGCCTCTTCTGTTACGATGTAATTATCGTTCTTGTCGAAGAACATTCCCCAGAATTTTTTAAGGAAGCGGTGACAACCGTCTATTCCGTTTGTGTCCCATGGCTTAGACTGCTCTACGGGGCCAAGGAACATTTCATACAAGCGCAATGTGTCGGCACCATATTTTTCTACGATAGTGTCGGGGTTAACCACATTGTACATTGATTTACTCATCTTTTCCACTGCCCAACCACAGATATATTTTCCATCTTCCAATATAAATTCAGCGTCGGCATATTCGGGTCGCCAAGCGCGGAAGGCTTCAATATCGAGAATATCGTTCGACACAATGTTTACATCGACGTGCAGGGGTGTTACTTCGTATTCTTTCGATAAATTCAGTGACACGAATTTATTGGTATCTTTTATGCGATATACAAAATTACTGCGACCTTGAATCATACCTTGGTTTATGAGTTTCTGGAAAGGTTCTTCCTTTACACTCACTCCAAGGTCGAATAAAAACATATTCCAGAAACGGGAATAAATGAGGTGGCCTGTTGCGTGTTCTGTTCCTCCCACGTACAGGTCGACATTCTGCCAATATTTATCGGCTTCTTCCGATACAAGTGCTTTATTGTTGCGAGGGTCCATATAACGCAAATAGTATGCGCTGGAACCTGCAAAGCCGGGCATTGTATTTAGTTCGAGAGGGAATATTGTTTCGTTGTTTACATTTTCTTTGTTTGTAACACAATTGTTTACAGTGTCCCAAGCCCATATTTTAGCGTGTCCCAATGGGGGCTCTCCACTCTCTGTGGGAAGGAATTTCTCAACTTCGGGGAGTTCCAACGGGAGGCACTCTTCGGGTATGGGTGTGGGAATACCATTCTTGTAATAGATGGGAAATGGTTCGCCCCAATAGCGTTGGCGGCTGAATATGGCGTCGCGCAAGCGATAATTAACCTTTACACGGCCGAGTTTATTTTCGGTAACATATTGTTTTGTGGCTGCAATAGCCTCTTTCACGGTGAGGCCGTTGAGGTTCAGTTTGCAATCGGCAAATGCAGCTGTGGGTGAGTTTGTCATTATACCCTCTTTTGCATCGAAGCTCTCTTCGCTAACATCGCAACCCTCTATAAGGGGGCGTATTTCAATGCCGAAATGTTTGGCAAATGCATAGTCGCGGCTATCGTGTGCAGGCACCGCCATTATGGCTCCTGTTCCGTATCCGGCAAGCACATAATCGCTCACCCACACGGGTATATCTTCGCCTGTGAGGGGATTTATTGCGTATGAGCCGGTGAATACGCCGGTTACGTTGCGGTCTATCATACGCTCGCGCTCGGTGCGTTTCTTTGTGCGGTCGAGGTATGCTTCAACAGCCTCTTTTTGTTCCTTTGTTGTGAGCTGTGCAACAAGTTCACTTTCGGGTGCGAGTACCATAAATGTTACTCCGAATACTGTGTCGGCTCGTGTGGTGAATATGGTAAATTCAATATCACTGTCTTTAATGTGGAACTGCATTTCTGTTCCTTCGCTGCGGCCTATCCAGTTGCGCTGTGTCTCTTTTAGTGAGTCGGTCCAGTCTATTCTGTCGAGCCCGTCGAGCAGGCGTTGTGCATAGGCCGATACGCGCAAGCACCACTGTTTCATTTTTTTCTGTACCACGGGGAATCCGCCTCGTTCCGATACTCCGTCGACAACCTCGTCATTTGCAAGCACGGTACCAAGTTGCGGGCACCAGTTTACCATAGTTTCGTTGAGGAAGGCTATGCGCCAGTTCATTAGCAGCTCCTGTTGCTCTTTTTCGCTCATTGCGTTCCACTCGGTAGCCGAAATGTTTACCTCTTTTGTGCAGGCTGCATCGATGTTGGCACTACCCTCTTTGCTCAATCTTTCAATAAGCTCACTTATAGGCTTGCTGCATTTTGCAGTGTTGTCGTAATAGTGGTTGAACATCTTTATGAAAGCCCACTGTGTCCAGTGATAATATTCAGGGTCACAGGTTCTTATCTCTCGGTCCCAATCGAAACAGAATCCTATTTTATCGAGTTGTTCACGATAGCGTTTGATATTCTGGTCGGTGGTTATGGCAGGGTGCTGTCCGGTCTGTATGGCATATTGCTCGGCAGGTAATCCGTATGCATCGTAACCCATCGGGTTAAGCACGTTGTAACCGTTCAGGCGTTTGAAACGTGCAAAAATATCGGAAGCTATATATCCGAGCGGGTGTCCCACGTGAAGGCCTGCTCCCGATGGATAGGGAAACATATTAAGGACATAGAATTTCTTTTTATCCTCATTTTCTACTATGCGGTAGGTTTTATTATCCTTCCAACTTTTTTGCCACTTCTGTTCAATCTCATTAAAATTATATCCCATTTCTATATTGTTTTTTATTTTTCAAATTTGTTTAAACAAGTATTACTATCTACTATGTAGATGTAATAACCTACAAAAATATATAAAAAAAGTAGTATTTGAACGTTTATGTTGATAATTTGTTTTTTAAACTCCTTTTTTGTCCGTTATTGGTAATTTGTCGGTAAAAAAAGTTATCTTCGCATAATATTTAAATAAATTTTATGGCCGAAAAAGATACAGCTGTAACCCCTATGATGCGCCAGTTTATGGAGCTTAAAGCAAAGCACCCCGATGCTGTGCTTCTGTTCCGTTGCGGCGACTTTTACGAAACATATTGTTCCGATGCAGTTGTTGCGTCGGAAATTCTTGGAATAACACTCACCAAGCGTTCCAATGGCAAGAATCCTGCGGCACAAGCTACCGAAATGGCAGGCTTTCCTTTTCACGCCCTCGACACCTATCTTCCCAAGCTCGTGCGTGCGGGCAAGAGGGTTGCTATATGCGACCAGTTGGAAGACCCTAAAATGACCAAGAAATTGGTGAAGCGTGGCATTACCGAGCTTGTTACCCCCGGTGTTTCCATAAACGACAATATTCTAAACTATAAGGAAAATAATTTTCTTGCAGCGGTACATTTTGGCAAGCCTATGTGCGGAATATCTTTTCTCGATATTTCCACAGGCGAGTTTCTTGTGGCCGAAGGTACATTCGATTATATAGATAAACTTATTGTTAATTTCCGTCCCAAAGAGGTACTCTTTGAACGTGGCAATAAAAAGCGTTTCGAGGAGTGTTTCGGCAGCAAATTGCTTACATTCGAGCTCGACGACTGGGTTTTCACCGACGAATTTGCCAATGAGAAACTTACCAAACATTTCGAAACAAAAAACCTAAAAGGCTATGGCATAAGTCACTTGCGCAGCGGAATAGTGGCTGCCGGTGCCATACTCCACTATCTTGGGGTAACCCTCCACACGCAAATATCGCACATACGCAATATTTCACGCATAGAAGAGGAACGCTATGTTAGGCTCGATAAATTCACGATACGCAGCCTCGAACTTCTTGGCAGTATGCACGATGGCGGCTCTTCGCTTCTATCAGTAATCGACAAGACAATAACTCCTATGGGAGCCCGTCTGCTCAAACGTTGGATGGTCTTTCCGTTGAAAGATAAAAAGCCCATTGATGAGCGTTTGGATATTGTGGAATACTATTTCCGCGAGCCTGAATTCCGCGATATTGTCGATGAGCAGCTTCATAAAATAGGCGACCTCGAACGCATAATATCGAAAGTGGCGGCAGCGCGTGTGTCACCGCGCGAGCTTGTGCAGTTAAAAATAGCTCTGCAAGCGATAGAGCCCATCAAGAAGGCCTGTGAGCAATCCTCCAACGATGTTATAAAGAGTATTGGTGCACAGCTCGATTGTTGTGCCGATATTAGCAACCGCATAGCCACCGAGATTGTTCCCGAACCTCCTCTCCTTTTGAACAAAGGAGGTGTGGTTGCCGACGGAGTGAATAAAGAACTCGATGAATTACGTGCCATAGCCTATCACGGCAAGGATTATCTTATGCAGTTGCAGCAACGTGAAAGTGAGCGTACAGGTATTCCCAGCCTTAAAATATCGTTCAACAACGTATTCGGTTATTATATAGAGGTTCGTAACACCTATAAAGAGAATGTTCCCGAGGAGTGGATACGCAAGCAGACACTTGTGAATGCCGAGCGATACATAACTCAGGAACTTAAAGAGTATGAAGAGAAAATACTTGGTGCCGAGGAAAAAATAGTTGTGCTCGAATCGCGCATATTCGGGGAAATTGTAACCGAGCTTGCTTCCTATATACCATCTATTCAGTTGAATGCCACTCTATTGGCCCGCCTCGATACACTACTTTCCTTTGCCAATGTATCGCGTGCCTACAAATATATAAGACCGGTTATAAGCGAAAATAATATTCTCGATATTAAGCAAGGCCGTCACCCGGTGATAGAGCGCGGAATGCCTGTGGGTGAAAATTACATTCCCAACGACCTTTATCTCGACAGCGACAAGCAGCAGATAATAATAGTTACCGGTCCCAATATGGCCGGAAAGTCGGCCCTTCTGCGCCAGACAGCACTAATCACCCTGCTTGCACAGATAGGTTGCTTTGTTCCGGCCGAGAGTGCCCACATAGGCCTTGTCGATAAGATATTCACCCGTGTGGGTGCCAGCGATAATATATCGGCAGGAGAATCAACCTTTATGGTCGAAATGACCGAGGCGGCAAGCATTCTCAACAATCTGTCGGGTCGCAGTCTTGTGCTCTTCGACGAACTTGGTCGAGGAACATCCACATACGACGGAATGTCCATTGCTTGGGCCATTGTGGAGTATATACACGAAAACTCCCAAGGCCGTGCACGCACCCTCTTTGCCACCCACTACCACGAGCTGAACGAAATGGAGAAGAGCTTCCCGCGTATAAAGAATTACAACGTGTCGGTGCGCGAAATTGATGGTCGTGTGATATTCTTGCGCAAGTTGATGGAAGGCGGTAGCGAGCACTCGTTCGGTATTCACGTGGCAAAGCTCGCCGGAATGCCTAAAAGTGTGATTAAACGTTCGGAACAGATTTTGAGCAAACTCGAAGCGAGTGACAACAGGGGTGAACTTAAAAAAGCCCCCACCACCGAAATTGCCGACAGTCGCGAAGGTGTGCAACTGAACTTTTTTCAGCTCGATGACCCCGTGCTATCACAAGTGCGCGACGAAATATTGGGAATAGATGTAAATAATCTCACTCCGCTCGAAGCACTTAACAAACTCAACGAAATACAGAAAATTGTGAAATAATACTCACCATTTTTTAATATCGCTGTAAACTTTTGTTCATAGTGTAGGTTTATAATATGTTATGATTAAACATATTATCTTATGGACAAAAAGTATCTTACAAATGAATCGGGAGCACCTGTGAGTGATAATACCAATTCTTTGACGGCCGGGCCCAGAGGTCCCATACTGCTCGAAGATAATTGGCTCATTGAGAAATTGGCTCACTTCGACCGCGAAGTAATCCCCGAGCGTCGTATGCACGCAAAAGGAAGCGGTGCGTTCGGTACATTCACAGTCACAAACGATGTAACCCGTTACACCTCGGCGGCACTATTCTCGCAAGTGGGTAAAAAGAGCGATATTCTTGTGCGCTTCTCCACCGTGGCCGGAGAGCGCGGTGCTGCCGATGCCGAACGCGATATACGAGGCTTTGCCGTGCGTTTCTACACCGAAGAGGGTAATTGGGACCTTGTAGGCAATAATACTCCTGTGTTTTTTCTGCGCGACCCGTTGCAATTCCCCGACCTTAACCACGCCATAAAGCGCGACCCGAAAACCAATCTGCGCTCTCCGCAGAGTAATTGGGATTTCTGGACAATGCTTCCCGAGGCGTTGCATCAAGTGACCATTGTGATGTCCGACCGCGGCATTCCGGCCACTTATCGTAATATGCACGGGTTTGGTTCCCACACATTCAGCCTCATAAATGCACAAGGGGTGCGCGTGTGGGTGAAATTTCATTTTGTAACACAGCAAGGTATTAAAAATTTAAGTAACGATGAGGCTGCCGAAATTATAGCAAAAGATCGTGAGAGCCACGGGCGCGACCTCTTCAACGCTATTGCCACGGGCGATTATCCACGTTGGAAACTATGCTTCCAAATAATGACCGAGGAACAAGCACGCGATTATAAAGAAAATCCTTTTGACCTCACCAAAGTGTGGAGTCACAAGGAATTTCCTCTTATCGAAGCGGGCGTAATTGAGCTTAACAGGAACCCCGACAACTATTTTGCTCAAATTGAACAGGCTGCCTTTAATCCTGCCCACATAGTTCCCGGAATAGGATTTTCACCCGATAAAATGTTGCAAGGCCGCCTTTTTTCCTATGGCGATGCACAACGTTACAGGCTTGGCGTAAATCACGACCAGATACCTGTGAACCGCCCTCGTTGCCCAATGCACAGTTTCCACCGCGACGGGCTTATGCGTGTCGATGATAATAATGGAGCCACGAAAGGTTATTCTCCCAACAGTATAGATGAATGGCAAGTGAAAAAATATCATAATGCCTACTCCCCTATCGCCGGCGATGAATGTCGTTACGATTATCACAACGATTGCACCGACGACTGTTTCTATCAGCCCGGCAACCTCTATCGTCTGCTCACCGAGGATAAACGCAAATTATTGATAAACAACACCGCCGAAGATATTATGCCTGTCACCGAGAATATAAAATATCGCCACGCGGCCCACTGCTATTTAGCCGATGCCGAGTATGGCACACGCATCGCCGAGGCATTACACTTGTCGATGGTCGAGGTTAAGCGTCTGGCATCGTTGGGTATTAAAGAACGATTGGAGGCAACAAGGACAATTTAAAAAGATAAAAGCGGCTTATGCCGCTTTTATCTTTTTAAATTGTCTTATTCCGTATATGATGCTTGCCACACCCATAATTATGAAAGGAATACTCAACCACTGCCCCATATCAAACGTCATACCCTGCTCAAAATCCACCTGCACCTCTTTAAGGAACTCCACAAAGAAGCGGAAAGTAAAAATAGTAAACAGGCAGTAGCCGAAGAAAAATCCCGTACCCACAAGTTTCGGAAATTTCTTGTACAAAAACCATCCTCCGATGAAAAATATAATATAGGCAGCAGCCTCGTACAGCTGTGCCGGGTGGCGCGGTACATTATCCACCTGTGCAAAAATAATTCCAAACGGGCTATCGGTGGCACGGCCCAAAATCTCGGAATTCATAAAATTACCCACCCTTATTGCAGCAGCCACAATGGGAGTGGTGATAGCAATATTATCAAGTATCCATTTAATGGATAATTTTGTTTTGCGGTGGTACAATACAAGCGCAATCATCAGCCCCAATGTTCCTCCGTGGCTTGCAAGCCCTTGGTAACCAATAAAATGCCATCCGCCCGGGGTTATTTTTATAGGTAGAAACATCTCGGCTATATTGTTCAGATAATAGGCCGGCTCATAGAAGAGGCAATGCCCTAAACGTGCCCCCAGCAGAATACCAACAAAGCAGTACATAAAGAGCGGTTCAAAGAGCTTCTCGCTCACATTCTGCTTCTTATATAGGTTTTGCATAATGTAATAACCGGTCATCAATGCTATCACCCAGCATAGTGAGTAGTAGCGCACCTCGAACCCGAATATAGAAAAAGGGCTTGTATCGGGGTTCCATATAATGTGGCAAGGCAGTGCAGTCATATTGCAATATGTTGTTACACGTTGAACAGGAAGTGCATAATATCGCCATCCTGAACAACATACTCTTTGCCTTCCACGCCCATTTTTCCTGCCTCTCGCACAGCAGCTTCCGAGCCATAGTTTATATAGTCGTCATATTTTATAACCTGTGCGCGTATGAATCCTTTTTCAAAATCGGTGTGAATAACTCCTGCACATTGCGGAGCCTTCCACCCTTTGCGGAAGGTCCAAGCCTTCACCTCCATCTCACCTGCGGTGATGAATGTTTGCAGGTTCAGCAGATTATAGATAGCCTTAATGAGGCGGTCGCAACCCGATTCTGTGAGTCCCATATCTTCCAAGAACATCTGCTTCTCCTCGTAACTTTCAAGCTCGGCAATGTCGGCTTCTGTCTGGGCCGATATTATTATAAGCTCGGCATTCTCCTCTTTTATGGCCTCTCGCACAGCTTCTACATATTTATTGCCGTTGGCAGCCGATGTATCATCGACATTGCACACATAGAGAACAGGCTTTGTGGTGAGCAGGAAGAGGTTTTTTGCCACGCTCTGCTCATCTTCTGTCTCAAAAACCACTGTACGGGCCGATTTTCCGGCTTCAAGAGCCTCTTTATACTGCATAAGTACATCATATTCGAGCTTTGCCTGCTTGTCGCCGCCCACTCGTGCCTGCTTTTCCACACGCTTTATGCGGTTCTCGATTGTTTCGAGGTCTTTTAATTGCAGTTCGATGTCTATAATCTCCTTGTCGCGTACGGGGTCTACCGAGCCATCGACGTGTACAATGTTGTCGTTGTCGAAACAGCGCAGAACGTGTATAATGGCATCTGTTTCGCGTATATTGCCAAGGAATTGATTACCAAGCCCTTCGCCCTTGCTCGCTCCCTTTACAAGGCCTGCAATGTCCACAATGTCGCAAGTTGCGGGCACAATGCGTCCGGGGTGTACAATTTCGGCGAGTTTGTTCAGTCGCTCGTCGGGTACTGTTATTTGTCCCATCTGCGCGTCAATGGTGCAGAAGGGGAAGTTTGCTGCCTGTGCTTTTGCACTCGACAGGCAGTTGAAGAGTGTCGATTTTCCTACGTTGGGCAAGCCCACAATTCCTGCTTTAAGAGCCATATTTTATGAGTTTATTGGTTTTCTGTGATTATATAAAAAGCATCGGCTTTTGTAAAAGCCGATGCAAAAATACGGAATAATTTTGTAAGTAGAAAATGGGGTAGGGCTCTTTGTTGAAAGCCTTGCAGTAAATCAGTGCGCTTCCAACCAATTGGCTCCCCAGCCATAGTCGGCAACAAGGGGTACACGCATTGCAAATGCCCGCTCCATTTCCTCTACCACAAGTGTTTGCAGGAGCTCTTTCTCTTCGGGTATTACGTTGAAATTCAATTCGTCGTGTACCTGCAATATCATAGTGGAGCGCATCTGTTGCTCCTTCATACGGCGGTAGATATTTATCATTGCCACCTTGATAATATCGGCTGCGCTGCCTTGTATGGGGGCGTTAACGGCATTTCTTTCGGCATATCCGCGCACCACAGCGTTGTGTGAGTTTATGTCGGGCAGGAAGCGTTTGCGGTGGAATATTGTTTCCACATAGCCTTTGAGCTTTGCTTCCTGTTTACATTTTTCAATATACTCGGCTACTCCTTTATAGGTGTCGAAATAGTTGTCGATAAGCACTTTTGCTTCGGGGCGACTCACGTTCATCCTCTCGGCAAGGCCGAATACCGATATTCCGTATATTATGCCGAAATTGGCAACCTTTGCCCGGCTGCGTTCCTCTTTTGTAACATCTTGAATGGGCTTTTTATATATTTTGGCGGCGGTGGCGGCGTGTATGTCATTCCCGCTGCAAAAGTCCCCAATCATATTCTTGTCGCCGCTCAGGTGTGCCATTATGCGCAGCTCTATCTGCGAATAATCGACCGAGAGGAAAAGGCATCCATTGTCGGGGATAAAGGCTTTGCGCACCTCTTTTCCCTCTTCGTCGCGTATGGGAATATTTTGCAGGTTGGGGTTGCTCGAACTTAATCGGCCGGTGGCTGTGACTGTTTGGTTATACGATGTATGTATCTTTCCTGTGCGTGGGTTCACAAGGGCCGGCAAGCTGTCGATGTATGTGCTCAACAGTTTTTTAAGCCCTCGGTATTGTAAAATATTTTTAACGATAGGGTGGCGATTTTGCAGCTGTGCAAGCACCTCCTCCGATGTTACGAATTGTCCTGTTTTTGTCTTTTTGGGCTTATCGACAATTTTTAATTTACCAAAAAGAATATCGCCAACCTGCTTGGGCGATGCGATATTGAATACTTCGCCTGCTTGCTCGAAAATTCCATTCTCAATCTCCTCCAAACGTTTGCCAAGCTGTGTTGATGTTTCGCGCAAGGCATTGCTGTCGATGCGTGCTCCGTTGCGTTCCATATAGGCAAGCACGGGGATAAGCGGCATTTCTATATTGTAGAAAAGTTCTTCGATTCCCTCTTTTTTAATCTCCTGCTCCAATATGTTTTTCAGCCGCAGTGTAATGTCGGCATCTTCGCAGGCATAATCGCAGACAAGGGTGGGGGAGAGGTCGCGCATATTCTTCTGGTTCTTCCCCTTCTCTCCAATAAGCTCGGTTATCTTTATTGTTTCGTAATTAAGATAAATTTCGGCAAGATAGTCCATTCCGTGGTAAAGCTCAGGTTGCAGCACATAGTGTGCAATCATCGTGTCGAAAAGTTTACCGCGCAGTTCCACTCCGTAGTTGGCAAGAACGGTGAGGTCGTATTTTATATTTTGTCCCACCTTGCATATTGTTTCGTCTTCTATGAGCGGGCGCAAAATTCCGAGCCTTTGCCCGGCTTTGTTTCTGTCGGCTGCGATTGGGATGTAAACAGCCTCTCCCTCCTTCACCGATAGTGAAATTCCCACAAGTTCGGCCTCCAAGGCGTTGGTGCTTGTGGTTTCTGTGTCGATGCACACAGTTTTGCAATTTTTTATAGCAGACAGGAAAGTGAGTATATCATCTTCTGTATCAACAAGTTTGTAGCTGTGTAGGGTGTCCTTTAAGCTCAAATGGCTCGATTTTTTTTCTTCGCCCGTACTTTCGGTGGCAAAAAAATCAAAGAGAAAGCCTTGTTGGGGCTCGTTCTTCATTTTTTTTCCGCCTTCTTTTGTTGTTGCATTTTCAGCCGGCTGTGTCGTGTCGTCGAAAAGCGATGGAGCAAAATTTGTTTTTTTCACTCTCTCTTTCAGTGCCCGCAATTCGTAAAAGTCGAGTAGGCGAGTGAGCTCCTCTTCGTTTGCCTGCTCGCGTTTCAAAAGTTCCATATTGAGCTCAATGGGAACATCGGTTTTTATTGTTGCAAGGAATTTGCTGAAAAGGATTTTTTCGCGGTTCTCCTCGACTTTGGTTTTGAGTGCACCTTTCAGTTTGTCGGTATTGTCGAGCAGGTTCTCTATGCTTCCGAATTCGGCAATGAGTTTTTGTGCGGTTTTTTCACCCACTCCCGGGCAGCCGGGAATATTGTCGCTTGCATCGCCCATCAATCCCAAAAGGTCTATAACCTGTGCTGTGTTCTCTATGCCGAATTTTTCCTTTACACGTTCCACGCCCATAACTTCGAACTCCTTGTCGCCGTATTTGGGTCGGTATATAAAAACATTCTCCGAAACTAACTGTCCGTAGTCCTTGTCGGGGGTCATCATATATGTAATAATTCCCCTTTTCTCCGCTTGTTTTGCCAGAGTGCCCACTACATCGTCGGCCTCAAAGCCGGGAACCTCGAATACGGGTATATTATAGGCTTTCAGTATCTCTTTTATAACCGGCACCGACTCGCGTATAACCTCGGGAGTCTCTTCGCGCTGTGCCTTGTATTGCTCGTATGCTTCGTGACGGAATGTTTTTCCACGCGGGTCGAAGGCAACGCCTATGTGTGTGGGTTGTTCCTTCTTTATAACATCTTCGAGCGTGTTTACAAAGCCCAGAATTGCCGATGTATTGAACCCTTTTGAGTTAATCCTCGGGTTCTTTATAAATGCGTAATATGCACGGTAAATAAGTGCGTATGCGTCGAGTAAAAAGAGTTTTTCCATTTCTAATAAAAAATAACCGAATGTAAAAATACAAAAATTATGCTACCATCCATATTCTTTTTTATTACTTTTGCATTGTAAATGCGAAAAACATCTGTGTTCGCAGGTATAAATGGTTAATGAAAATTATTGCCGATGGATTTAAAAACTGCCATACAAGCTCCCATAAAACAGGAATTGGATGTTTTTAAGGAGTATTACAATGCTCAATTCAGTAGCGAGATTCCGTTATTGGGTTCGGCGTTGGGCAGTGTTTCATCGTCGGGGGGCAAAATGATGCGCCCCATCCTTCTTTTGCTCACTGCGCGCGCTTGTGGCAATATTTCACAGGAGACCTACGCTGCGGCTGCCTCGTTGGAGTTGCTGCACACTGCCAGCCTGCTTCACGACGATGTTGTCGATGAGAGCAATATGCGTCGCAGTGCCCCCTCCCTTAATGCTCTTTATGGCAACAGGGTGGCAATTCTCACCGGAGATTATCTTTTTTCGCTAGCGCTCAACAATGCTGCAAAAACAAAAAACATCGAAATAATCGAGCAATTGTCGCAGCTTGGTTGTGCTTTGTCGGGTGGTGAGATGATGCAGTTACAGGCCCAGAATAACGGTGCTTATGACGAAGAGAACTATTATAATATAATAAAGGGTAAGACTGCTTCGTTGTTTGCCTCCTGCGCATATATAGGTGCACTCTCGGCAGGAGTGACACAAGAGGTTGCCACTCGTTTCCGTCGCTTTGGTGAGATTGTTGGCCTTTGCTTCCAGATTAAAGACGATATTTTCGATTATTATACCTCCGATATTGGCAAGCCTACGGGCAGTGATATGCGTGAGGGTAAAATAACGCTGCCTGCGTTATATGTGTTGCGCACTTTACAATCTCCTTTTACCGTAGCTGTGAGTGAGAAACTTGCATCGGGAAAAGAACTCGATGAAAAGGAGATAGAATCACTTATAGAATTGTCGAAAAGTGCCGGTGGAGTGGTGTATGCTATGGCTCAAATTGAGAGGTTGCGAGCCGAGTCACTCACATTGTTGCCGTCTGATATTCCGGCCGGTTGTCACGAGGCTTTGGTTGCCTACATCGACTATGTAATTATGAGGGAAAAATAACACTATAACCCACCTGAAAAACGGGAGCCTTTTAAATAAAGGCTCCCGTTTTTCAGACAGTTTATCTTCAACAGGTTAGAAGAATTTTATTTCCTTTCCAACAATTTCGCTCAAACATAGGTTGGCAAGGCGGCTGGTTCCCAAGCGGAACAATTTATTGGTGAGCCACTCTTCGCCCAGCAACTCTTTTACTATGGTGTAATAAACGAGTGCATCGTGCACTGTGTTAATGCCTCCTGCGGGTTTAAAACCAATCTTGCGGCCGGTCTTTTGGTAATACTCCTTAATGGTGCTGCACATTACATACGCGGCCTCGGGAGTGGCTGCCGGCGACTCCTTGCCTGTTGAGGTTTTTATAAAGTCGGCACCCGAATAAATCGATAGAATCGATGCTTTTTTAATATTCTCGGCACTCTGTAAGGCTCCTGTTTCGAGTATCACTTTAAGGTGTTTGTCGCCACACACATTTTTGAGTTCCTGTATTTCGTCGCACACGCCTTCGTAGTCGCCCGAAAGGAATTTCCCCACACTCAACACAATGTCAATCTCTGTGGCACCTTCGTGAATGGCCATTGCTGTTTCGGCTACTTTAATCTCTTGGAATGTCTGTGACGAAGGGAATCCGCCCGATACACAGGCAATTCCCACATTGTCCTCCTCTAATGTCTGGCTCACAATCTGTGCAAAATTGGGGTACACGCATATTGCAGCAACATTTTCAAGTTCGGGAAACTCCTTGCCGAACTTGTTTACTTTCTCGGTGAATGCAAGAACACTCTCCTCACTGTCGGTACATTTTAATGTGGTGAGGTCTATGCAGTTGAATAGGAATGTCTTTACATCGAGTGTGTTATTCTCTTCAACTTTCTCACCGATAAGTTTTTTCACGGCTGCTGCAACATCGCTGTCGCAGGGTGCCGGGGTGTATTCGTTCAATACAAAGTCATATTTGCTCTCTTCTTCTACGTGGTGCTTGTGCTCTCCGCATCCACAGCTGCATTTTTCGCTCATCACTTTATAAGTTTAGGGTTGTTTATATGTCTTTTATTATCTCTTTTACTCTTTTTATCGAAGTTTTTTTGTAAGGCTTCGGTGAGGTCGGTTCCCGTTTGATTGGCAATGCAGATGAGTACCCACAGAACATCGGCAAGCTCATCGGCAAGTTCCTGTTTTTCGCCCTCCTTAAAGGATTGCTCGCCATATTTTCGTGCCATAATGCGTGCAACCTCACCCACCTCCTCGGTGAGAATGGCGGTGTTGGTGAGCTCGTTGAAATAGCGCACACCATACTCCTTTATCCAGCGGTCCACCTGTTCCTGTGCCTCTTTTATAGTCATCTTAGAAGTTTTTTTGAATTTCTAAAAAATATTTTCTTAATAGAAGCCGAATGTTTCGCCATTTTTATATTCAAAAATAGTGCCAACGAGCGCAATGTAAGTTTACTTACACATTGTAAAGCGAGTGCAGCCTATTTTCGCGTGAGTCAAAAATGTCTGTTTCTTCCTTTTTTGCGGTTATGTAGCCCGCTACGCGCCCTTAAAAAAGAAATAAACATCCTATCCTTGCTCTATAAAATTTTGGCGATTAAATTCAAACAACTTCTTACTCTCTGTTTTTAGAATCTATATATATAGTAACGGGGCCATCGTTAATTAGTTCAACCTTCATATCTGCACCGAAAATCCCCCTTTTAATCGGCTTGTTGGCGGCAATCTCCATTTCTGTACAGAATTGTTCGTATAGGGGAACCGATATTTCGGGCTTGGCGGCTTTAATGTACGAAGGGCGGTTGCCTTTCTTGGTCGATGCCATAAGTGTAAATTGGCTCACTGCAAGAATGTCGCCTCCAATATCTGTCACCGAAAGGTTCATAACTCCATTCTCGTCGTCGAACAGGCGTATGTTGGCAATCTTTTTTGTGAGCCACTCAATGTCGTTGCCGTTATCTTCGTCGCAAATGCCGACAAATACCAATAATCCTTTGTCAATCAACGATATAATTTTGTTATCTACGGTTACCGATGCTTTTTTTACTCTCTGTATCAGTACTCTCATTGCTCTTTGTTTGTTTTTGTTGTTTGCTGCCGCAAACATACATAAAAAAATCCTTATTTGAGTGCTTCTGTCAATATTTCTGCTTTTGCACGGCCTATTATGGCGGCAATCTCCTCAACGCTGGCTCTTTTAATACGCTTCACGCTCTTAAAGCGTTGAAACAGAAGTTGTTTACTCTTTTTGCCAATGCCTTTTACATTGTCGAGTTCCGATGCTGTCTGTCGTTTGCTGCGCTTGTCGCGGTGGAAGGTTATTGCGAAGCGGTGCACCTCGTCCTGTATCTGTGTCATAATCTTGAACAATGCGCTGTTCTGTTTGAGTCCTATGGTTGCATTGCCAATCATCAGTTCCGAGGTTCGGTGGCGGCCGTCTTTCACAAGGCCGGCTATGGGGATGCTCAGCCTCAATTCGTCCTCTACAACGCTGCGCAAGGCCTCCATCTGCCCTTTTCCGCCATCGGCAATAATAAGGCTTGGCAGTTCGCCTTCTTCCTCTATTATGCGGCTGTAACGTCGGCGTGCAACCTCGCGCATTGATGCATAATCGTCGGGGCCTTCCACGGTTTTTATATTATATTTGCGATAATCTTTTTTCGATGGTTTAAGTTTGCGGAACACCACACAGGCTGCCACCGCATCGCTGCCTTGTATGTTTGAGTTGTCGAAACATTCGATGGTTACGGGCAACTTTTCAAGGTGCAGTTCTTGTTGGATTTCTTTCAGCAGTCGGGTGGCTTTTTGTTCGGGGTTGAGTTTTTCTTCCTGTTTTAAACGGTCGATGCGGTATTGTTTCACATTGAGCCTTGACAGTGCCAGCAAGCGGGCCTTTTCGCCCTTCTGGGGCAGGGTGGTGCTTACGCCTTCTATTGGAAGGTCGATGGGGAAGGGGAGTATAATCTCTTTGGCTGTGCTGTTGAAACGCTCGCGCATCTCCACTATGCCCATAGTCAATATTTCTTCGTCGCTTTCATCGAGTCTTTTTTGGTATTCAATGGTGAATGCTTGGTTTATGCAGCCGTTGGTTATGTGCAGGAAATTTACAAAAGCGTTCTTGTCGTCGCTCTCGATTGAAAATACATCGAGGTTGCTCAATGAAGAGCTGACAACTTCGCTTCTGTTGCGGAAATTCTCGATTAGTTGGTAGCGTTCTTTTATTTTTTGCGCCCCCTCAAAATCCATTTTTTCGGCTTTTGAACGCATTTCGGCGAGCAGGGTTTCTTGTAGAATTCTAATATCGCCTTTTAGGATAGATGATATTTCGGCGATATATTCTGAATACTCTTCTTGTGAAATTTTACCTATGCAAGGTGCGCAACAATTGTGTATCTGGTATTCCAGACAGGCGCTGAACTTTCCCTCTCTCACAGCTTCGGGTGTTATTTTAAGGTTGCAACTGCGCAGGGGGTAGAGCCCTTTTATAAGTTCGAGCAGAGCGTGCAGCGCTCCCATATTGGTGTATGGGCCGAAGTAGCGTCCTGTGTTCTTTACTATTTTCCGGGTTTTGAAAACCTTTGGAAAATAGTCGTTACTTATGCACAGGGATGGGTAGGTCTTGTCGTCTTTGAGCAGAATATTATAGCGAGGCTTGTGCCGCTTTATGAGATTATTCTCCAAAAGCAGAGCATCGGCCTCGCTGTTTACTACAATGTAGCGTATGTCGGCAATCTTTGAAACAAGCAATTTTGTTTTTAACGATTGCTGTTCTTTGTTGAAGTATGAGGATACACGGCGTTTCAGGTTTTTGGCCTTGCCTACATAGATTATGGTGCCGCTGTCGTTAAGGTATTGATAACAGCCGGGCGAGTCGGGCAGGTTGTTTACGATGTTTTTTAAATTTTCCTCCCGTTTTATCCTCTCCTCCTTTTTCATCGGTTATTTACCTTCGAGAATAAGCAAACTGTCAATCTCGGCCTCGGCAGGGAATGTGTCGCGTCCTTTGAGTCCTTCAAGTTCAATGAGGAAGTTTATCATCACTTTTTTGGGATTGAGCTTCTTTACAAGGTTGTATGCAGCAAGCATTGTGCCGCCGGTTGCAAGCAGGTCATCGTGTATGAGCACAACATCATCCCCGTTTATGGCGTCTTTATGAATTTCAATAGTGTCGCGGCCATACTCTTTGCCGTAGCTTTCGCTGATTGTCTCGGCCGGTAATTTGCCGGGCTTGCGAATGGGAACAAAGCCGGCGTTCAGTTTCACGGCAAGAGCCGATGCCATTACAAAGCCGCGCGATTCGATGCCCACAATCTTTGTAATTCCGCTGTCTTTGTATTTTTCATAAAGGGCCTTGTCGAGCTCTTGCATACAGGCCGGGCTTTTGAATAGCGATGTTACATCTTTAAACTGTATTCCGGGGATGGGAAAGTCGGGGATGTTTCTCAAATTGGATAGTAATAATTCTTTGTTCATAGGTATGTCTTTTTATTGTTTCACGTGGAACATTTATTTTCGCACTAATACTAACAGCACATTTATGTCGCTTGGCGACACTCCGGGAATGCGGCTTGCCTGTGCAAGTGTTTCGGGATTTATTGCTGTGAGTTTTTGTCGGGCCTCGGTCGATAGTGAATCGAGTGTGTTATAGTCGAACTTGCCGCGTATGCGTATATTTTCGAGTCGCAACATACGCTCGGCCTCCTCACGCTCACGTTCAATGTAGCCTCGGTATTTTATTTCAATCTCCACTGCTTCGGTAATCTCTTCACGCTTGTCGCCGAGTTTTTCAAGCTCTTTGCTTAGTGCGTTTATGTAGGGGGCAATGGTGTTAATTGTTATTTGCGGGCGTTCGATTATAGACGAGAGTTTGCAGCCGCGAGTGAGTGGAGTGGTGCCAAGCTCTTCGAGTCCCTTGTTTATGAGGTCGGCCTTCACCGAGAAGTTCTCGATAAAGGATGTGAGTTGTTGCATTAACTTTTGTTTTTCGCACAGCAGGTTGTATCGCTCTTCTGTTGCAAGCCCTATCTTGTGTGCTCGCGGCGTGAGGCGAACATCGGCGTTGTCGGAACGGAGCAGTATGCGATATTCGGCACGCGAGGTAAACATTCGGTAGGGCTCGTCCACTCCTTTTGTTACAAGGTCGTCGATGAGCACGCCTATGTAGGCTTCGTTGCGGCGGAGTATGAAACTCTCTTTCCCGTCGATTTTCAGTGCGGCGTTTATGCCGGCGATTATACCCTGCCCGGCAGCCTCTTCGTAGCCGGTGGTGCCGTTTACCTGTCCGGCAAGATAGAGTCCTTCGATTATTTTCGATTCGAGCGTGTGGTTCAGCTGGGTGGGGTCGAAGTAGTCATACTCTATTGCGTAGCCCGGGCGGTAGGCGACGGCATCTTTCAGTGCCGGAATTTTGCGCAGGGCGTTTAGTTGAATGTCCATAGGGAGCGACGAGGAGAACCCGTTTACATAAACCTCCTGCGTAGTTTCGCCTTCGGGTTCAAGGAAGAGCAGGTGGCGTTCGCGCTCGGCAAATGTCACTATTTTTGTTTCGATGCTTGGGCAGTAACGCGGACCGATGCTCTGTATCTGTCCGTTGTAGAGTGGGGAGAATTCAAGCCCGTCGCGCAGTGTTTGGTGCACCTCGGGGTTGGTGTAACAGGCCCAGCAGGGCAGTTGCTCCAATTTTCTCTCGTTGCCTAAATATGAGAAACAGTGAAAATCTTTGTCACCTTGTTGAATATCAACGAGTTGTAGGTTTATACTGCGCTTGTCGAGCCTCACGGGTGTGCCGGTTTTCATTCTTCCCACAATTACACCGTGTTTTTGTATCGATTCGGTGAGCCCTTTTGCGGCCGGCTCGGCTATGCGGCCTCCCTCGAACTGCACCTTGCCAACGTGCATCACTCCGTTGAGGAATGTTCCGGCGGTGATGATGATTGCCTTGGCTCGGAATTCGGCACCCAATTGGGTTCTAGCACCCACAGCCTTGCCGTTCTCCACTATGAGTTCGTTCACGCTATCCTGCCACATGTTGAGGTCGGGGATATTTTCGAGTGTTTCTCTCCAATATTGGCTGAACTTCATTCGGTCGCATTGTGCACGCGGGCTCCACATTGCAGGGCCCTTCGAGCGGTTGAGCATACGGAACTGGATGGATGCGCGGTCGGTAATTTGTCCCATATAACCGCCGAGTGCGTCAATTTCGCGCACAATCTGTCCTTTTGCAATGCCGCCAATGGCAGGGTTGCAGCTCATTTGCGCAATCTTGTTCATATCCATAGTTATGAGACACGTTCTTTTCCCCAGATTGGCCGCTGCTGCCGCAGCCTCGCATCCCGCGTGCCCGGCACCTATAACTAATATGTCGTACTCGAATATCACTCTTCCGTTTAGCTTTTATTACTATCTGCAAATATACGCACAAACTGGCAGGAAATAACAAGTTTACTTGAATATTTTTCACACGCAATGAGTGAAGGTCGGCTCGGTGGAATCAATTGTTTATATTTTCATTCTTTTGTTCTTCTGTCTTTTTTATTGGGCAGACACATCGTTTTGCCCCTTCATTTGCGTTGTCTGTTGTCGTGTTTTCTTGTAGGGATGGACCGGCGCGTCCGCCCGATTGTTTGTTGCGTCTTAAACCCCTCCTCTTTAAGAAGGAAGTTGTTTGAATTTATATCGCCGGAATTTAATTTGTTGTAAAGCACATAAATAATAAAAAAAACGCTATATTTGCATAGTGCGATACATCTAATAATCGTCCGATGTGTGTTAATGTGTTAAATGTCAGAAATTTGTGCGAAAA
>JAFTUV010000066.1 GCA_017466065.1 Bacteroidaceae bacterium
AAAGGAGTGCCGAAATGCAGTGAAGGCTACAAAGCGCAGGGCGGAGGGGAGTAAAAAAAACACCAGCAATGTAGAGGCAGACCGATGTGTCCGCCCAAGAAAGAAAAAAGAAAAAATGGCAATTATATATAATTTTACACCAATAGAAAAACTGATAAGGAACTGTCATTTCGAACAAATGTGAGAAATCTCAACAATGCTGATATCCAGATTTCTCGTCGCTCCGCTCCATCGAAATGACAAACAAGTGTAACATTGTATATAATCACCGAAAAAATATAAACACACAATATAGAAATGTTATCAATACTAATTCCCGTAAAGAACTATGATTGCCACCGCCTCATAGAAGAACTCCACCGACAGGGGGAGCAACTCGGCACGCCCTACGAAATACTGGTAGGCGAGGACGGCACATCAACCGACAACATAGAACTTAACAAAATAGCCGACACCCTCCCCCACTGCCGCCGAGTGGTGAAAGAGCAGAATGTGGGGCGAGCAGCAATGCGCAACCTGCTTGCCGGGGAGGCCAAACACCCCTGCCTCATATTCCTCGACTGCGATGCAAAGATTGAGCGAGAGGGTTTCCTCGCCCGCTACGCCGTGGCACTCGAAACGAGCGATGTAGTGTGCGGAGGGCTCTATCACGCCGACCGTTTGCCCGACAGCAGCTGCACGCTGCGCCACAAATACGAAAAGGCAGCCGACAAACTGCGCGACCCCCACACACGGAGCAAGGCACCATACGACAAATTCTCGACATTCAATTTCGCCATAAAAAAGGAGATATTCGAAACAATCCGCTTCGACGAGTCGATAACCCGTTACGGGCACGAGGACACCCTCTTCGGCCGTGAGCTCGAACGGCGCGGCATTGCCATAAAGCACATAGACAACAGCCTGTTGCATTGCGGATTGGAGAACAACGCCGCCTACCTGTCGAAGGTGGAACAGTCGCTCGCCACGCTTGCCGAGATTAAGGAGAAGATGGGCGGCACACCCCTCACCAAGGCCGCCGACAAGCTCCGTCGCTACCGCCTCACTCCCCTGTTTATGCTCTTCTGGCGCGCGTGCCGTCCGTGCCTTGTAAAAAATCTTTTAGGAGGCAACCCCTCGCTCACCGCCTTCAACATCTACAAATTGGGGTATTATATTAAGGTCAGCAAGAGGAGGAGAAAAAAACAAACACCGCAAATGTAGGGGCAGACCGATGTGTCTGCCCAAGAAAGGAAGGGTTGTGTCATTCTATATTTGCAAGGTCATTGGTTCGTTTTACATTTCGCCACCCGCGTGGCATAAAATTCGTCTATGCTTCACGCGACCATTGGCTGCAAAACTCGCCGATAACAAACGCTGTGTTGTCATTTCGAACGTATGTGAGAAATCTCAACAATGCTGATATCCAGATTTCTCGTCGCTCCGCTCCATCGATATGACAAACAAGTGTAACATTGTATATAATCACCCAAAAATAAACATAAACTGCCCCACTTGTTTGTAATCAAGGGGGGGCTGTCCAGAGGACTGAGGGGATTAAAAATCTAAATATTTTCACCGAGATTTCTCCCTGCGGTCGAAATGACAAGGTAAAAAAGAAGCGCAACTCCTCCACCACGGGGCG
>JAFTUV010000010.1 GCA_017466065.1 Bacteroidaceae bacterium
GGTGGCAAGATAAGTTACCCTACAAGTTCAAGCAATGGTTACTCTCCTTTTTATAATAACAAATCTTTGAGAACGGTGGTAATAACAAATGAAGAGACTGAAATTTACGATAACGAATTCTATAATTGCACCAATTTGAATGAGATAGTTATTGGTAACAGGGTAAAGAAGATTGGTAATTGGGCTTTCAGCCATTGCACAAACCTCAATTATTTTGCATTTGGAAGGAGTGTAACAACAATTGGAGAGGAGGCGTTCAGCGATTGTAATAACCTGACAACTATTATATCGTTAGCTACCACTCCACCCGTTTGTGGCACTCAGGCATTGGATGATATAAACAAATGGGATTGCGTGCTCTATGTTCCCGGCAATTATATTTCTACCTATCAAACAGCAGAGCAATGGAAAGATTTCTTCTTTATGGAAAATACGCCATCCAGTTTCACTGCCGATGTTAACGGCGACGGCGAGATTAATGTCGCCGACATTACAACAGTTGTTAATGCTATATTAAATGGCGAAGAAGAGAGCGAAAATACACCTGTTGAAACCACATTCGATGCGTGGACATCGACCAATACTGCACACAGCAGTACCTCACAAAAGAGTTACACATTGGAGGCTGCCGAGGGTAGTGTGCTCACTTTCGATTGGAGCGTGAGCAGCGAAAGTAACTACGATTGGTTGATTATAACTCTCGATGGTGAACAGATATTAAAGAAGAGTGGTAGCTACTCGGGCACTTATGAACATACATTCACATCCGAAGGTACACACGAACTGATTGTAAAATACAGAAAAGACGGTAGCGCAAGCAGTGGAAGCGACAGAGGGACAATATCTAATATAAAACTAACCGGCACAACTAACGAAACTGCAATAAGCCTTGCCGATGTTAATTGTGATGGTGAGGTAAATGTCGCCGATATTACTACACTTGTGGAAATTATATTGAATGGCGCGGAATAACCCCTCGGCATTTAAGGAAAATGCGCCCTGTGTGCAAGTAATTTAAGATAAACTGCAACAGCGAGAAAAAGCGACTCTGCGATTTTATGTCACAGGGTCGCTTTTATATATTTTTCCACATTATCATTTACCGATATTCAAATTTAAATAACTATCTTCGCAAGGATTTAATCACATTGAAAAGATGGTTTACAAATACCGCAACATAAACGTAAATATAGAGGTTGCAGGCGAGGGAGAGCCTGTGCTTCTGCTCCACGGCTGGGGATGCAGTCACCATATATTCAAACACATACAAGGGGTGCTTGCACAGGGTTACAAGGTGTATAATTTCGATTTTCCCGGCTTTGGCGCATCGGACGAGCCGGAGGATGTGTGGGGCACCGAGGAGTACACCCGTATGGTTGAGGAGTTCGTGAAAGAGAACAATCTGAAAAGCCCGTCGCTCGTGGGGCACTCTTTCGGCGGGCGCATAAGCATTATTTTTGCGTCGCGCAACGAGGCGAGCCGTGTGGTGCTGGTGGATGCTGCCGGAATAAAGCCCAAGCGACCTTTTAAATATTATTATAAGGTTTACAGCTTTAAATTGCTGAAAAAGCTGTGCTACACTTTTTTACCCAAGCGGACTGCCGATGCTATAATAGAGAAGCGACGCAAGGGAGCCGGCTCGGCCGACTATAATAATGCTTCACCCAAGATGCGTGCCATTCTCTCGAAGGTGGTGAACGAGGACCTCACTTCGTTGCTGCCCAAGATTGCTGCCCCCACCCTGCTTTTTTGGGGTAACGCCGACACGGCCACTCCACTATCGGATGCAAAGACGATGGAGAGGCTCATTCCCGATGCGGGCCTTGTGATTGCCCACGGCACCGGGCATTTCTCGTTTATAGAGAACCAAGGGCTCTTCACGCAGGTTATGAAGAATTTCTTTAAGATAGGTACTAAATAATAACGTTGCAACGTACCCGAGAATCGGGGGAAATTATATAAATTTGCAACACAACATATAATCATTTTGCAATGAGTATAACAACAGCAATTCTTTTGGCAGGTTTCGTACTTTTCTTCACATTCTGTTCGACAAAGTACGACATACATATGTTCCAGCTATCTTCCTACCGATACAGCCGCTACTTCCGTTGGCTGTTGCCGGGGAACATTCTGCAAGGCACACGCCTGTGCGCCATAGTGCTTATGATGGCCAACATTCCCGTTAATGCCACATACAGAATAGCATTGTTGCTCGCCGTTTATGCGACATTCAGCATCGTAGGACGCAAGAACAAGGTGCAAAAGACACCGCTTGTCTACACTGCCAGAGTGAAACGGCTCTACTCCACCGCTGTAACAGTATATGCAGCAGCGGTTGCGGCAACTGCCCTGCTTGCTCCTGCATACGCTATTGCCACAGCCACTACACTGCTGTTGCTGTCGGACATTGTGATGCTTGCCGCCAACCTCATAAACACCCCCATAGAGAAGGGCATCAACCGCCACTACTACAACGATGCGAAAAGAATTATCGACGGCCATAAAGGGCTCATAGTGATTGGCGTTACAGGCAGTTTCGGAAAGACAAGCACAAAGAACTATCTTGCAAGCATACTCGCCGAGAAGTACAACATTCTTGTCACTCCGGGGAATTTCAACACCTTGCTGGGCGTTATACGCACCATACGCGAGCAATTGCGCCCCTATCATCAGGTATTCATCGTGGAAATGGGTGCGAAACAGAAGAACGACATTAAAGAGATATGCGACCTTGTGCACCCCACGATAGGAATTGTGACTGCGGTGGGAGAAATGCACCTTGAAACATTCAAATGCATCGGGAATATTCAAGATACGAAATTCGAGCTTATAAATTCATTGCCGGCCGGCGGCACGGGAATAATAAACATCGATTCGCCCCACATAAAGAGCTACAAGAAAATCACAAGCCCCTGCAAGATAATCACATACGGCATTGAGAACAGTGCCTGCTACCGTGCGGGCAACATAGAATATGGAGCGAGCGGAGTTAATTACACGCTTGTGGCACCGCAGCACAATGGCGACGAGTATAACAGCCGTCTGCTCGGCGAAGGCAACCTGCTCAACATTTTGGGAGCAACCGCCGTGGCCGACCTTCTGCAAGTGCCTGTGGCCAAACAGAAGAAAGCCATCGCCCACCTGCAACCGGTGGAGCATCGCCTCTCTATGCGTAAGTCGGGAGGGGTAACAGTGCTCGACGATGCTTATAATTCTAACCCGCAAGGAGCAAAAATGGCACTCGGAGTGCTGAAAAACTTTGCAGTGAGCGAGGGTAACAAACGAATAATAATAACCCCGGGGTTTGTGGAAATGGGCACACGACAGGCCGAGGCCAACAGCGTGCTTGGCGAGCAGATTGCCCGTTGTGCCGACTATGCGATTGTGGTTAACGCCACCAACCGCGAGGCGATAAAGAGCGGGCTCGAAAAGGGGAATATGCCCACCGAGCGTTACTTCCTTGCCGACTCACTTAACCACGCACACACGCACCTTGCCACCATTCTGCGTGCAGGAGATGTGGTGCTCTACGAAAATGACCTGCCCGATAATTTCAAGTAAATTATCGACTTTTTTTTCGACGATTAATAATAATATCAGTAACCTTAATTGTCATTCCGAACCTTGTGTGAGGAATCTCAAAAAGCTAATTGAAAAAATTGCCAAACAAAAAAAACATACGCACAACAATGAAAACCAATGTAGGAGTTGTATTCGGCGGGCGTTCCGTCGAGAATGAAATTTCAGTAATCACAGCCAATCAGGCTATGGCTGCAATGGACAGGGATAAATATGAAATAATCCCTATATATATTACCAAGGAAGGAAAATGGTACAGCGGCGAGGCACTGTTCAACGTAGCAAACTACCGAAACACCAAGAAACTTCTCTCAATGTGCGAGGAGGTGTATATGCGCCCCATCTATGGCGACACCAATCTCTACCGCTGCAAAAAACCACTTTTCGGCAAGGAGGTGGTTGCCAAGCTCGATGTTGTTTTGCCAGCATTGCACGGTACAAACTGCGAGGATGGCACATTCCAAGGTGTAATGGAGTTCTGCGGCATTCCCTACACAGGATGCAACACTCTTGCGTCGGCCAACGGAATGGATAAAATCACTATGAAAATGATTCTCAAAGAGTGTGGCATTCCCGTTATTGACTACTGCTGGTTCAGCGACAAGGAGTGGAACGACAAACAGGATAGCACCATCGCACAGGTTGAGGAGAAACTCGGTTACCCTGTAATCGTGAAGCCTGCCAACAGCGGTTCGAGCGTGGGAATACGCGCTGCACACAACCGTGAGGAATTCATCGAGGCTGTCGATTATGCAATCTCTTTCACCACCCGCGTAATCATTGAAAAATATGTACAGAAACTGAAAGAGGTTAACTGCGCCGTTCTTGGTAACTACTATGAGTGCGAAGCGTCGGTGTGCGAGGTTCCTGTGCGCAGCGGTGAAATTCTATCCTATCAGGACAAATATATGAACGGTGGCGGCAAGCAGAGCCAAGGAATGCAATCGACCGTACGCGAAATTCCCGCCAACCTGCCCGAGACGACCACACAGTTCATTCAAAAAGCCGCTTGCGACACCTTCCGCGCCCTCTCGTGCGACGGCGTTGCCCGCATAGACTTTATTATAGACGAGGCTACAGATGAGATTTTCGTGAACGAAATCAACACCATCCCCGGCTCTCTCTCGTTCTATCTGTGGGAGTATAGCGGTTACAATTTCGGAACACTTGTTGACAAGCTCATAGAAATTGCCCTGCGCCGCAAACAGGATGCAGGCTTCAAAGCTGTGAACTATGGCGAGAATATCTTTGCTGCCGGCGGTGGCAACGGTGCCAAGAACGGAGCGAAGATGGGCAATAAGATGGGTGGCAAATTTGGTAAATAATATTTACAGAACACAGACGCAAGGCGGTGTATCGTAACTAAAAAGCCTAACGGGGCTGTGTTAAAAAAGCATTTTAACACAGCCCCTTGTTATTTATTGAATGAACAGCGAGAGAATAGACATATACCAATCGAGCGACGAAGAAGCACGCGAACTGCCGCTCTCTACCGACAAGGTGGCAGCAGGCTTCCCCTCGCCGGCCGAAGATTATGCAACGCAGGGGCTCGACCTAAACAAAGAGCTAATAAAGAACCCTGCATCCACTTTCTATGCCCGTGTAAGCGGTATATCGATGAGCGACGAGGGGATAAACGACGGCGACCTGCTGGTGGTGGACAAAAGCATTGAGCCTTATAACGGGTGCCTCGCAATATGCTACATCGACGGAGAGTTCACCCTCAAACGCTTTCAAAAAAAGGGCGACTACGCGCTGTTGGTGCCATCAAACAGCAATTTCAAGCCCATAAAGGTGACAGGCGGGAACAACTTTCTCATTTGGGGAGTTGTGACATACATAATAAAGAAAGCATAAGAAAATTGTTCCTATGATAGGGCTATGTGACTGCAACAACTTTTTCGTATCGTGCGAGAGAGCCTTCAACCCCTCGCTCGAAGGCCGTCCTGTGGTAGTGCTCAGCAACAACGACGGTTGCGTCGTATCGCGCAGCAACGAAGCAAAAGCCATCGGGATAAAAATGGGGCAGCCCCTCTACCAGATAAGAAACATTGTAAATGCGCACAATGTTGCCGTATATTCGAGCAACTACCACCTGTATGGCGATATGTCGGCAAGGGTTATGCAGACACTGCGGCAGCACGCTCCCGCAATAGAGATTTACTCGATAGATGAATCTTTTTTGCTGCTCGACGGCATCGCTACCGGAGAGTTGAAAGATTTTGGCGAAAAACTCGCGTTCACCGTGCGTCGCAACACAGGAATACCTGTGAGCATTGGCATCTCGCACACAAAGACACTTGCGAAGATTGCGAGCAAGCTATGCAAAAAATATCCCAAGCTGAACAGTGCCTGTCTTATGCATCGCAAGGAAGACATCGAGAAGGTTCTGAACAGCTACCCTATTGAAGATATTTGGGGAATTGGGCGACGATACGCCAAAATGTTTCACGACGGCGGGGTAAAGACAGGAGGGCAGTTCTGCTCTTTAAGCGAGGAGTGGGTAAACAGGCGAATGGGTGTTACCGGCGTGAGAACGTGGCGCGAGCTGCAAGGAACGCCCTGCATAGAATTCAGTCATCACACAGCCGACAAACAATCGATAATGGTATCGCGTTCCTTCTCAAAGGAACTGTACGAAATGGAGCAGTTGCGCGAAACGGTATCTGCCTTTGCAGCCTCTGCTGCCGAGAAACTGCGTGCACAGAACTCTGTGGCACAGGAGTTGCAGGTATTTATACTCACCAACCGCCACCGCGACGACCAGCCGCAACACCACGATAGCCGGCTACTGCACTTTGACACCCCCACCGACAGCACTTTCGAAATTGTAAATGCTGCAACCGCGCTGTTGCAAGAGCTGTTCCGTAAGGGGTACGGATACAAAAAGACAGGAGTGAGATTAAGCAGAATAACATCGGCCAACGCAATACAAGGTACCCTCTTCGACACTATCGACCGACCGAAACACAGACAGCTTATGCAGACCATCGACAAGATAAACGCCACAATGGGAAAAGAGAGCGTGAAACTGCTGTCACAAGGTTCAATAACGGATTACACGAACAGAGAGCACCTGTCGCCACAGTACACCACACGCTGGGAGGATATCATAAAAGTAAAAGTTTAGGACAAAGGGATTATTTCAGCCACTTTACAAGTATCTTCACCCTCGCCGCAATGTGCCACAAGCCTATCACAGAGAAAGCCACGCCGAAAATAAAATGCCAATAGCCTATCGCGCTGCCTCCCCCCTCGACAACGGCAACAAGCAGAATGCCGGTTACAACCTCGAAAAGAAATATCAAAGAGAGCAGAATGGTTATACGGCTCTTGTTGCCCACCCTCTTCACGAGCTGTTTGTACCAACCCCAATGATGCTTTATGTGAATTATCGCAAGCAGCAGAAACAGCACACCCGACACTACGTGTGCCACCGCCCAATTGTGCCACTCCTCGTGCGAGGAAAAGGGGCCTGTGTGCAACACCACCCCGGTGTATACAAGGGCTACGAATATGGGGATGAGGGATATATCGACGTATAATAGTTCGGTTTTTTTCATATAGATGCTGTTTGGATTTTTAAGAATATTCTGCACAAAAATAGCCATTATTGCATAAACAGACAACAATCCACTTGTTATAATTGCTTAAAAGGCTACACAATGAGATACTGATTTTTTGAAAATATACTTATTTTCACTATCTTTGCTAAATGCAAACAAAAATAAATGTAAAATATAAAAATAAACACACTATGCTCAAAACCAAGAACCGCAGTCTGCTGCTTGCAATCGTAGCACTGTTTGCCACGATGGGCAGTTTCGCACAAGTACAGTTCGAAAAAGGAAAATTGTACCACATCTACACACAAGGTAAAAAACAGAATGTTGTCACAGAAAAGAAAGGCAACAAGGTGGAAACAACCGACTACGAAGAGCGCAACGCCGCCCAATATTGGAAAGTATCGGAATTATCGGGCAGTTGGCGCATCATCAACCCTTTGACCGACCACGCTATGCGTGCAGCCGGCAACAAAGTGGAGCTTGGTGAAAATAACGGTTCCGACGAGGCACAATTATGGAAAATGGAGGATGGATTGCTCATTCCCACCAATAATCCATCGGTTGCAGCCGTAAAAGAGAAAAACGGCAGCATTTCACTCATTGCCAAGGAGCAGGCCGCCAAAAATCCTGCCGCAAAATTCACATTCACCGTGTCCGATTTTGCAGGATTCGACGACAACCTCACCTACCTCATACGCTCGGCTGCCGACAAGGAGCAAGTGCTCGGCAACGGCGATTCGGGCGAGAATAACGCACGCATAGTCGCCGAGAAAGAGAATGGCGACAACCGCGGACAATATTGGAGCATAAAGACCATCGACCTCTTCACTTTTGCCGTGGAAAATGCATTCTACGGGCAAAATTTCGACGACGGTGGCGGCAATACCTCAATCGACTATCTGTTGCAGTGGCCCGCAGTAGCCGGCATCTGGAACAATGCGAAATTCACATTCGAGCCTGTGAAAGGCAACAAAGGGGTGTATCAAATTATATCCAAAGGAAAAGCCGACAAGATGTACACTCTTATAAACGGACAAATGAAACTCGTTGCATACAATGCCGACGACAAGAACTCTTGGTTCACATTCGAGCAGGTGGAGAAGCCCAAAATAGAGTCGCCCTACTGGGAGGATGAAACAATCTTTGCCGAGAATAAAGAGGCAGGCGTTGCCACATATATGCCCTATGACAACGAGGCTGCGATGCTTGCCGATGCTGCATACTATGCAACACCTTGGACCGAGCCCGTGAACAGCCGCTATCAGTGCCTCAACGGCACTTGGAAGTTCCATTTTGTGCCCGAGCCATCGCAACGCCCTCTGGATTTCTTCAAAGAGGATTTTGATGTAAATGCGTGGGACGAAATTCCCGTTCCTTCGAACTGGGAAATGCAGGGATACGACCGCCCCATTTACAACAACGTGGAGTATCCCCACTCGAACACTCCCCCCTTCATCAAGGCACGCCCCGGATTCAACGACGGTGGCAAGAACTACGGCATAAACCCCGTTGGTTCATACGTGCGCACATTCGAGATTCCCGAAAATTGGGACGGCCGCCGCACTTTCATACACTTCGGCGGTATCTACTCGGCAGCCTTCGTATGGCTCAACGGCGAGTATGTGGGCTACACACAAGGCTCTAACAACGTTGCCGAGTTTGACATTACCAAATTCCTGAAAAAAGGCAGCAACAAACTTGCAGTGCAGGTGTTCCGCTGGTGCGACGGCTCTTATCTTGAATGTCAGGATATGTTCCGTATGAGCGGTATCTTCCGCGATGTATATCTCTACAACGTTCCCAAGGCTGCCGTGCGCGACCACTATATCACAAGCACACTCGACGGCGAGAGAAAGAACGCTACAATGAACATACAGCTCACCATCGACAACCGCGACTTCTGCCCCGAAGGCAAGCAGATTAAACTTGCTCTCTACGACACTGCCGGCAAGCTCGTGGCTGCCGACACAGTGCGTCAGGCAATGAAAGCCAAGATTGCCGCTCCCGAAATAAATGTAACCCTTAATGTAAGCAACATTGCCCTGTGGAGTGCCGAAAAGCCCAACCTCTACACACTGCGCGTGGTGCAGATGGACGAACAGGGCAACGAGGAGATGGCCTTCTCTACCAAATATGGCTTCCGCGACATTGTAATAAAGAACTCCATCGTTTACATAAACGGTGAGAGAGTATTCTTCAAGGGTGTCAACCGTCACGACACACACCCCCTCTACGGACGCGCCGTAACCACAGAGTCGATGTTGCAGGATGTTCTGCTTATGAAACAGAACAACATAAACACCATACGCACCAGCCACTACCCCAACGCTGCGCGTATGTATGCAATGTTCGACCACTTTGGTCTTTACTGCTGCGACGAGGCCGACCTTGAAAACCACGCCAACCAGAGTATTTCGGACCGCCCATCGTGGATTCCCGCATTTGTCGACCGCATCGACCGTATGGTATTGCGCGACCGCAACCACGCCAGCGTTATTATGTGGAGCTTGGGTAACGAGGCCGGCAACGGTAACAACTTCGGCCCCTGCTACGATGCCTGCTACAAACTCGACAACCGCCCCGTACACTACGAGGGTACACGCAGCAACGGCAACTATGGCGGTGGCCGTTTCAGCGACTTCTACTCGAAGATGTACCCCGGACAGGCTTGGATGAAACAGAATACCAACGACCTCGACAAGCCTATGTTCATCTGCGAATATGCACACGCAATGGGTAACGCAATAGGTAACCTGCGCGAATATTGGGAGCACATAGAAAATTCAAATTCCTGCATCGGCGGTTGCATCTGGGACTGGGTGGACCAAGCAATCTACGAACCCCACGAAATTAAAGACAGCATCTATCGTCTGCACACAGGCTACGACTACCCCGGCCCCCATCAAGGAAACTTTTGCAGTAACGGTGTCATCCCCGCCACACGCCACGAGAGTGCCAAGCTCAAAGAGGTGAAGGCTGCACACCAATTTATAAAGTTCACACTCGAAAGTGTCGACAAAAAGAAAAACACCGCAACAATAAAAATAAAGAACACCTACAACTTCACCAACCTCAACGAATTCAGCCTCGTCTACCAAGTGCTTAAAAACGGCAAGGTAGTAAGTTGCAAAAAGACCAAATTACCCGCAGCCGCATCGGGCGAAGAGGTAACACTCACACTCAAAATCTCGAAAGCCGCTATTGAAAAGGCCGAGAAAGAGGGCATTGAAACAATGCTCAACCTGCGCGTTGTTCACCGCGAGGCACAGCCTTTTGCAAAGGCCGGCCACGAGGTTGCAATAAAGCAATATACTCTTGCAGAGCGCGCTCCGCTTGCCACCATCATTCCTGCCGGTGAAGCACTTATGCAGACATCGGCATTGCACGAAGTTAAAATAGGCAACAGCAAAGTGTCTGTAACATTCGACCCCGAAACAGGCCTCCTCACCAACCTCGCCTTCAACGGCAAGGAGATTATAAGTAACGGGCAAGGCTTCCTATACGACAACCACCGTTGGATTGAGAACGACCGTTTCTGGAACACCTCGAACGGATTGGAAGCAAAAGGCACCTGCACCGTAGAGGCAGTGGATGGCAACACCGTTGTTAAGACCACACGCAAAGGCTCGCTCTGCGACACAGAAATCAACTACACAATCTACCCGCAGGGAATTGTCGATGTTGATGCGAAATTCATCCCCCACACAACCGAGCTGCGCCGTGCCGGCCTTGTTTGCGGCATCGACTCCACGCTCAAAAACGTAGCATACTATGCATACGGCCCGTGGGAGAACAGCAACGACCGCATCGACGGAGTTACAGTAGGCCGTTACACCACCACCGTTGCCGAAATGCCCGAACGCTATGTGAAACCCCAGAGCACAGGTAGCCGCGAAGGATTGCGTGAGCTCATTCTCACCAACGACAAGGGCGAGGGTGTGAAGATTGTAACCGAGGGAAAGGTAAGTTTCTCGGCACTGCAATTCACCGACAAGGATCTTATGGACGGACAGCATATGTGGGAGCTCACACCACGCCCCTACACCGTGCTTCACCTCGATGCCTTTATGCGTGGAATCGGTAACGCATCGTGCGGACACGATGTGGGTACAATGCCCATCTATTGCGTTCCCAACCAACCAATGAGCTACAAGCTGCGCATAAGTGCCGTTAAGTGATAATTGAACATATCTGCAAGGGGCTAACTTTGAAAATCCAATCATTTTTCGGTTAGCCCCTTGTTGTAGAATAATATTAGCAATCGGTAAATAATCGTACACTATAATATTTTAAACAAACACACGGAGTAGAGTATGTAAAAAAACGCATTTATCAACCTCTTTTTACCGATTGGCAGATTTTACGAAAAGCAGCACCGCACAATGCATTGATTATAACCAATTTACAAATTAAGGACGATAGATTTTATTTATTCTATAATTTGTAAAGGGGTGAAATTAGCGATAAATTTATGGAAATTTAGAAGCTGTTTCTTGGCAACGAATGCAATTTTTCATTTAGCTTGAAGTGTATATAGAATTACCATTTGTAATATGAGGGCCCCAATATTATAGAATAAAAAAACGGGCATAAATACAATTCAGGTAGTATGTTTAGATGTCGCGTAAGAATATTACATTTTAAAAATTACAATATATGCGCACCATTTTATTTATTTTACTATCATTCTTATTTATAGATTCGAGTTACTCACAGGATAACAACCTGCGCAAGATGAGTCGCAAACAACGAAAAGAATATCTATGCGAGAAGGCTAAGGAAGTAACAATAAATTTTGCACCGACATATTACCGCGAACACGGGAAACCTAAAATAGAGGGAACATTTAGGTTTAAAAGCAGATATCCGGAGGATAGTTTATTGATTGGCAGAAAATACTACATCGTGACATTGCCGTACGACCCAAAGAAAGATGTAAAGGATTATAGAATAAGATTTGTATCGAAAGTATATATTTGGGAAGACAACGGGGAACCACTTGAAATAGAGTTCAGCCACGGAATGTCCTGGCTTTTCTATGGTACCGGCACCGGACATACCTACAATGAAAGAGTAAAAAAAGGCATTAAAGAAAAGGACCAGATGAAACTTATAGACCCCGACGATTACGGGCCCTATGTAATTGATTAAAATCTGTTTAACAATATATATACAACCTATATGAAATTTTTTATTTCTCTCTTTTTAATTATATCATCTGTCGCTATCACCATTGATGCGCAAACAGTAAAAGAAACGACCAACGACGAAGCTGCACGCCGCGCTATGCAGGTGGGACACACAATGCAACAGGAAAGAGTCTATCTGCACTTCGACAACAGCGCCTACTATCTGGGCGAAACAATGTGGTTCAAGGCATACGTGAGTTACGGCACCAACGACCGCATCACCACCCCCAGCAAGGTGCTTTACGTGGAACTTGTTGCACCCGAAGGATATGTTGTAGAGACAAAGAAATACAAGATTGACGAGCGTGGCTGTTGCAACGGAGAATTTGAGCTGAACCCGCTGTTGCTGTCGGGATATTACGAAGTGCGTGCCTACACCCGATATATGCTCAACTGGGGCAAAGAGGCTGTGTTCAGCCGTGTATTCCCTATTTTCGACAAGGTGAACGGCAACAACTGGGACTTCAAGAATATGCTCGACCGCAAACGAGGCTTTGCCCGCAACGGTGAATGGATAAGTGCCGAACAGCCCGACGCCGAACTTAAATTCTACCCCGAAGGAGGCAACCTTGTAGCCGGGCTCCCCGCAACGGTCGCCTATGAGTTACGTGGGAAAGACGGTGAACCCGCAAACAGCATCATCACCATATATGAAGACGGAAAAACACTGCTCACCACAAAACCGCAGCATATAGGCAAAGGAAAATTCTCACTCACGCCCAAGAGCGGTGCAAAATACACCGCCACAGCAAGCATAAAGAACGAGAGCGGGAAGGAGAAGAATTTTAAATTCAACCTGCCCAAGATGGAAAAAGAGGGTGTCACACTCACCGCAACCGAGAAGGGCGACAGCATTATATTCACACTGCGCAACAACGTTGCTGAGGAAGAGGAGATTGCATTCGGCATACTCTACCGCGGTGCCATAGGATATTATAAGAAATTCGCCAACAGCGAAAGAGAAAAAAGTTTTACAATAGGAGCCGACGAACTGCCCGAAGGAGTGAACAAGGCTATTGTGTTCAAAGGAAAAATTCCTCTTGCCGAGCGTTGCTTCTTTGTAATGCACAACACAATGCAGAAGAGCGACCGCAGCACCGTGAAGCTGAATGTAAAAAGCAACAGCCGTAAAGTGGAAGAGCTCACACCCGATGCACACGAAAAAATAACACTCGACATAAGCCGTGAAGATGGTGAGCCCATCCCCCCGACAGCCGACCTTTCAATCACCGTGAGCGATGCAACCGGCTATGTAGGCACATCGTGGAGCTATAATATGTACACTTATCTGCTGCTCGGCTCCGAGCTTAAAGGCTACATTCCCGACGCTGCACAATATTTCTCTACCGACAACAAGAACCGCAAAGAGCAACTCGACCTTCTTATGCTCACCAACGGCTGGACAGCCTACGATTGGAAACAGCTCACAAAAGAGAACCTACGCAACCTTCAACCCATAGAGCGCGGCATTACCCTCAAAGGCAGTTTCTTCCGCAAGAACCTGTCGAACCTTAAATCGGGAGAGAAGGGAACAAACCTTATACCACAGAAAGACAATCTCACCCGCTTCGACATTGCATACGACAATAAGCAGGTGAGCACCACCACCTTCCGCACCGACAGCCTTGGAGAATTCATCATAGAAACAAAAGACTTCTATGGCAAGAGAATAGCAACCTTGGCACCCCAAACGGCAATGAAGCAGAACGACAATATTAAATACACGTTTGCGCTCGACCGCTACTTCTCACCCGAATTTCGTCTCTACGACTATTGGGAACGCAACACCGGAAAGCCTGTCGACGAGGATGAGAAACGCGCGATGGACAGTCTCATACAGATAAACCCGTTTGCCTATCTGCTCTCCTCGGTGGAGGTGGTGAGCAAGGTAAAGGAGAGTGCAAAATCGCGCCCGCCGCACAGCGAAATGCGTTTCGACTTTCTCGACGAATGGGAGTATGCACAGGATGTCACATATCTGCGCGACTTCAACACCTACAAGGATAACATTTACCTCGAAGCTGAAAAAGAGATAAAAGAAAATCTATATGAACTTTCGACCGAAATAAGTTCGGAGGAGTTTATGGACACGTTGAATGAGTTTGGATATATTTCATCCGACATTGTAGCATCGCCATCGGGAATAATAAATATGGGCGGAGTACTCGAAAACTTTCAGATGAAATACATCGGCTATATGCGATACTCCGCAATAGGCGACAGCGGGAGCACCTCCAACTTCCCGATTGCAGAAGCCTATCGGCACTCAATCAATGCAGCCGACATTGTGAGCAGCGCGATGCGTCGCCACAACTACAACTGGGCCTACTGGGTGCAGCTTATGGTAGTACTCGGAGAGTATGATTCAAACACAATTCCACGCCCCGACAATGAATATATGCACGGAGCCGGTGACGCCGAGAAGATGATGAACTTCAAGGAATTCATTATACGCAGCGACCTTAAAACACGCGAGCAGTTCGAGAATACCCTCAACTACTGGACCCCCAAGGCCCGCAAGCTCGACATAATGACTCCCGTGCAGAAATTCTATATGGGCTTTCTCTCGCAGCACTATGTATCGAACAGAGAGGGCATCGACGGGTTCCCCTCGTCACAGAACTTTATGCGCGATTTAAGTGTAGACATAAAAACCGGACGCTCAAACCCGTTCAACCCCAACTATGTTGCCTGCTTCATCCCCTACACTGCCGAAGAATCGGAGTCGCGCACGGGCATTATCCCCGACCTTGCCAACAGCTACGGCACGGTGCGCTACACGAGCATTCAGGGATACAATGAGAGCAAGCAATTCTATTCGCCCGATTACAGCACCGCAAAGCCCACCGATAGAAGCGACTACCGCCGCACTCTCCTGTGGAACCCCACCCTGCAAGCCGGCAGCGACGGCACACTGCAAGTAACCCTGCACAACAGCAGCCACTGCGATGCTATAAGCGTGGAGATTACGGGCCGTGACGAACAGACCTATTACAGCAACGACGCTGTCACCGCCACCCGCATCAACCACCACAAAAAGGAGGAGAGGAAAAAGGCCGAAACCTCGACCGAAACAACCACCGAGGAGTACACAGCCGAGCCTATGGACCCGGAAATGGAGAAGGCTTGCGAGAAACAGCACAACCTTGCTATGGCCTTTTACAACCAGAAACGCTACCGCAACGCCATTATATTGTGGGCCGAACTTGCAAAATACAGCTACACGCCGGCAATGCGCCAGATTGCCCGCTGCTACACCGACGGCACAGGCGTTGGGAAAAATATTGAGCAGGCCCTCCGCTTCTACGAGGATGCGGCCAAGATCGGTGATGCCGAGAGCCAATATGACCTATACATAATGTACAGCGAGGGCATTGGCTGCACAGCCAATGAGCAGACTGCGCAAGATTGGTTGCTACGCGCGAGCAACAACGGCGAGCCGCGTGCTATGGCAACAATGGCCCGACAGCTTATCGCAAAGAACGGCGATGAGGGCCTTGCCGAGGCTAACCGCCTTATAATCGCCGTGGCCGAGAGCGGTACAGCATACGGATTATATGAATATGCACGCTTCATCGAGCAGTACCCCGACACCCGACAAGCGACCGGCATCGGCATCGGCACCCCCGTCGATTGTATGCGCAAGGCAGCAGAATTGGGATTGCAGGATGCACAAATTGCCATTATGAACTATGAATATAATGCACAGAACCACGAAGAAGCCTATCGTTGGGCCCGTACACTCTCGCTTGCGGGCCGTCACGAGGGTACAAAGTGTATGGCCGACTGCTACCAGCAAGGACTCGGCGTGAAACGCGACAAGAAACTTGCCAAAGACCTCTATCGCACCGCCGCTACCAAGGGCAACAAAGAGGCTGCCGAGATTTTAAAGGGTTTATAACGCATTATTTCTAAAAGAATTTTCATACATTTGCAGAAGCACAAGAAAAACGACACATTCAACAAAAAAAACAATTCAGTATGATAACCTTTTTAATATGCCTCTCGGCACTTATTATTGCCTACTTCACATACGGCAAATACCTTGAAAAAGTCTGCGATATTAACCCGCAGAACCCGGTACCCTCAAAAACACATTACGATGGCGTGGACTATATGCCTATGCCCCGATGGAAAATTTTTCTCATTCAGTTGCTGAACATAGCCGGCCTCGGCCCCATCTTCGGTGCGTTGTTGGGAGCGGCATACGGCCCCGTCGCCTTCCTTTGGATTACACTCGGCGGTATTTTTATGGGTGCAATGCACGATTTTGTCGCAGGTGTAATATCGCTTAAAAATGCAGGATTGAGCCTCCCCGAAATTATTGGTAAATACTTGGGCAACGGCACCAAGATGTTTATGCGCATAGCATCGGTGCTGCTTATGGTGCTCGTGGGTGCCGTGTTTATGTCGCAACCGGCCGAACTTATTGCTGCCAACGTATCAATTCCTGCACTCGAAACACCTATTTCGGATACAATGAGCTGGGAGGTATTCACGGCCCTTATGGTAATTTTAGTCTATTACATTCTGGCAACAATATTGCCCATAGACAAGATTATAGGCCGCTTCTACCCTATCTTCGGAATGGCACTGCTAATTATGGCAGTGGGTATTTTATATGTACTGTTGTTCCACAGCGACCGATACATTATACCCGAACTTACCTCACTTGAAAACTGCATAGCCGATGCAAAGAAATTCCCCATCGTGCCAATGCTCTTCACTACCATTGCCTGTGGTGCAATTTCGGGCTTTCACGCCACACAGTCGCCAATGATGGCACGCTGTATGACAAACGAGAAGCAGAGTCGCTCCATTTTCTACGGCGCAATGATTGCCGAGAGCATCATCGCTCTGCTGTGGGCAGCCATAGGAATGGCATTCTGGGGCGGTGTCGAGGGGCTCAACAAGGCTATTGCCGAGTATGGTGGCAGTGCCGCGCGTATGGTTAATATAATTTCCGAAGAGACGCTTGGCAGTTTCATTGCCGTGTTTGTGGTGATAGGAGTTATTGCTTGCGCGATAACATCGGGCGACACCGCGTTCCGTTCGGCACGACTGATTGTTGCCGATATGTTCAATATTCCGCAGAATGGGCTTATGAAGCGCATTTATGTGTCGCTGCCGCTATTCGTGCTTGGAGTACTCATAATATTCGCAATGCCCTTCCAAACTATTTGGAGCTATTTTGCGTGGATGAACCAGACACTCGCCTGCATCACCCTGTGGTGCATCACCGTCTACCTTGCCAAGTACAAGAAACCGGTGCTCATAGGCCTGTTGCCCGCACTTTTTATGACCTACGTTTGTTCAGCCTACATTTTTATATCACCGATGATGTTCGGTATAGAGAACAGAGTGCTTGCATATAGCTTGGGCGGTGTAGTCACAGTCGGATTTTCCATTATAGGACTTTTGAAAATGAGAAGCGACAGAAGCCAAGAACAATAAGTTGCTTTGAGGCGTATAATCATAAAGCTGCTTAAAGATGAATATGGACAAGGAACAATTCGATACACACGCAAATATTGCACAACTGCGTTGCGAGCCAATAGAGGTGGTGCGCATAGGCATTGTGGGATTGGGTGTGCGTGCCAAGCGTGCAGTAGACCGTATGATGCACATCGAAGGATGCGAAGTTACCGCAATATGTGACCTTGTGCCGGAAAATATCGAAGAGGCGAAAAAAATAATAACAGAGAGAGGCAAGAGAGAGCCGCTTGTTTTTGGCACCGGGAATGGGTGGAAAGAGCTATGCGGACAGCCGGAGGTTGACCTTGTCTATATCTGTACCGACTGGGCGAGTCACGCAAGCATTGCAATATATGCGATGGAGCACAACAAGCACGTTGCCACGGAGGTTCCCGCCGCCACCACCATTGACGACTGCTGGCGCATAGTAAACACAGCCGAGAAGTTCCGCCGGCACTTTATTATGCTCGAAAATTGCTGTTACGATGAGTTTGAGCTATGCACTCTGAATATGGCGCAGAAAGGTCTTATGGGCGAAATTATACACGCCGAGGGCTCCTATCTGCACGACCTGCGCGAACGCATTGCCAGCAACGACGATGGCGGCCGCAAATGGAACAACTGGCAGGTTGAATTTATGAACAGGCACAATGGAAACCCCTACCCCACACACGGGCTGGGCCCCATAGCTCTTGCAATGGGCATTAACCGCGGCGACAGGATGAAGAGCATTGTATCGTGCTCCTCAAAGAGAGTGGGCGACGAGAACCTGCAAGGCAATATTAACAGCGCCTTAATAACAACCGAAAAGGGGCACACGATACTTGTGCAGCACTGCATAACCCTGCCGCGCCCTTACAGCCGTTCTTTCCTTGTGAGCGGCACCGAAGGCTTTGCGCAGAAATACCCCGTACCCCATTTTGCTTTTGCACCCGACTGCGACAACGCACTTATGGGCGAGCAATGCACCACACTGCTGGAACAGCACCGCCACCCCTTTGTGGCAATGTACAAAGAGAGAGGCGAGGCTCTCTGCGGCCGTCGCTGGATAGATTATGCGATGGATTGCCGCCTCATACACTGCCTGCGAAACGGCCTCCCGCTTGATATGAACGTTTATGATGCTGTTCTGTGGAGCAGCCTTGTGGAACTTACCGATATTTCGGCAAGCAACGGCGGTGCTCCCGTGGAAATTCCCGATTTTACACGCGGTGCTTGGAAAAATGGGAACGGCACAATTTTCTCCTGAAAAGCAACCATTTGCAGTAAAAAAAACGGCCAATCTTTCATATTGGATAGAAAATGGAAGATAAAAAATTTGCAGAAGGTATTTTCACCCGCTTATATTTGCGATAGAGAATTCCTTAAATTGCATCTATTATGAAAAGAACCACCCTCCACTTGCTGCTCACCTTTGCAATAGGCACATTACTCCCGTTTCACACAACATTTGCCCGCGCACAAGAGAAAGACAAGGTAGAAATTTGCGAGGTTCAATCATTTGACGACGACGACACTGTTTTTGGGATTGTTGAGGAAATGCCGGAATTTCCCGGAGGGATGCGTGCGCTGATGGATTATCTGAAAAAGGAAATACACTACCCCAAAAAGTGCTTGAAAGAAGGAATAGAAGGGCGCACCTTCATCAACTTTGTAGTCAGCTCCACCGGCAAGATAAAGAATGTGAAGGTTACGAAAAGCAGCGGCAACAAAAAACTCGACAAGGAGGCTGTGCGGGTAGTAAAAAAGATGCCACGATGGATTCCCGGCAAACAGAGCGGAAAAAGTGTGAATGTGAGGTTCACTCTGCCCGTAACATTCAGGCTCGACAATTCCAAGGCCATAAATGAAAAAGCCGGCAAAAGACGGAAAGAGGATAACCCCATAGTGGGAATATGGCAATTGTGTACCCAAATTGTAGATTGCGAAGGGAAAAACGCCTACAATCCGCTTCCTGCCATAAAAATCATAAATGCCAACAACACATTCTGCTCGATGTTCCTTTACACCCGCCCCGACAATGGCCGCATTATGCAACGGGGCCGATACAAAATGACAGGCGAGGGCACATATATAGAGAAAATTACCGAGCACAGACAGAAGAATATGGTGGGCTCAATGTCTATGATGAGTTTCAAATTCATAGACGAGAATAAACTGATTATGGAGGTGGAGTTTGATAACCCCAACGCCATAGGGCCAAGAAAAGAATATTGGAAACGACTGCAACCTATTGAATAACGAGCTTTACCCTTTCTTAATCTTACCATCAACAACGACCACCCTCTCCTCGTCGCACAGTTCGCGCAACACCGCGGCCATACGCGCACGGGTGAGCCCCAGCCTATCAAGCTCGGCAGGGTCGTGTAGCGCACCGTCGGCAAGCAACTGCATCACACGCCCGGAATCGGCAGACAAAGGGGCTGTTGGGACATTCCCGGCGGCACGTTTGCTCACGCACACATCGCAATAACCGCAATCGCCGGCGACAGTGTCGCCAAAATAGGAGAGCAACACCCTGCTGCGACACTTCTCGTCGCTCACAGCATATTTTATTACGGCATTAAGCCTGTCGGCAAAGACGGCACGACGCTCCTCGTACACTTCGGGTGCGAAACGTAAATCCTTCGACAGCACGCGGTGACGGGTAAATGTTATTATAGGGCACTTCTTCGAGGGGGCGTAACGTATGAGGCGTTTCTGCGACAGCGACACAAAAATCTCATACATACGGTGACGCGACAGCTTTGTCACACGCGACAGATAGCGTTCATCGACAAAGACATAGTCGCTAAACAGGCCGCTGTAATTACGGAAAAGGGCATTTATGAGCAGTTCATAGTCGGCGGGGAGCCCCTTAAAATGGTACAACGCATTCTTGTCCACAATAAAATGCACGCGCGAAGCATACTCCATCTCCTCGACATATTCTATGTAACCCATTCGTGTGAGTATGCGCAGGGCACTGTCGGTGGGCAGCGTGGGCAGATGATACATCTTGCAAAAGTCGTTCAATGCAAATTCAAAGGTGCAGTTAAGCCCGTCGTTAAGTGCCATAGTGTAATAGTAGCATATATCGTCGTAAACTTCGGCGATAAACTCTTTCGACGGGTAGTTGTCGGAGAGGCGGCGAGAAGCCACCTGCTTGTCGATGCGACTGAAAAGAGTAACGGCGTAGGCACGATTGCCGTCACGCCCCGCACGGCCCGCCTCTTGAAAATAGGCCTCTATGGAGCTTGGCAGGTCGATGTGCAGCACAAGGCGAACATCGGGCTTGTCGATGCCCATTCCAAAGGCGTTGGTCGACACCATCACACGCGATTTTCCACTCTTCCAAGCCTCCTCGCGTGCATCCTTCGTTTCGGACGAGAGGCCGGCGTGGTAATATTCGGCAGTAACTCCCGATGCAACAAGAAACTCGCACACCTCCTTTGTCTTTTTGCGGTTGAGGGTGTATATTATCGCCGAGCCTTGTATGCGCGAGAGGATGTGCAGCAGTTCCTGTAATTTATTTTCTGTGTGACGCACTACATAAACAAGATTCTTGCGCTCGAAACTCATACTGCAACAATTCTCGGCCTTGAATTCCAACTGTTGCTGTATATCCTTCACCACGGCAGGGGTAGCCGTCGCTGTGAGCGCAAGCACAGGCACTTGCGGGAAAAGAGCCCGCAGTTCCTTTATGCGACGGTAGGCCGGCCTGAAATCGTGCCCCCACTGCGAAATGCAGTGTGCCTCGTCGATGGTTATGAGCCTGACGGGAATGTGTTTTACCTTTGTGAGGAACAGTTCCGAGGATATGCGCTCGGGAGATATATAGAGAAACTTATAGTTGCCGAAAATGCAATTTTCGAGGGCGACGATAATGTCGCTGTTCCTCATACCCGAATATATTGCGGTAGCCTTAATGCCACGGCTGCGCAGGTTGGCAACTTGGTCTTTCATAAGTGCAATGAGGGGTGTGACCACTATGCACAGGCCGTCGGTTGCAAGCGTGGGCACCTGAAAGGTTATGCTCTTGCCACCGCCTGTGGGCATAAGCCCAAGCGTGTCGCGCCCCGCTCCTATGCTCTCGATTATTTCGCGCTGTATGCCGCGAAAATCGTCGTACCCCCAATACTTTTTAAGAATTTCCCTGTATGTCATAGAACAGTCAGCGCACAGCCTTTGTGTGTATGCTCTCTATCTGCAACTGCACCTCACCGTGCTTGTAGGCGTTATCTTCGAGGGTGTAGCAGATGTCGAACAGTTGCTTCGACTTTATGTATTTTGCCTGACGGCTCTGCCCGAAGGCTATTCCATTGAGTATTGTGTTCGACTTATTATCGACAAGCTCCAATTTTATATGCTCCTGACGGCGACCCACTACCTTGCTTGTGCCATAGTCGCACACATTATGGGTGCAGAAGATGGGCTTTGTGTTGTCGGGGCCGTGGGGCGCGAACTTTTTTAGGTCGTTGAAGAACTTGCGTGTAATCTGGTGAAAATCAATCTCCGCATCAATTTCTATTATAGGGTCGGTCTGTTCGGGGAGGATGTTTCCAGCCACAAACTCCTCGAAACGCGCGGCAAAAGCCGGAACATTGGCTACTTTGAGCGAAAAGCCGGCAGCGTATGTGTGCCCGCCGAAGTTGTCGAGCAGGTCGCGGCAATTCTCTATTGCCTTGTAAACATCGAACCCTGTTACCGAGCGTGCCGAGCCTGTGGCTATATCCCCAGTGCAGGTTATCACCACCGCTGGACGATGATATTCCTCGGTGAGGCGCGATGCTACAATGCCTATCACCCCGCGGTGCCAATCCTCGTTGAAGATTACAATGGCACGACGCTCGGCGAAACTTTCGAGGTTCTCCACTATTTTATTGGCCTCCTCGGTCATACTCTTGTCGAGTTCCTTGCGGGCTTCGTTAAATTCGTTTATCTGCTCGCTCATCATAAGAGCCGTGGGCAGGTTGTTCTCTATGAGAAGGTCCACCGCCACCTTGCCCTGCTGTATGCGACCCGAAGCATTGATGCGAGGCCCTATCTTGAAGATTATATCATTTATGCTTATCTCTTTGTCGCGCAGGCCGCACACTTGAATAATGGCTTTAAGGCCGGTGCTTGGTGCGTGATTAAGCTGCTTTATGCCGTGGTAGGCAAGAATGCGGTTCTCTCCCATTATGGGCACGAGGTCCGATGCGATGCTCACCGCCACAAGGTCGAGCAACGTATATAACTGCTCGGCAGGTATTGCATTGTCCATTGCAAATGCCTGCATAAACTTGAACCCTACTCCGCAACCCGACAAGTGAGGGTAGGGATAGGTGGAATCGGCACGTTTGGGATTTAATATTGCCACTGCACAAGGCAGTTCCTCGTCGGGAACGTGGTGGTCGCATACGATAAAATCAATACCAAGCGATTTTGCGTATGCAATCTCCTCTATGGCCTTTATTCCGCAGTCGAGCACTATTATAAGTTTTACGCCTGTTGAATTGGCATAATCGACACCTCTTTTAGAGATGCCGTAACCATCCTCGTTACGATCGGGAATATAGTAGTCTATATTCGAAGAGAACTGTTGAAGGAACCTATACACCAAGGCTACGGCCGTGGTACCGTCAACATCATAGTCGCCATAGACCAAAATGCGTTCCTTGCGCCCCAAAGCTCTGTTAAGACGTGCCACCGCAATGTCCATATCCTTCATAAGGAAGGGGCTGTGAAGCCCCGACAAGCGCGGACGAAAGAAACTTTTGGCCTCTGCCGCGGTGGTTATACCGCGTTTCACGAGCAAGCTGCAAAGTATGGGGCTCATATCCAACTCGGCAGCCAACGTGTTAGCTGCTACAGTCTGTTCGTATGTAGGAGGTTGATATTTCCATTTCTGACCCATTTATATTTTATTTTTATTTTTGCTTTGCTCAACGAGAATCACCTCACAGACGGTTGCGCCACTCCTCTCTATTATATCACCTATCAGCTGCGCCAAAAGGGCCTGCAATATCATTTTTAGCCCTAAAAACCGCACGGCGGCGGAAAAACGACCTTTTCCGCGCAAGATAATTCTCTCAATTTGTAAAGATACGGAAAACTATTCTAATAAAATAATTGATTCTGCATTTTTTTGCAGAATCAATTATTTTCCTCGACAAACGGGCTTCGAGAGCCGAGGAACGGCATATGAAAAAGTTATCAATTATACATAAATCGCTTGATGCTCAATTTGGGAGTCTTTTCAAAAGGCTCTACGCGCGTTTCACAGATGCTTATCTGGCTATACGCCGGCAATTTTGCATTCAACGCAAACACCTGACGCTCCATTTCGGCACGCAATTGCTCTTTGTCAAGACCTGCCGCGGCTGCCGCGTCCTTATCAACAACCACAAGTGCCACAATTGCATATTTACGGCTCACCACCAACGACTCTACCACCATAGGGAGGCTGTTAATCATCTCTTCTATTTCTTCGGGGTAGATATTTTGTCCGCTACCGGTGAGTATCATATTCTTGCAACGACCTTTAATGTAGATATGTCCCTTGCGGTCGCGTATGGCCATATCTCCGGTCTTCAACCAGCCATCGTGCGTGAAGGCAGCATTTGTAGCTTCGGGGTTATTATAATAGCCCTCGGTAACCACATCGCCACGCACTTGCACCTCACCGGGAATTCTCGCAGGATGCTCCGAGTCTATTCTCACCTCAATGGTGGGAGCAGCAATGCCCCCTTCGTTGCCCAACATAGGGTGCGACCAGCCTTTATAGCTGATAAGGGGACCGCACTCGGTCATTCCATAGCCAACGGCGTATGGAATTTTAAGCATCTGCATAACATCGTCGACATCTTTCCCTATGGCTGCGCCACCCAAGAACAGGCCTGCATACTCTATATTCTCGCCAAACACCGACATTACTTTTGAGCGTATCTTCTTTATAAGCAACGAGCGAATGCCGGGAATTGCAAGCAAGAAACGCATTGCCGGTTTTTTGAGCGTGGGAATGACCTTCGAGCGGAATATTTTTTCAATGAGCAGTGGCACGGTAATGAACATAAAAGGCTTAACATCGGCCAATGCTGCGAGCAAACGGGCGGGAGTAGGCTTTGTGGTCAATATGCAAAGGTGACAGCCACCGGCAATAGTAAAAATAAAGTCGAACGAAAGACCCATAATATGTGCCAATGGCAACATAGAAAGCACGGCACCACCCTTCTTCTGACGAATGAGCCTGCGAGCCACCTCTATATTACCCGAAATTGATTTTGCACGCAGCATAACACCCTTGGGCGCACTGCTTGTTCCCGAGGTATAACTGATAAGAGCAAGGCTCTCAACGCTATCCTTACAGAAATTCACATCCTTCTTGGAAACGCCATTAGGAAATCTCTTCGCAAACTCACTCTTCGCCGCATCGCACATTTTCACAAACTCTTTCGAAGAGCCGGCCGCCGCATCCAACGACACAATATCCACAAGCCCCAAGAATCCATCAAAGGAGGAAAATTGCGAAAGAGCACCATCGCGCGAAAGAGCATCATAAATAGGAGTATCGAGAATGAGCATTTTGCTGCCCGACAGACGAGTGAGGTCGGCCACATTGCTTGGCAGAAAGTCGGCCAAGAGAGGCACCGCAACCGCGTCGTATGAAACTATCGACAGAAAAGATATACACCACTCGGCTGAGTTTCTTGCGCAGATTGCAATCTTATCGCCCTTCTCAATGCCACACGCCTCAAACAGCAGATGCATTTTCTTCATCGATGCTGCAAGACCGCTGTATGTATATGTCTTTGCACCATAGTTCGACACTGCGGGTTTATCCCAATTGTTCTTAATAGCTTCGTCAATGTAATTTAAAAAGTGAACCATATAATAAAGATTTTAATATTCTGCTCATTCTCGGAACAATGTCACCGAAAAACAATGCAAAAATATTACAAACAGACGAAAAAGCCCTCAAAAATTGCACAAATTAACCCTATTTGTGCAATTTTTGAGTTAAAAAACGCTTTTAAGAACAACAAATTTAACAGTTTTTTACAAAAACGCAAATTATCCCTTAACACACAAGCAAAAAGAAACAAACCTCCGCCACCATAGCAGAGGTTTGTTTCTTATAGGCAAAAGCCCTTAATATAATAAGGTATTATTACTTAATGCCCAATTTCTTGCGAATATCCTTGGGAATAGCATTCTTGTGAACAACAATGTTCATAGTTTTGTAGCGCACGAAAGCCTTTGAAGCATACCATACGCCTTTATATTTGCCGGCATTACCCCAAGAGTTCTTAACCATATAATACTCCACGCCATCCTTATCCTTTGCAATACCGTAAATCTGCATACCGTGATCGTCGGTTGTTTCCCAATTATCATAAGCAACCTGACGCTCTTCCTGTGTACACCACTTCTCGGTAGAAGGCTTGGGAGTATTCTTCTTGTCGGCCTCGCTCAATTTGAGCCATTTTGCCATATCCGAACCTTCGAGGCTTGCGCTCTTGGCAGCATCGGGCATTGTAGCCTTACCGTCGCGTGTGAAGCCACTCTCGCTGACATCGCTACCCCAAGCAATTGTGTAACCCTCCATAATTGCATTGTCGAACACCTGCATAAACTCGTCGATGGGGAGGTTATAGGATTTTGCCCAACGCCAGTTGTCCTGAACCTCGATTACAAAAGAGTCGTAGAAAGGATAATGTGTATAGGATGTCAAAGAGATGTAATCGTCGGCATTCAAGCCCAAAGACTCATAGAACGACTTGGGGGTATACTCCTTGCCTTCGTATGTAAATTTCTCGGGACGCTTGCCAAGATAAATGTCGTGGATAGACTCGATGCACTTTTTCCACAAGGGAACTTTGTCGGCACCAACTTGAAGCGAACGCTGCTTGCCCTTTGCAATAGCCTCAACAACAGCATCGGATACTGCCGAGAGTTCATTATGAACACTCAAAGTGTCGCCATACATTACACCGGGGCGCATTTCAGCCTCGGGAACAAGGCCAAAAGTCTTCATTCCGTAGATAACATCGTAGAATGAACCACCCTGCGAGAAAGAAATATCGCCGTGTGTACGCACAGCTTTGTCGGCACGGTCGAGATAAGTGTTGTAAACAATGTACATTTCGGAAAAATCGTACTCTCCTTTACCCATACGAAGGAGCTCCGACTCGATGAACGCCAGCGACGAGTAGCACCAGCAGGTACCGGCCTGATTCTGATTCTTGATACTTGTGATAGGATTCTCCTTAACAACGGTAAATTCGGGAGCCTCCTCTTTCTTCTGCTCTGCCTCTTGTGCAAAGATATTCACGCCGGCAAAAGCAAGCGCAATCAATAAAAACGTTTTCTTCATTTCTTATTCTTCTATATTGTTAGTACTGTTTTTCATAGCATCGGCTATCTTGCTCTCCAATTCCTCGGCAAGTTCGGGGTTGTCGGCAAGCAGAGCCTTGGTGCGGTCGCGACCCTGTGCGAGCTTTGTATCGCCGTAACTGAAAAACGAACCGCTCTTCTTTATTACGCCATACTGCACGCCCAAGTCCACTATTTCGCCCACGCGCGATATTCCCTCGCCGAACATAATGTCGAATTCTGCCTTGCGGAAGGGGGGAGCAACCTTGTTCTTTACCACTTTCACGCGTACTTGGTTACCGATGGCATCCTCACCATCCTTTATCTGGCTCACACGACGAATGTCGAGGCGAACCGACGAGTAGAATTTGAGTGCGTTACCACCGGTGGTTGTTTCGGGGTTGCCGAACATTATACCAATCTTCTCGCGCAACTGATTGATGAAGATACAGGTTGTCTTTGTCTTGCTTATGGCCGAAGTGAGCTTGCGCAGGGCCTGTGACATAAGGCGTGCTTGAAGACCCACCTTATTGTCGCCCATTTCGCCCTCAATCTCAGCCTTCGGAGTGAGTGCCGCAACCGAGTCTATCACAATAATGTCGATGGCCGACGAGCGTATGAGCTGCTCGGCAATCTCCAATGCCTGCTCACCGCAGTCGGGCTGCGAGATAAGCAAGTTGTCGATGTCCACTCCCAATTTCTGCGCATAGAAACGGTCGAATGCGTGCTCGGCATCAATTATGGCAGCAATGCCACCCATTTTCTGCGCTTCGGCTATGGCGTGAATGGCAAGCGTAGTCTTACCCGACGATTCGGGACCATAAATCTCAATTATACGGCCACGGGGAAAACCGCCCACGCCCAACGCAGCATTAAGGCCTACCGAACCTGTAGGGATAACATCTATATCTTCATAGTTGTCGTCGCCCAATTTCATTATGGAACCTTTGCCAAAGTTCTTCTCTATCTTATCCATTGCAGCTTGAAGAGCACGCAGCTTCTCATTGCCTGCAATATTTTCCAATTCCTCTTTTTTTGCCATTGTTTGTATTTATATTATTAAAGTTCTAAATCTTTGTCGAACTCCTCGTGCCAAGGAAGACCCTGTTTGTTAAGCTGTTCCATAAAAGGATCGGGGTCGAACTGCTCAACATTCCACACACCGGGCTTGCGCCACAGCCCCTTCAAGAACATCATAGCTCCAATCATCGCAGGAACACCGGTAGTGTAGCTCACGCCCTGCATACCTGTCTCTTTGTATGCTGCCTGATGGCTGCAATTATTGTAAACATAATAGGTGCGCTCCTTGCCATCCTTTATACCGCGTATGCGACAGCCGATCGATGTTTCGCCCTCGTAGTTCTCTCCTAAATCCTGCGGATTGGGAAGAACGGCTTTAAGGAATTGCAAAGGAACAATCTTCATTCCGTTGTAGTCAATCTCGTCGATACGCGCCATTCCTATATTCTGGATTACGCGCAGGTGAGTGAGATACTCTTGGCCGAAAGTCATCCAGAAACGGGCACGCTTTATTGTGGGGAAGTTCTTTGTGAGCGATTCGAGCTCCTCGTGGAACAACAGATAAGACTCACGGGGACCGATGTTGGGGTATGTGATGGGCTGGTGTATTTCGAGCGCACCTGTTTCAACCCACTTGCCATCCTGATAGTAACGGCCGTTCTGTGTAATTTCGCGTATGTTTATTTCGGGATTGAAGTTTGTTGCAAATGCTTTATGGTGGTCACCGGCATTGCAATCGACAATATCGAGGTAGTGAATCTCGTCGAAATAGTGCTTTGCAGCGTATGCTGTGTAAACACCGCTCACTCCCGGGTCGAATCCGCAACCGAGAATTGCTGTGAGGCCGGCCTCCTTGAAACGCTCGTGATAGGCCCACTGCCAGCTGTATTCAAAGTGAGCCTCGTCCTTGGGCTCATAGTTGGCTGTGTCGAGGTAGTTCACGCCGCACTGCAAACAGGCCTCCATAATGGTGAGGTCTTGATAAGGAAGAGCCACATTGATAACAATTTCGGGCTTGAAGCTGTTGAACAGCGCAACAAGTTCCTCAACGCTATCGGCATCCACCGCTGCTGTCTTGATATTGGGATTGCCTATCGCTTTTACAATAGCATCGCATTTGGAGCGAGTGCGGCTGGCAATCATTATATCGGTAAACACATCACTGTTCTGTGCCACTTTAAAAGCAGCTACTGTACCTACGCCACCGGCGCCGATGATTAAAACTTTTGCCATTTTAATATTCGTTTAAAAGGGTTTATAAATATTTTCTATCATATCAAACAAAAAGAGGCAATTCCACCCTAAAAAGATGGTTGCTTCGCCGGCACCGCAGACTACAAAGCCCAAAATGCCATTTTGTATGCAAATATAACACAAATGAGCGAAAATAAACAAAAGTATTTTGTTTTTTTCACCGCGAATGCAGGTATATTCGCGGTTTACCGCAAATTAACACAAATGAGCGAGAATAAATAAAGTTTACTTTATTTTTTTCAAAGCGAATGCAGACATATTCGCGGAACACCGCAAATTAACACAAATGAGCGAGAATAAATAAAGTTTACTTTATTTTTTTCAAAGCGAATGCAGACATATTCGCGGAACACCGCAAATTAACACAAATGAGCGAGAATAAATAAAGTTTACTTTATTTTTTTCACCGCGGCAACGCGAAATAAGCGTTGCTTGCGACGACGGGAGATTTATCTCCCCAAAGGAGTGTGGCCAGCCGCCCCCAAAAGGCATATTCGCGGTTTACCGCAAATTAACACAAAAAAACTCTATCGGCAACCGCACAACACACCCACGCTCAAAGAAAAAAAATGACACATCCGATACAAAATGTGACAAATTGGCGCATTTTGACACACAAAAACTGCCACAAAAAGGTTATATGACACAAAACGACAAGAGAAAAAAAGTTTGGCACACAGTTTGCTCCTTAACCATCGAATGCGAACAAAAGCGCAGAAAACAAAGTTGAATTATAAATAAAAAAAAGAATAAAATTATGGGAAAAATTATTGGAATCGACTTAGGTACAACAAACTCTTGTGTATCAGTTTTTGAGGGCAACGAGCCCGTAGTAATCACCAACAGCGAAGGCAAGCGCACCACCCCCTCGGTAGTGGCATTCATCGATGGCGGAGAGCGCAAGGTAGGCGACCCCGCAAAGCGTCAGGCCATCACCAACCCCAAACGCACAATATTCTCAATCAAGCGTTTTATGGGTGAGAATTGGCAGCAGGTGAGCAAAGAAATCTCTCGCGTACCTTATACCGTGAAAGAAGAGAACAATATGCCTCGCGTCGACATTGACGGCCGCTTGTACACTCCCCAAGAAATTTCGGCAATGATTTTGCAGAAGATGAAAAAAACAGCCGAGGACTATTTGGGACAAGAGGTTACCGAAGCTGTAATCACCGTACCCGCCTATTTCTCCGACTCACAGCGTCAGGCAACAAAAGAGGCCGGACAGATTGCGGGCCTCGAAGTAAAGCGTATCGTTAACGAGCCTACTGCCGCAGCACTTGCATACGGCATAGACAAAGCCAACAAAGATATGAAAATCGCAGTATTCGACCTTGGTGGCGGTACATTCGATATTTCAATCCTTGAATTTGGCGGCGGCGTATTCGAGGTACTCTCGACAAACGGCGACACACACCTTGGCGGTGACGATTTTGACCAAGTTATCATCGACTGGCTTGCCGGCGAGTTTATGCAGGAAGAGGGCACCGACCTCAAAGCCGATCCTATGGCATTGCAGCGTTTGAAGGAGGCTGCCGAGAAGGCAAAAATCGAGCTTTCATCGACAACATCGACCGAGATTAACCTCCCCTACATCACCGCAACAGCAACAGGTCCCAAACACCTTGTAAAAACACTCACACGCGCAAAGTTCGAGTCTTTGGCACACAACCTCATACAGGCTTGCTTGGAACCTTGCAAACGCGCAATGAGCGACGCTGGATTGAGCAATTCGGACATTGACGAGGTAATTCTCGTAGGTGGCTCCACACGTATTCCCGCCGTGCAGAAGATTGTTGAAGACTTCTTCGGCAAGGCACCTTCAAAGGGCGTAAACCCCGACGAGGTTGTAGCAGTGGGCGCAGCCATCCAAGGTGCAATCCTCAACAAAGAGGGCGGCGTAGGTGACATTGTACTTCTCGACGTAACTCCCCTCTCGATGGGTATCGAGACACTCGGCGGCGTAATGACAAAGCTCATCGACGCAAACACCACAATCCCCTGCAAGAAGAGCGAAACATTCTCAACAGCAGCCGACAACCAGACAGAAGTTACTATACACGTTCTGCAAGGCGAGCGTCCTATGGCCAACCAGAATAAGTCCATCGGACAGTTCAACCTCACAGGCATTGCTCCCGCACGCCGCGGCATTCCCCAGATTGAGGTAACATTCGACATTGACGCAAACGGTATTCTCAAAGTATCGGCAAAGGACAAGGCCACCGGCAAGGAGCAGGCTATACGCATCGAGGCTTCGTCGGGATTAAGCAAAGAGGAGATTGAGCGTATGAAACAAGAGGCCGAAGCAAATGCAGATGCCGACAAAAAAGAGCGCGAGAGAATCGACAAGCTCAACCAAGCAGACTCAATGGTATTCCAGACAAAGAACCAATTGAACGAGCTTGGCGACAAGATACCCGCCGACAAGAAAGCCCCCATCGAGGCCGCTGTTCAGAAGCTGGAAGAGGCACACAAGGCACAAGACCTTGCAGCCATCGACGCAGCAACCGCCGAGCTCAACAACGCTTGGCAGGCAGCAAGTGCCGAAATGTATGCCCAGAGTGGAGCACAGGGCGCACAAGGCGCACAACAGCAGAACACCGGCAGCCAGCAGAGCAGCAATAGCAATGACGATGTTCAGGATGCTGAATTTGAAGAGGTTAAGTAATTCATCAAACACTTGATAAAAACAGAGATTGCCGCGGCAATCTCTGTTTTTTTGTCACCACACCCAAGTTACTGTTTCGCAACGCAGGCACGGCAACAGGGCACAAGAACGGTAAATTAGGACCCAATTAAGAAAACGCACAAAAACACCAAAAAGTATCCGAAATGCGCGCAATAGGGGGGGGTGAAACGGATGCCTTTTTGTCATTTTTTCACTTTTTCTTCTTTATTTTTCAAAAATAATGTATTTTCGCAGAATATTCTTATTGAAGAATAAACACGCTGACACAAACAAATATAAAATACAATATGGCTGCATTAAATTATGAGCAAATAAAAGGCCTTCTATTTAACGACGAAAAATTGTCCATCGACAATGAAACAATCGCCAAGATAGAAGAATGTTTCTCTTTTTTGGAAGATTTCTGCAAAGACAAAGTAATCTATGGTATAAACACAGGCTTTGGCCCGATGGCCCAATGGCGAGTAGATGACAAATACTTGAACGAGCTGCAATACAACATTATACGCAGCCACTCTACCGGAGCCGGGGCTCCCCTGCCCGACATTTATGTAAAAGCTGCGATGATTGCCCGAGTGGGCACATTCCTGCAAGCAAAATCGGGAATTCACCCCGAGCTTGTATTGCTCTTGCAGGAATTCATAAACAGAGGCATATACCCCTTCATTCCCGAGCACGGCAGTGTGGGTGCCAGCGGCGACCTTGTTCAGCTTGCCCACATTGCACTGACATTGATTGGCGAGGGTAAAGTACACTACAAAGGCGAATGGAGAAACTCGAAAGAGGTATTGGACGAGAATGGCTTGAAACCCTTTAAGTTGCGCATAAGAGAGGGCCTTTCGGCAACAAACGGCACATCGGTGATGACCGGAATTGCCCTTGTGAACCAATACTACGCCGAAATTCTTTTAGACTGGGCAACACTCGCATCGGTGTGGATGAACGAAATAGCATCGTCATACGATGATATGATGGCTGTGGAGCTTAATTCTTGCAGACGACAGAATGGCCAACAGATAATCGCCGGCCGAATGAGAGAGCTTGCCAAAGGAAGCAACCGACTCAAAAAGAGAGAGCACGAGCTATACAACGCCAACAACAAGAGCGAGGTTTTTGAGCACAAAGTTCAAGCATACTATTCACTGCGCTGCACTCCACAGATTCTCGGCCCCATCTATGACACATTGGCACAATCGCGCCAAGTGCTCGACAATGAGGTAAATTCGGCGTGCGACAACCCCATCGTCGACCCCGTATCCAAAAACGTTTATCACGGTGGAAACTTCCACGGAGATTATATATCACTGGAACAGGACAAGATGAAGATTGCAATGGTGCGCCTCGCAATGACCGCCGAAAGACAGCTCAACTATCTGTTCCACGACCGTATAAACGGCATTCTGCCTCCATTCCTGAATTTAGGAACACTCGGCCTGAACTATGGAATGCAAGCCTGCCAGTTCACGGCAACATCTACAACCGCCGAATGCCAGACACTCGCAATGCCCAACTACGTACACAGCATCCCCAACAACAACGACAATCAGGATATTGTCAGTATGGGAACAAACACCGCATTGCTCTGCAAAAAAGTCATCGAGAACACTTTGCAGGTTACATCCATCCTGTTTATCGCACTCGCACAGGCTGTCGATTGCTTGAAGATAAGCGACAAGCTCTCACCCGCCGTAAAAGAGCAATACGACAAGATTAGAAGCATTGTCCCTGTATTCATCGAGGACACACCTTTCTACGATGAAATAAAGAGCATTGAGAATTACTTGATTGAAAATCCTTTAAATTTAAAATAATTATGAAATACGCATTAGTAACAGGAGGTTCAAGAGGATTGGGACGTGCTGTATGCATAAAACTTGCACAACAGGGCATTCCTGTTATTATCAACTATCAGTCTAATGCCGAGGCTGCCGAAGAGGTAAAAGAGATTATAACCTCGAATGGCGGCATTGCCGAATTGCTGCCCTTCAACGTGTCGGACAAGGAATCGGTTGACGAAGCATTGGAGAAATGGGAAATAGAACACCCCGACGACTATATCTCAATTCTGGTAAACAACGCCGGAATAAGACAGGATAATCTTATGATATTCCTGAAAGACGAGCAGTGGGACAATGTGATAAACGTTTCCCTTAACGGATTCTTCTACGTAACAAGGCGTGTATTGAAGAATATGATGACAAAAAGATACGGTCGCATCATAAATATGGCATCACTGTCGGGAATAAAGGGAATGCCGGGCCAGACAAACTATTCGGCGGCAAAGGCAGCACTCATAGGTGCCACAAAAGCCTTGGCACAGGAGGTTGCAGCCCGAAAAGTTACAGTGAACGCTGTTGCCCCCGGATTCATCACAACAGATATGACCAAGGAGCTCGACGAGGACACATTGAAGAAGTTGGTACCTATGCAACGCTTCGGCAAGCCCGAGGAGGTTGCCTCATTGGTATCGTTCCTTGCATCGGAAGACTCCTCTTACATAACAGGAGAAGTTATATCAATTAATGGCGGATTATACACATAATTCAATGAAAAGAAGAGTAGTTATAACAGGAATGGGAATTTGGTCCTGCCTGGGCACAAGTTTAGAGGAAGTATGCAAGTCGTTGCAAGAGGGAAAATCGGGAATCGGGCTTGAAGAGGCAAGGCTTGAATATGGATACAGGTCGGCACTGACAGGTATTGTAGAGAAGCCGATGTTGAAGAAACTGATTGACCGTCACACAAGAGCCGGAATGAGCGAAGAGGCCGAGTATGCCTATATGGCAAGCAAACAGGCCTTCGAGCAATCGGGCATCAATAGTGAGTATTTGAGCAACAACGAAGTAGGAGTTATATTTGGCAACGACTCATCGGCAAAGCCGGTAATAGAGTCGGCACAGATAATGAACGAAAAGCACGACTCGCAGTTGTTGGGCTATGGATTGATTTTCCAATCGATGAACTCCACCGTAACAATGAACCTGAGCACCATATTCAAACTCAAAGGCATAAACTTCACGGTGAGTGCAGCCTGTGCAAGCGGTTCACACTCCATAGGTCTCGGCTATATGTTGATTAAGCAAGGCCTGCAAGATGTCATTCTTTGCGGAGGAGCACAAGAAACAAACTACTACTCAATGGCAACCTTCGATGCCCTTGCAGCATTCTCTACAAGAATGGAGGATCCCACAAAGGCATCAAGGCCATTCGACGCCAACCGCGACGGCCTCATCCCCAGCGGTGGTGCAGCAGCCTTGATACTCGAAGATTACGACCACGCAGTAGCCCGTGGCGCAAACATCATCGCCGAGGTTGTGGGCTACGGCTTCTCGTCTAACGGTGGCGGAATTTCACAACCCAGCGACAATGGATGCGTAATAGCAATGTCACGCGCAATGGCCGATGCCGGTGTAACCCCCGACGATATTGACTACATCAATGCCCACGCCACATCTACCCGACAGGGAGATATGTATGAGGCAATGGCTCTCGACCGCCTGTTCCAAGGCAAGAAGGCCCACATCAGTTCCACAAAGTCGATGACAGGGCACGAGTGCTGGATGGCAGGAGCCAGCGAAGCTGTTTATTCAATATTGATGATGCAGAATAACTTTGTTGCCCCCAACATAAATCTTGAAACTCCCGACGAATATTCCAAGGACCTGAATATTGCAACAAGAACCATAAACAAGGAGATAAACATAGTTCTGTCGAACTCCTTTGGCTTTGGTGGAACCAACAGTGCATTAATCTTAAAGAAAATAAGTTAAGATGTACATTATAGCAATATTATTCACTGTTCTTTTTGGTGCAGGAACCATTCAAGCGCAAAACCCGACAGAACAGACCGGCACCGGGTCCTTGTATGAGCTTGCGGTATTGGGAAAAGCCTATTTTGAAGCAGATTTCTCAAAAGCATCCATTCACCATATGTCGGAAGAATTATTTGCCGAATATGAGGCTGATTGGTACAAGGATAAGCCCCTAATAACTTCTTTTTTCCGAAGTTACTTTTCAGAGCAGCTTGATGAGCTACTGATATTTGTAACAAAAGAGGATGCAATATACACTATACGTTGGGTGGTAACACACATAAGCCTTAGTGGAGATATAAAAAGTGAACTGCATATTGTAGATAAAAATGGTAATATTCTGGAAGAAATTACAGATATTATAGCAAGAGGCGGCTCTATTGGAAGCAAACTTAATTTGATTAAAGACGGAACAAAGAGAAGTGGCAGCCGAGCAGGCTATCTTTTAAAAAAGAGATTAAAAAAAGAATTGAAAAGACATAAAAAGAGTGTCACGAAACAAGGGAAGAAGCAAGAGTACCAAATGCAGGAAAGAGATAAGGCTGTTTATAATAAATCAGTGAAACATAACGACTTTACAGATATCGACACAAGCCTTGACACTCCTTATGAGTACTAAAATATATTGCAACAAAGGGACACAAACAAAAACAATTTAACACTTTCAGATTCTATGGATTTGAAGAAAAAAAACAACACATTACTATTAAAAACTAATTGAATTATGAAAACAAGATTTTTTGGTGTTCTTCTGACACTCTTTTTAGTAAACATTTCTGCTTTTGCAGGTGATATTGAAGTTATCTCCGGTGACCTGTCGGTAATTTTCAATAAAGAAATTAAAGCAACGGTTAAGTTTGATTACACCGACCTTATCCTCGAAGGAAAGCCCTATATGGAACATTTGAAATCCAAAGGGGAGGATTTTGTAAGGGATTGGCCCGGAGAATCGACAGCAAGCGAACTGTACTTCACAAGATGCTGGAACAAAGACAACAAGAAAGGTATGCAGATAACAACGACGGAAGATAGTGAATACCTGATGTATTTCCACGTTAAGAAGATGCATCTGGGCAGTGGCGCAGCAGCAATGGTTGTTGGCTTTGGAGCAGGTGGAGCCAGTATGTCGGGAACAATGTATATTTTCAAAGGTTCAAACCCCATACCCGTTCTAACCGTTGAGATTGACGACCAGACAGGCAGAGGCGCAATGACAGAAATTGCCAGAAGAACCGACCTGTATGGAGAATTGGCAGAAGACCTCGTTGATGAGTTGAAAGACACAGATGAATCGGACGTGAAGCCTTCGACAACCCCTGTAAAAAATTTACCTAACCTCGACTTTACAAAATGAAACTATTTCCCGCATTAGAAGAAAAATATACCAAAGAGCAATACTCGGCAAGGGACGCACAGCGACTCGCCGAATTTATTGCCTTCGGCCCCATAGTATTCCAAGCATCGAGATTGATGATTAAATTCGGAATACTGCAATTATTGAGAGATAACGACGGCGGATTAACCCGTGCCGAGATTGCAAGCCGCACAGGCCTTTCCGATTATGCAGTAAAGATTCTTACCGATGCGTCACTCACAATCGGTTCGATACTCGTTGACACAGAAACAGACAAATTCACACTGTCGAAGGTAGGCTGGTTCCTTTTGAACGACCCTGCCACACGCGTGAACATCGACTTTAACCACGATGTGAACTACATTGGAATGTTCGACCTCGAAGAGGCATTGACCGAGGGCAAGCCCGCCGGCCTTAAATACTTTGGAGAGTGGGACACTGTTTATGAGGGCCTTTCAAGACTGCCCGAACAGGTGCAGAAGAGCTGGTTCGCATTTGACCACTTCTACTCCGACTGCTCATTCGACGAGGCTTTGAAAATCGTATTCAAAGACAATACCACAAAGAACCTTATCGACGTTGGTGGTAACACCGGCCGTTGGGCTATGAAGTGCGTGGGTTACGACAAGGATGTGCAGGTGACCATTATGGACCTGCCGCAGCAGCTTGAACTTATGCGCAACGCAACAAAGGGACTCGAAGGTGCCGACAGAATAAACGGATACGGGCTTAACCTGCTCGACCCGGCAGCGTCATTCCCCACCGACAAGGAGTATGACGCTATCTGGATGAGCCAGTTCCTCGATTGTTTCAGCCTCGAAGAGATTGTGAGCATCCTGAAACGTGCAGCAAAGATAATGACTCCCAACACCCGTCTGTATATAATGGAGACACTCTGGGACCGTCAAAGATTCGAGCCGGCAGCATTCTGCTTGGCGCAGATAAGCATATATTTCACAGCCATTGCCAACGGAAACAGCAAGATGTATCACTCCGAAGATATGATAAAAGCCGTGAACGATGCAGGCTTGGAGGTAGAGACCATACACGATCACTTGGGACAAGGACACAGTATAATTGTTTGTAAAATTAAAAATATTTAAACACGATGGACAGAAAAGTTATTGAAGAGAAAGTAAGAGAGTTTTTGATTGAGGACCTTGAAATTGACGAGGAGAAAATCTATGATGATGCCCGCCTGAAAGAGGACATAGGCATCGACAGTTTGGACTATGTTGACATTGTTGTAATCGTAGAGAGAAACTTCGGCTTCAAAATCAAGCCCGAAAATATGATGGATGTAAAAACCCTCAAAGATTTCTGCGACTACATAGAGAGCAACGTTAATCAATAAAAAAACCATCGGCTTGTGAACGATACCGCAAACACAAAATGGTCGGGAAAGACCGGGGGGCAAAAATGGATGCAGAAGAGCCTGATTATCCTATTTCGGATGGTTAACATCAGGATTATGTATGCAATAATGGCACTTGTAATCCCTTTCTATATGATATTTGATAGAAAGGGCTACAATTCTATATATTCATTCTTCCGCAACAGGTTCTCCTACTCCCCTTTCAAAGCCTTTGTAAATGTATATATAAATCAATTTACATTCGGGCAGGTTATTTTAGACCGCTTTGCGTTCTACGCAGGTAAAAGATTTCAGATAAATATCATTGGCAACGAGCACTATGAAGAGCTCATAGGACAGGAGGATGGTTTTCTTATCCTCAGTTCCCACGTTGGAAACTATGAGCTGGCCGGTTATCATTTGAAAGCCACGAAGAAGAGCATACACCCACTTATTTATGGTGGGGAAACTGCTACTGTTATGAAAAACAGAAGCAAAATGTTTGCCGGGCATAATATTGAGATGATTCCGGTAAAATCGGATATGTCACATTTGTTTGAGATTAACAATACGTTAAGGGATGGTAACGTTGTCAGTATGCCGGGCGACAGAATTTTTGGTTCTGCCAAATTTATCGACCTGACATTCTTGGGGGAAAAGGCAAAATTCCCATTAGGCCCGTTCGCCACAGCAGTGCAGCGTGAAGTTTCAATTATCTCCATATTTGTAATGAAGGAGTCGACCAACAAATACACAATCTTTGTAAAAAGGTTCGACACTCCTTCGGGAACAAACAGAAAGGAGAAAATGGAGTTCTTGGCAAAGCAATTCGTGTCGAATTTGGAGGAGATGGTACAGAAATACCCCACACAATGGTTTAACTATTATGACTTTTGGGAATGAGTAAAGAGTTTGAATCGATAGACATACTGAAACTGCTTCCGCAACAACCGCCGTTTGTTATGGTGGACAAATTGTTGCATTTCGACCCGCAGGTAACAACCACAGGCCTGCGCATAGAAAAGGATAATATTTTTGTTGAAAATGGGGTATTTACCCCCTCGGGACTTATCGAGAATATTGCACAGACCTGTGCCGCGAGAATGGGCTACATTAACCAGTTTATCTACAAGGAGAATGTAAAGCTCGGCTTCATCGGTTCTGTGAGGAATTTGGAGATTGCAAGATGCCCCAAAGCCGGCGAGGAACTTACCACATCCATAAAAATTATGGAGGAGGTGTTCCAGATGACATTGGTGGAGGCCGAAGTTAAGGTAGGCGATGAAACTATCGTGACATCGGAAATGAAGATTGCACTTAGTGACATTGATTCTAATGCTGACTGAAATGGAGGCTGAAAAGATACTTGTAGCATCAAAGGAGTTCACTCCCCGATTCAGTGAAGTGGATTCAATGAGCATCGTTTGGCACGGCTCGTATCCCCTCTATTTTGAGGATGCACGCGAGGCCTTCGGCGAGAAGTATGGATTGGGCTACCTGTTCATCTATGGGAATGGATATTATGCCCCATTGGTGGACTTGGCTTTTCATTACAAGAAACCTATCATCTATGGAATGAAATGCCGCATCAATGTGTATTACAGACCAACACCGGCAGCAAAAATAATATTCTATTACGAAATTTTTGACACAAGCGACAACTCTCTATGTACCACCGGGCGCACCGTACAGGTGTTTATGGATAAGAATTATCAGTTAGTGTGGACTAACCCCGAGTTCTATGAGAAGTGGAAAAAAGAAAAGGGGATAGAATGATTGTAAAGATTGCAGACAGTATAATATCTCCATTGGGATACAGTACCGAGGAGAATTACAACAACATAAAGGCAGGCAACACTAAATTAGTGCTGCACAGCGGTTTATGGAATATACCCCAGCCTTTCATCGGCTCATTATTTGACGACGAGGAACTTAATCTCATTTATAATAACAATGTAAAAAGTGATTTTGTTCTGACAAAGTTCGAAAAAATAATGATTCTGTCTGCATCGCAAGCAATAGCCCGAGGAGGAATAGACGCTGCATCCGACAAGGTAATATTCATCATTTCCTCCACAAAGGGAAATGTGGAGTTGCTCGATTCCAATCCTTTGAACCTTCCGCACGAGAGAGTGTTGCTTGGCGGGTCGGCACAGATTGTATGCGACCACTTCAAAAACCCCAACAAGCCCGTAGTTGTTTCGAACGCCTGTATTTCGGGTGCGTGCGCACAACTCACAGCCGCAAGGCTGCTCGAAGGAGGTAAATATGAATATGCCGTGGTTATCGGTGCTGACGTTCAGTCGAAATTCATCGTTTCGGGTTTCCAATCATTCAAGGCACTATCGCCCGAGCCCTGCAAGCCCTTTGACAAAAACAGACAAGGGTTGAATGTGGGCGAAGCGGCCGGTAGCATAATCTTCAAGCGCAAGCAGAAGAACGAGATTGGCAATGCCGAATGGGTGTTGTGCGACGGAGCAATAAGAAACGACGCCAATCACATTTCGGGCCCATCGCGCACCGGGGAAGGGAGTTACAGAGCACTGGCAAGAATCACAAACAATATCGACACAAGCAAAATAGGATTGATAAATGTACACGGCACTGCAACTGCTTATAACGACGAAATGGAATCCATTGCAATAGGCAGAGCCGGGCTTTCGGACATACCCGTCAATGGCCTGAAAGGATATTACGGGCACACAATGGGAGCAGCCGGCGTTATTGAGACTATTTTGTCGCAAAAATCCTTGGAGAATAATACTATATTAGGAACCAAAGGATTCTCGGAACCGGGAGTTTCGAACAGGCTTGCAATTTCCAATAAGAACATTGCAACCGACAAGAAACAGTTTATTAAACTTCTATCAGGGTTCGGAGGATGCAATGTTGCACTATTATATAAGCAAGGAGGAGAGTTGTAATGGGCATAGGCAGTTGGGTTAAGATTGATTCGAATCACGTTTGCCTGAATGGCGAGAATGTGAATACCGGGGAGAAAGGGAAAGAACTTTTGGTGGCCTTGTACCGCAAATACATAAAGGATTATCCCAAATTCTTCAAGATGGACACATTGAGCCGCTTGGGAGTGGTAGCCTGCGACCTGCTGATGGGCAGCAAAGAGATTGCCGATGGCGACAAGGAGAATATGTCGATTATTCTTTTTAATGCAGCCGGCTCCATAGCCAACGACTCATCGTACCAAAAAACCATTGTTGAAGACAACTATTTCCCCAGCCCTGCGGTGTTTGTTTACACCCTGCCCAACATAGTAACAGGAGAGATAGCCATCAGACATAAAATATATGGCGAGACTTCGTTCTACATAACCAAGGATGCCGATGCTACCCAGATATTTGACATTGTAAACAGCAGCCTGCCGAATGATGGTACAGGAACCTGCATCTGCGGCTGGCTGGAATGCAAGGCCGACGACGATTTTGAGGCCACGCTGTTTTTATTGGACAACAGCAACGACTGTTTATTTAACATTGAAAATATAAACCGTATTATAAACTATTAATAATTAAGTAAAATGGAAGATTTGATACTTAAATTGAAAGAGGAGATTATCGAGGTACTTAATCTCGAAGATGTACAACCCGATGATATTCAGAACGATGCACCTCTCTTCGGCGAGGGCTTGGGCTTGGATTCCATCGACGCTTTGGAGCTTATTGTACTTATGGAGAAAAACTATGGCATTAAACTGAAAGACGCTGCCGAGGGTAAAGAGATTTTCAAGTCCATCAGCGTAATGGCAGAATACATAAAGAATAATCGTACAAAGTAAACAGCAAATGAACAGACCGATTTTTATTACTGGCGCAGGCATCATTAGTCCCATTGGAACTAATATGAGAGAGGTATCGAATTCTTTAAAGAACAAAGAAGCGGGTATTTCTGCTATAAAGTATTTAAAAACGGAACATACAGAATTTCCGGTTGGAGAGGTTAAGCTCTCCAACCGCGAAATGATGCAACGACTGAATATCTCGGACGACACCCCCACCACCAGAACCTCTCTGATGGGAATATGGGCATTGAAAGAGGCCATCGAGGATGCAGGCCTGTCGTCACAGGATTTAAATGGAACCGGATTTATATCGGGTACCACAGTAGGAGGAATGGATATGAGCGAGCAGTTCTATCTGGACTTCCTGACAAACAATTCAAAGAACGAGTACATTGCGACACACGATTGTGGTGCGTGTACCGAAATGATTGCAGACTATTTTGGAGGTTTCAATTTTGTAACATCGACCTCCACAGCCTGTTCCTCGGCTGCAAATGCAATTATTTTAGGAGCAAATATCATCAAGAACGGCCTGTCGGACATTGTTATTGTCGGCGGCAGTGAATGTATTACAAAATTCCACTTGAATGGCTTTAACTCATTGATGATATTGGATGAAAAACCTTGCAGACCTTTCGACGAGACACGAGCCGGACTCAACCTCGGAGAGGGTGCTGCGTATATTGTATTGGAGAGCGAAGATTCGGTAAAAAGAAGAAACGCTAAGATAAAGGCAGTTCTTAAAGGCTACGGAAATGCCTGCGACGCCTTTCACCAGACAGCCTCATCGCCCGATGGCGAGGGTGCATTCTTATCAATGCGCGAGGCTATCGATTCGGCAAATTTAAAGTGCGAAGAGATAGATTACATAAATGCACACGGAACAGGAACACCAAACAACGATTTAAGCGAGAGCCAAGCTGTTATGCGCATATTTGGTGAGGCCGTTCCCCCTATCTCATCCACAAAATCATATACAGGACACACTACCAGCGCATCGGGCTCCATAGAGCTTGCACTATGCTTAATTGCATTGGAAGAACAGTTCCTGCCTGTAAACTTAAATTGGGAGAACAAGGCCGAGGGCGTTGTTGCCCCTGTAACAGAAAGCCGCCCCTCAAAGCCCATAAGCAACATTTTGTGTAACTCTTTTGGCTTTGGTGGCAACGACTCTTCATTGATTATTTCTAAATGGGATTGATTATGAACAAAAAAATATATATAAACGGTGCCGAACAGATTTCTATTCAGAAGCCTTTGTGCGAAGAGTGGATAGATAATCCTATAATATATGACACTCAATATACACGTTCCATCGAGCCCGACTTCAAAGCCTTTCTATCCCCGATAGAGGCACGACGGATGGGCAAGATACTTAAACGCGCATTGGTAGCCTCCCTCTCTTTGCTGAACAAGGTGGGAGTTAAGGAACCGCAGGCTATTATTACGGGAACCGGGCTCGGATGCATAGAGAACACCGAATTGTTCTTGGATTCTCTATGCAGGAATGGCGAGTCGCTATTGAAGCCCACACATTTTATGCAATCCACGCATAATACAATAAGTTCGTTGCTGGCCATTCACACAAAGTCACACGGTTACAATGTAACCTATGCACACAAGGGATTATCGTTCGATTCGGCCCTATACGATGCCTATATGCAGCTTTTGTTGGGCAAGATTGAGAATGCCTTGGTTGGCGGGCACGACGAAATGACCCCCTCATACTTTACCCTTCTGGAAAAAATCAACTATGTTGGCGGAGATATGAAGGGCGTGTGCGGAGAGGCTGCCGTTTCGGCATTTTTAAGCAACAAGCACGAGAACAGCCTCTGCGAGTTTGTGGGAATGAGAATGGTATATAAGCCCACTCCCGAAAAGTTAAGAGAGGAATTGGATAAACTGTTGGCAAAGAACGGATTGGACAGCTCATCAATCGACGCGATAATGACCGGAGTTAACGGGAATGTTGCCAACGACGAGGTGTACCCCGACTACATAAATGCAATCTCGCCCGATATTCCCTTGCTGAAATACAAACACCTGTTCGGCGAGTGCTACACCTCTTCGGGCTTTGCACTGTATGCCGCAGCACACTGTCTGCACTATAACAGAATACCCGGACATATGATTTACAAGAACAGTCTGCCGCAGGAAGGTTGCAGAACCATACTTCTTTTAAATCACTCCGATGGCAAGAATTTCAGTATAACATTATTAAAATCACTATGTGGAAATTAATACCATATATACTGATACAGTGTATGTTGTTATCGGGCGGACAGGTCTTTTTGAAGTTCGCCCTGATGCGAACCGAACAGTTCTGCTGGTCGTGGAGCTACTTCTACGGGCTGCTCACCAACTGGCGTTTCCTTGCCTGCGGAATTTGCTATGGCGTGGGCTCGGTACTATGGATGTATATACTGAAAAACTTTCCGTTCAGCATAGCCTATCCTTTGGTTAGTTTAAGCTATGTCATCGGCATTTTTGCAGCCGTTATCTTCTTCCACGAGCAGGTGCCCTTAACCCGCTGGATAGGCGTACTGTTGATTATGGGCGGCTGTTGTTTAATTGTAAAATAGACAGACACTATGATGAGAAAATTTGCACTTATAATATTCACCATATTAGGATTGAGCATCCATTCTTATGCTCAAACTATCAATCAAGAGGAACTTATCGCCAAGGTAAACAAAGCCGCCGGCGATATAAAATCGTTGGAGTGCGAATTCACTCAGACAAAGCATATATCTCTTCTCAAAGACAAAATGCAGTCGAACGGAAAGATGTATTATAACAACAGCAGCAAACTACGATGGGAGTATCTGTCTCCATATAAATATTGTTTCATCCTGAACGATACAAAGGTGTCTTTGGCCTCATCGACCAAAAAGGATGTCATTGATATTAAAAACAACCAGATGTTTCAGGAGATAGTGAAAATTATGATGAACAGCGTTACAGGCAAATGCCTGTCGAGCTCTTCCGATTTTAGGGTGAACGTCACGGTCGATGGCAACAGGACCATTGCCGTGCTCTACCCCAAGAAAAAGAATTTAAGACAACTGTTCTCGAACATCACACTGCGCTTCAACGCCGACTACTCGATGATTGAAACAGTGGAACTATTCGAGAAAAGTGGCGACAAGACAGAAATTAAATTGAAAAACCCCAAACTGAATGGAGAGATTGATGAGAGCGTATTTGCTATTGATTAGCCTCATATTCAGCCTGTCGCTTGCAAAAGCCGGCAACACCCACCCGTTTTTCCCAACAAACGAAGGTGAGAGAAGAGAATATACAAGCACAATACAATTCAACCGCAATACACTTTCGGGAATATGTATAGTTAAGAAAGAGGAGAATAAATATATAGGAACATTTATTAACGAATTCGGGATAAAGGCATTCGACTTTATATACGACCACAAAAGGAAGAATGTAAAAATTCTCAACACCATAGAATTCTTAAATAAATGGTACATAAAAAGAGTGATAAGAAAAGACTTGAAGTTTTTATTCACCAATAAATGCAACTTCAAGAAAAAAAAGAGAGAAATTGCATATAGCGACAGTTGCATTATATTAACAGACAACAAATACAATATTCAATATAGTTTCAAACCCCTTATAAAATAAAAAGCTATGAAACTACTAAATGACTTCTTTACCATTAATTCATCGGCCGAAAATGGCAATGAACTAATATACAACATACACCTGAACAAAGAGCATTTTATATACGCGGCCCACTTCCCGGGCAACCCCATTACCCCCGGCGTGTGCATTATGCAGATGGTTCAGGAGCTGATAGAGCAGCACTTGAATGCGAAATTACAATTAAAGACACTGAACAACATTAAATATATGTCGGTAATTTCCCCTGTAACAGATGCCGACATAAGCATCGGCGCATCATATACTCAAAATGACGGCACAGTGAAGATTAAAGGAGTCATAAAGAACGAGAGTGCAATATTTACAAAATATTCTGCTACATACATAAAATTATGAAAGAGAATAATTGTAAAAACATAATGAACCCGTACCTGTTGAAGGAACTGTGCGTAATAATACCCACATACAACAATGCGGGCACAGTTGCGAGCGTCATCGATGATACATATAATTATGTTCCCAATATAATTGTTGTAAACGATGGCTCAACCGACGATACGCACAACATTTTGGCATCGACAAAAACACCAATAACAATTGTCGAGTATGGTGCCAACAAAGGAAAAGGACACGCACTGAGAGAAGGCTTCAAGAAGGCAAAGGAGCTGGGCTTCAACTATGCAATAACAATAGATGCCGACGGACAGCATAAAGCATCGGACATCCCCGCGCTGGTTAAAGCCGAGGAGAATAATCCGGGAGCAATAATAATAGGCAGCCGACAGCTCGAAGGGAAAGAAATTTCCAAAGGCAGCCTGTTCGCCAACAGATTTTCAAACTTCTGGTTCTTTGTACAAACAGGTTGCCGCCTGCCCGACACACAGACAGGATACAGGCTCTACCCCCTGAACAAACTCTACGGATTGAATTTCATTACCAGCCGTTACGAATCGGAATTAGAGCTATTGGTTCTTGCCGAATGGAACAACACCCGATTGGTACCCGTTCCCATCGACGTGTACTACCCTCCCAAAGAAGAGAGAGTTTCGCACTTCAAGCCCGGGAAAGACTTTGCACGAATAAGCCTGCTGAACACCTTTCTCTGCTTCGGAGCCATTCTTTATGGCTATCCGTTAAAGCTGTTGCGCCTCATCAGAACCATTGCATACTCTATATTTGCACTGCTATTCTTCCTCCTTGGAGCATTCAGTTTCACAGCATTTGCAATTATATATTTTGCAGTGTGCCCCAACAACGAGAAAACCAGAATGAACTACCACAAGGCACTATGTTGGTTGGCACGAATAATAACCATCGGAATTCCGGGTGTTAAATTCAAATGCAACAACCCGTTCAACGAGACATTCGATAAACCGGCGGTAATAATAAGCAACCACCAATCGCATTTAGACCTTATGTGTGCGATGATGCTCACCCCCAAAATGGTCATTCTCACCAACGACTGGGTGTGGAACAGCCCGTTCTATGGGAAAATCATCAGATACGCCGAATTCTATCCCGTGTCCAAAGGAATCGATGCAAGTTTAGAGCATATAAAAGACCTTGTGTCCCGCGGCTATTCGGTTCTTGTCTATCCCGAGGGCACCCGCTCGGCCGACTGCTCTATTTTAAGATTCCACAGCGGAGCATTCTTTATTGCCGAAGAACTTAAACTCGATATAATACCGATGTTCATACACGGGCCGGGTAACGTATTGGCAAAGACCGCACGCTATTTAAGCACAGGAGAAATCTTCATCGACATAAAGAAGCGAATTTCACCCGACGACCACACATTTGGAGAAACTTATCGTGAACGTACACGCAAATTTGAAAGATTTTACAGAGAAACTTATCGTAAAATAAAGATAACACAGAGCGTATGAGAAAAAAGTGTATAATCATAGGCAGCGGATTAGGCGGGCTCTCCTGCGGCGTCATTCTGGCTAAAAACGGTTACGATGTAACCGTATTGGAACAGCATTACCAGATTGGCGGATGCCTGCAATGCTTTACACGCAAAGGCCTGAAATACGAGACCGGAATGCATTTCATCGGCAGTGCCGCTCCCGGGCAGACCTTGCACAAACTTATGAGATACCTGAATTTCGATACAAGCCTCAACCTCAATCGTATGGACACCAACGCCTACGATATTATCTCCTTAAATGGCGACAAATTCAATTTCGCCAACGGACGAGAAGCCTTCATAGAGCAGATGGCATCCTACTTCCCAAAGGAGACCGACAACATTGTGAAATATTACAACACCATCGAACGTGTTGCACAGGCATCGTCCCTGCACTCTTTGAAATATGCCGAAAGTGATATGGTCATCAACACAGAATATCAGACCAGAAGCATAAACGATGTATTGAACTCCATTACAAACGACAGGCTGTTGCGCAATGTATTGGCAGGCACTCAACCACTTTACGCAGCCGAGGAGAACAAAACCCCCTTCTCTATTCACGCCTTCATAATGAACTTCTACAATCAAAGTTCATATAGGATTATCGGTGGCAGCGACACTATTGCCGCCTCACTGAAAAAGACAATTGAGGAGAATGGCGGGCAGGTGCTCACCAAGAAGAAAGTGTGCAAGATAGAATGTGACGACACCAAGGCAACTTCTGTAATTACAGAAGATGGCAGCGTGTACGAGGCCGACTACATAATATCGACCACCCACCCTGCAAGAACACTCGAATGGGTGGACAGCAAATTGATAAGACCGGCATTCAGACAACGGATAAGCACGATGAGAAACACAATGGCAAGTTTCTCTGTATATCTGCAATTTAAAAAAGATGCCGTGCCATATATGAACTCCAATTTTTACAGTTATAAGGCTGACACCCCTTGGGGATGCGAGATTTACGACGAAAAAAGCTGGCCCAAAGGCTATCTGTATATGCACTTCTGCCAAGAAGCCAATCCCCAATATGCAAAGAACGGAGTAATTCTCTCATATATGAACATAAACGAGTTAAAGGAGTGGGAGAACACCTATATAGAACATCGCGGAGAGGATTATAAAAAGTTCAAGGAACACAAAGCCAAAGTTCTTATCGACAGCCTCGAAAAAGATTTTCCGGGAATAAAACAGAACATAGAGTGTTACTACACATCAACACCACTAACATATAGAGATTACACAGGAACACAGGATGGCTCTATGTATGGAGTAGCCAAGGATATTTCACTGGGAATATCCAACAGGGTACCCCACAAGACAAAAATACCCAACCTCCTATTATCGGGACAGAATATAAACTCCCACGGTATTCTTGGAGTTATTGTAGGCTCCATTGTCACCTGTTCCGAGCTATTGACCTCGGAGACTATATATAAACAGATTCTAAAAGCAAATCTATGAAAGAGCATATAATAATAATTGGCGGAGGGCTTGGCGGCTTGTTCACAGGTGCAATCCTTGCAAAAGAGGGTTACAAGGTTACCATATTCGAGAAGAACCACACAATAGGCGGTGGATTGCAAACCTTTAAAAGAAATGGAGAAACTTTTGCCACAGGTATGCACATTCTTGGAGGGTTCAGAAAGAACCAGTCCATAAGAAAGCTATGTAAATACCTCAACATCTGGAAAGACTTAGAGCTTATAGATGTTGACTCCGATTGTATGGATACAATCTTCTATCTCTCCGACAATAAACTCTATCGAATTGCCGAAGGAAAAGAGAACTTTGTAGAGTCGCTTGCAAAAGAATTCCCGCACGAAAGAGAAAACCTGAAAAGATATATCGACGCCCTCTACAAATTAACAGAGGGAATAGATCTCTTCCATTTAAAATCGACCGAGCGCAGTTTATTCTCACACCCCGATGAATTCTTTTGGGCTGCCGATGACTTCATAGCTCATTATATAAAAGACGAGAAACTCCGGGATGTATTGGGATATATGAATGCCCTATATGGCGGAGTAGCCAAGCATACGCCGGCATATATTCACGCCATCATAAACACATTGTACATAAACGGTCCGAGCCGCTTTGCAGGAGAAAGCCAACAACTGGCCGATGCCTTGGAACATATAATAACAGAGGGCGGAGGCGAAGTTCACCACGGCACCCCTGTCAACCATATAGAAGTTGAAGAGAAAGAAGTTAAATATATTGTAGATAGCAAAGGAAACAAGCACACAGCCGACAGATACATTTCGGCAATACACCCCTGTGCGATGTTATCCATAATAAAGGAAGATGCATTCCCGCGTTCATACAAAACAAGAATAAACAGCATCCCCAGCACCATTTCCGCATTCAGCGTATATCTGAAATTAAAGGAAAATACATTCCCCTACATTAACCACACCTGCTACTGTCAGGACGACTATGGCCTTATGTGGAATTTCAGCGACCAAGGAACCAGATGGCCGCAAGGATTTATGTATATGACTCCACCCAACAAGAACCAAGGGCACTATGCAACGAAAATGACAATCACAGCACCTATGAGCTTTGAGCTTGCCCGTAAGTGGGAAGATACAACCATTGGCAAGCGCGGAAGCGATTATGAAGCGTGGAAGGAAGAGTGCACCGAAAAACTATTGTCAAAATTAGAGGTAATATATCCCAACATCAGAGAGTGTATCGACGAGATATACACTGCAAGCCCGCTAACCATAAGGGACTATTACAATGTGAAAGAGGGTGCAATGTACGGGTTCCGGAAAGACTGCGAACAATTGGCTCTTTCGCAGATACCCACCTACACAAAAATAAAGAACCTGCTGTTAACCGGACAGAATATAAACCTGCACGGAATATGCGGAGTACCATTAACCGCAATAAAAACAGCAGAGGCAATAATAGGAGAAAACGTAATACTACACAAAGTTAACAAACAGGATAACGAATAATTATGAAAAAGATCAAGATGAAGCTCATCTACCCGAAGTGGCAGAAGCTTAGAGGACAAACAACATTCAACCTTCCCCCTCACGGACCGGTTGCATTTGCAGCAACACTCCCCGACTATGTGGATGTTACATTCACCGACGAGAATGTCGAGGAGATAAATTTCGACGAAGAGTGCGACATCGTAGCCCTCTCAATGATGTTGAGTACCCAAGTGAAACGAGGATGGGCTATTGCCGATGAGTACCATAAACGCGGAAAAATCGTTATTGCCGGCGGTATTTCAACAATGCTTCACGCCGAGGATATGGTTAAACACGTTGACAGTGTATTCTTGGGCGAGTCGGAAGGACGAATGGAAGAGGTAATGACCGACTTTATGAACGGCACCCTGAAAAAGGTGTACAACTATATGGGACAGCAACCCCCTATCGAATCGGTGGGTCCCTGCCGTCGCGACCTTTACAAGAGAGAGCTCTACAACCACAAAGGCGTTCAGATGGTCGACCTGTTCCACGCGAGCCGTGGCTGTCGTTTCAGCTGCTATCCTTGCGCCGTTTCCTATTTGGGTGGCCGCATCTTCCGTCCGCGTCCCATCGACAAGGTTGTCGAGGATATGGCATCGATAGATAACAACCGCCTCTTTATTGTCGACAACTCTTTGGCACAGAACAAAGAATGGGAGAAAGAGCTCTTCAAGGCCATCGCTCCTTTGAAGAAAAAATGGATAAGCCACACTATTGAGGACGACCCCGAAATTCTCGACCTTGCAGCAAAGGCCGGTGCTTGGTATGTTTATCAGGCAGTGTACGACACTTCGGACTACATAAAGGAGAGAATCAAACGTTACCACGACTACGGCATCGGCGTAGAGGGAACAATCCTGTTGGGCCTTGACAACCAGACAGAGGATGACATCAAACGCCTCATCGACTTCTTGGGAGAGATTGACCTCGACCTTGCAGAGTTCACCGTGATGACTCCTTTCCCCCACACAAAGGGATACGACGACCTGTTAAGACAGAACAGAATCTTCGACTTCGATTGGGACCACTACAATGCCGGACAGGTTGTGTTCCAGCCCAAACATATGTCGCCCGAAAAACTCCAAGACCTCTACGACTATGCGTGGAAGAGTTTTTATGCCAGCGAGTCGCAGGAGCAAAAGATGTTCCGTCTCTTCTGCAACGTTGCGTTGCGCGAAATGGAGGAAGGCACATATCGTCCAAGAGATAGGAAATTAGCCAACAAGTCGTTCGGCAAGGATGTAGTGAGAAACATCATCAAGAACGGCTAACCCACACAGAAATAAGGCATTATCTCCATTCTCATATTTCTGGGAATGGGATATGCTTTATTGACACAAACAATAATTGTGTACTTGGCCTACATTTTAGAAAAGTTTAAAAGTTTATTACAGATTAAATATGAAAGTTTCCGAAAAATACTACGATGAAATATTCTCCTTCAAGGGACAATGGGATATGCCCTCTACTTGCGGACTGAAAATAAAGAATGTAGATGGAGTTAACTATGTTATTGTAACAGAACTATATCAGGATAACCCCGGAACATCCGTAACCTATGCAGGACAAAGCCTCGCCGAGCAAATTTGCGAAGCTAAGGGATTGAATATAGAGGAGATTAAATATTGGGAGTGCAACCCCAACACAAATTCAAAGCTATCTTTCTACGACGAAGAGTACTTTGAAGTATCTTTTGGCGGCGAGGCGAAAAACAAATATCGTCAAGTGTCGAAGGAGGAGATTGAGAAGGTATTGGCTTAATTGACAGACCTATTGAGCACAACAGACTGCAAGTAATATTGAAAAAGGCAGAAAAAGTAATCACGCACAGAAGCTATGAAAAAGGTTCTAATTATCGGGATACTATATATTTGGGGAGCCTGTGCCTTTGCACAAAGCCCTATAAGTCTATGGGAGAATACCGATGTAAACATTGATGAAGTAACCCTCACGCCATTCCTGCCCGCCAGCAACCCCACCGGCACCACAATCATCGTATGCCCCGGCGGCAGTTACTGCTGGCTCGATTATGAAACAGAGGGAGAAGGCGTGGCACGATGGCTGAACGAACAGGGCATAACCGCATTTGTACTTAAATACCGCGTTGCCGGCGTGTGGTCCTATGTCACACACGACAGGCTCATCCTGCCCAGAAGACAACACCCGGCAATGATTACCGACCTGCAACGAGCCATTCAATGGGTGAGAGAGAACAAAGAGAAATACAACATCGACCCCGACAGATTGGGAGTTATGGGTTTCTCGGCCGGCGGTCATCTGGCTATGTCCTCTGCCGCGTTCAACGGGACAGACTTTCTGAAAGAGTGCGGAATCGACTGCAATGTATCGTTAAGGCCCGATTTTGTTGCTCCCATCTACCCTGTTGTCACTATGAGCAATGCCAGCTATGTGCATAAACGCTCACGCAGAGGACTATTGGGCGAAGTGAGAAAGTTCAACGACAAGATGAAGGATTCGTTGTCTTTGGAGATGCACATTCCCGATAATTGCCCACCGGTGTTCCTTATGAACTGCATAGACGACCCCATTGTGAAATTTGAAAATTCCGAGCTGCTGGACTCGGCTTTGTCGGCAAAGAGAATACCTCACAAATACATTCAATACAAGACCGGAGGACACGGCTTTGGAGCAACCGCCGAGAAAACAACCGCCGAAGCTATCGAATGGCGCAAAGAGTTTATTGAATGGTTAAGACATTTAGAATTATAAAAGGCTTAGCTGCATAAGAACTGCTTATAAATAAAATATAAGGATGAGTGATATAGAATTCAAGACCCCGGAAGAGATAAAAACCTATCAAGAGGAACTTTTATGCGTTGCCCTGAAATATTTGGCCGAAAATTCCAGATATTACAGGCGAATGTTCTCGTGCTATGGGATAGACATCAACAAAATAAAGACTATTGAGGACCTTGTAAAAATCCCGTTTACCGAGAAAAAGGACCTTCAACTGTTCAACGAGGATTTTCTCTGCTGCAAGAAGGAGAAGATTGTCGACTACATAACAACCTCGGGAACACTGGGTGACCCTGTGACCTTCGGTTGCACCGACAAGGACCTTGAACGCCTTGCCTACAATGAGTGTAAGTCATTTGCCTGTGCAGGAATAGGCCCCGGGAACATTGTGCAGCTAATGACCACGATGGATAAGAGATTTATGGCGGGGCTTGCCTACTTCTTGGGAATACGCAAGCTCGGTGCGAGCATCATCCGCGTGGGAAACGGAATTCCCGAATTGCAGTGGGACACCATCAAGCGAATAAAGCCCGACACCATTATGTGCGTGCCCTCTTTCATTCTGCGCCTCATACAATATGCCGAGGAGAATGGCATCGACTATAAGAACAGCTCCATAAAAAGAATCATAGGCATTGGCGAGGGATTGCGAGAGCAGAACTTTGAACTGAATATGCTTGGCAGTCGCATTAAGGAAAAATGGGATGTCGACCTCTTTGCAACATACTCATCGACCGAAATGGGAGCTACTTTCTCGGAGTGTGAATATGGTTGCGGCGGACACGTTCACCCCGAACTGATTATCGTTGAGATTATTGGTGAGGACGACCAGCCTGTGCCCGACGGACAATATGGCGAGATTGTAATAACCACGCTTGGAGTGGAGGGAATGCCGTTGCTCCGTTTCAGGACCGGTGACATTGCCGCGAAAAGAGTGGAGAAATGCCAATGTGGCCGTAATTCATACAGGCTCACTCCCCTCATAGGCCGCAAGAACAACCTTATAAAGCTGAAAGGTACCACCCTCTATCCGCCTGCAATAAACGACGTGCTTGACAATGCCGAGTATGTAGAGAACTATGTAATTTATGTTCAGGACAGCGAATCGGGGACCGATGAGGTTGTAGTGAAAATAGGACTGAAATACAACACCGACTTTGATGCCGTAAAGAACCTAAAAGACAGATTCAGGTCGCGCATACGCGTTGCACCCATAATAGAGGTTTTGCCTGTCGAGGAGATACAGCGCATAAATTTCCCGGCAAAAAGCCGCAAGCCCGTTAAGTTCATTGATAACCGCAGCAAGCATTAGAAACATTATTTACTAAACAGCCTCTTGATTATGAAGAACACCAAATTTGACGACATTCGCCCCTATTACGACGAGGAGATACCCGCAGCAATGCAGCGAATAACCGATAGCGATTTCTTCCCGCTTTTGGCCTCATACGTTTATCCCGACGAGAATATAGAGGAAGTAAAGACCTTGCTACGCACATTCAGGAATATCTCCGACTTTCAGTTGCAGGTGATGAAGTGCGTTAACGAACAGGTTATAGCGCGAAGCATCACCGAATTCACATATTCGGGAATTGAGCGACTCTCTCCCGACAAGCACTATCTGTTCGTATCGAACCATCGTGATATAATGCTCGATGCCTGCCTGCTTCAATATATACTATACAAGCACGGGCACGACACGGCTGAAATTACATTTGGTGCAAACTTGATGAGTACCTCCTTGATTATTGATATTGGCAAGGCCAACAAGATGTTCAAGGTGGAAAGAGGCGGAAGTATGAAGGACTTTTACAAAAGTTCCCTCCACCTTTCCGAGTATATAAGATACGTTATTACCGAGAAGGGCCAATCGGTGTGGATTGCCCAACGGAACGGGCGCACGAAGGACGGAAACGATGCCACCAGCCAAGGTATCATAAAGATGTTCTGTATGAGCAAACAGTCCGACAAGATTGCGGCACTTGCCGAACTTAATATTGTTCCTGTTTCCGTATCATACGAATGGGAATCCTGCGACATACTTAAAGCACTGGAACTATACGCATCGAGAGAGGCAAAATATATAAAAAAGCCGGGTGAGGACCTGAACAGCATCCTCACAGGCATTGTACAACCCAAAGGGCGTGTACACATTGAATTCTGCCCGCAAGTAACAATCGACGAGCTATCGGCTTACAGCGAGTGTACCAACAACGAGTATCACAAGAAAGTTGCCGAGCTTATGGATAGCAGAATAAACGCAGCCTATAAGCTCACACCCAACAACTATATTGCGCACGATATACGTTACGGGCAGAACAAGTATGCCGACAAATACACCCGCGAGGAGTATAATGCTTTTATTGAGCGTATGCAACTGCTGGACAATTACGAGGTTGACGAAACAGATGTTCTCAAAGATATCTTCCTTGGCATCTATTCTAACCCCATAGACAACAAGCAGGATTAATCATATATGGTAAACTTTTTTTTAAAAATATACGACTATTTACAAAAAAAGAGGCTACTCTTCTTTGCAATCCTTTTCCTGTCGCTTATTATTCTCATAAACAGGGCACTGACATTGGAATACAAGGAAGATATTTACGACTTTCTGCCCATAGATTCCCGGCATCAGAAATCGTTGAATATATTTCAAAATCTCTCCTCGGCCGAAAAGATATTCATCATCTTCCGGCATAAAGACTCTACAATCGTCGAGCAGGACAAGATTGTAGAGGCTATGGAGAATTTCGGTGAGCTGTTGATGGAAACGGACACTATAGGGCTTAGCGAGGGGTTCACCCTCTCCATAGACATTGACAAGTACAGGGAGGTTACCAACAACATTTACAGACACGTCCCCTACTTCCTCACTCTCGAAGATTACAGCCGGCTCGATTCTGTTCTCACACCCACATACATCAAGGAACAGGTGAAGCAGGTAAAATCGTTGTTGCTCCTGCCATCGGGCGGCCTTTTGACCGAGAATATTCAAAAGGACCCGTTGAATATCTTTACACCCGTTATTTCCAAGCTGCAAGGCTTCAATAACACAACAAATTATGAGCTGTACGATGGCTACATCTTTACACCCGACAAGAAAAAAGCCATCGCAATGTTAGCTTCACCTTATGGTTCCGGCGAAACTGCCAATAATGGAAAACTTATAGAGTATCTGAACACAATAATAAAAGAATTGGAAGTTCAGATGCCGGGTATCACCGCCCACCTGACCGGTGCGCCGGTTATTGCAGTGGGCAATGCCACTCAAATAAAGAACGACAGCATTATTGCCATACTGTTTGCCGTATTTTCCATTCTCGCACTACTGCTATACTCCTTCCGCAGCATCAAGGAACTATTATACATTGCAGCATCCATAATGTTCGGTTGGGTGTTCGCAATGGCGGCAATATCGCTGTTCAACAGCCAAATATCAATGATTGTCATAGGAATTTCCTCGATATTCATCGGCATTGCCGTAAACTACCCTTTGCACCTGATAGCCCACACAAGGCATCTTAACGACATACGCTCATCGCTCAAAGACATAATACCGCCATTGATTGTCGGCAACATAACCACGGTTGGCGCATTTATGTGTTTAGTGCCGCTAAAATCGGTAGCTCTTAGGGACTTAGGCCTTTTCGGTTCATTTATGCTGATAGGTACCATTCTGTTTGTCATACTATTTCTGCCGCAAATATTAGGCAGCAACAAAGGGGCGAACCATAAAGAAAGAATGCTGCTGCCGAACTTAATCTCCTTCAATTTCGAGAATAAGAAGTGGATTATCAGGGTTTTATTATTGGTCACCATTCCGCTTGCCTATTATAGCACTCAAACAAAGTTTGATGCTAATATGCAGAGTATAAATTATATGACCGAGGAGCAGCGGAAGGACTTCAATGAATTGCAGGCTACAATTTCGAGTAAACAGAATACCCTGTTTATAGTTTACGAGGACTCTTTATTGGACAACGCCTTAAAAGGGAGTGAGAATAACAGTCACTACTTCGACAAATTACAGGCCGATGGCACAATTTCCCAATTCAACAGCATTACAACATTCTGCCCATCAGTCTATGAACAGGAGAGGCGCATAGAGGAGTGGAACAGATTTATAGAGAAGAAGGGGTATCTTCTTAATACCATTTTAAGGGAGGAACTTGCATCAAATGGCTTTCAAGAGGAGGCATTCGACCAATATTTCAATATTATCGATGGAACATACGTTGCGGGTGCCCCCGATTTTCGTGAGGTGCTGGGAGAAATATCCGCACAGCATATATGTAATTTAAACGGCAACAACTATGTTGTCGATAAAGTGTCTGTTCCGTACGAAGAAACGGAGTCTGTAAAGAAGAATATAATGACACATCTGCCCGATGTGCATTGTTTCGATGTCAGCAGCATAAGCAATGCTATTTCGCAGACCCTTTCCGATGAATTCAACTACATTGGTATTTCTTGCGGTATAATCGTGTTCATTTTCCTGTGGTTCTCATTCGGCCGCATAGAGTTAAGCATTATGGCGTTCTTGCCTATGGCTATAAGCTGGGTGTGGATTTTAGGCATTATGGGAATTACCGACATTCGGTTCAACATTGTGAATGTTATCTTGGCAACATTTATCTTCGGACAAGGTGACGACTACACTATCTTTATGAGCGAGGGTTTAATCGATGAATATGCCTATCGGAAGAAATTGCTTGCATCGTACAAGAACAGCATTATAATGTCGGCACTGATAATGTTCCTTGGCATCGGCTGCCTGATAATAACGGAGCATCCGGCTCTAAAATCGCTTGCCGAGGTTACTATCGTGGGAATGGCAGTTGTTGTTCTCACGGCGTATATTATTCCCCCGTTGGTATTCAGGACACTTAATTACCACAAGGGGCAGCAGCGTGTGTATCCGCTCACGCTCGAAAGGCTTGCAGTGACAATGCTCGGCACTCTCATTCTCCTTGCCGATATTCTCATAGGAGTGATTGTCGCAACGCTTATGCTTGCAACAGGTAACAGCCGGCCCTTGTGGAAACATAAAGTTCTTGACAGGATTAACCATCTTATGGCAAAGATAGGTCGTTGCTGTTTGTTCGGGATAAATATTTCGGTAAACAACCCGCATAATGAGAGTTTCAATAAAGGCAGTGTGATTATATGCAACAGCCCTTCTATTCTTAATATTCTGTTAATAAGGAGTATACGCCCGGGAATGTTAATAAGGCACAACATAAGCAGCAACAGAATCGTTAACGGAATTTTAAATTACGTCGGCTTCTGTTTTTCGGGCGAGAAAAGAGATGATTGGAAGGCTCTTATAGAGGAGGGGTTCCACATTTGCACCTTCTGCGACAACACTGCATTGCAGTTTGGGGAGGAGATTTTCTCTATTGCAGAGGAATTGAATGCCGATATTGTGCCTATAATTATTTATGGTACCGATATTATTATGCCGCAAGGCTGCGTTATTGCAAGCAGAGGTTCTGTCACTCTTGAAATAGGGAAAAGGATAGAGCTCCCCGACGGGGCTTATGGAACAGGCAGTCGGGAGCGTGCCGATAATATAAATAGAGTGTATGGCGAGTGGAAAGACAGTCTATCATCGAAAATAGAGAATACCGGTTATTATAAGTATTTTGTAAAATCGAGATATTTCTACAAAGGGTTGATGGCCGAAATTGAAACGTCGAGATTAATAAAAAAACACTCTTGTTTCACGCAATGGATAGACACCGCGGTAGATGCGGATAAAATTATTATTGTAAATAATGGTTATGGGGTATTGGGCTTGCTGTTCTCGCTGGTTCATAAGGATAAGAATATTTATGTTACCGAGAGTGATTGCGATAAGTTCATTTTGAGCCGTAATGTTTCCTGCAAGCCTCATAATCTGCTTTTCATCGAGGATGGTTCTATTGATGAGGCTCTATTACTGAATTCAAGGATTTATATCTACAACCCCACTGAAAGCCAGATTCAACAATTCAGCAATTACAATATTACAATAATAAAATAGGCTCACCAGCAAAAGTTGAGGGGCCCACAAAAAACAAAAAAGAGAGAAGCGAACTTCTCTCTTTGAGTAGCGGGGGAAGGGATCGAACCTCCGGCCTTTGGGTTATGAGCCCAACGAGCTACCACTGCTCCACCCCGCGATGCGGTTTTTAAAACTGATGCAAAGGTAAGGCCTTTTTCCCTAATAACCAAATTTTAGAACAAAAATTTCGATACGCACCACAAATTTTATCCATTTTTAATACTTTCATTGTTGCACAACAGTGCAAAACCTGCTAACTTTGCAACACAAAAGATATCAAGAACATATTTTATCAGCAGTTCCTAACATACAATGGCTACAATAGATACAAGAGAACATATTATAAAAGTGGCACGTAAACTATTTGCAAAGCAAGGCATCGACAATATCACGATGAACGACATTGCAAATGCAGCCAATCGTAGCCGTCGTACAGTTTACACATATTTCCAGAGCAAAGAGGAACTGCTCGAAGCCTCTATCGAAATGGAGGTTAAAAAAATTTCGGCAGCAATCACAAAGGTTGCAGCGTCGAACCTCTCGCCCGATAAAAAGATTGTAAAGCTGATATTCGTGCGCCTGCACTCCACCCGCAGCATTGTCAAGCGCAACAGTGGCCTGCACGCAGAATATTTTAATAATGTGTGGATTGTGGAACACATACGCCGCACATTCGATGCACGCGAAATTGCCCTTTTCCGCACAATCATAGCCGATGGCAAGCAGCAAGGGCTGTTCACCGTCGAAAGCCCCGACCTTGCCGCACGCTTCCTCCACTTCTGTCTGAAAGGAATAGAAATACCCTTCATAAACGGCATTGTCAGCAAAAACAACGACGACAAATTCGTTGAACACTTCACCGAGAAAATCATTCTCAACGCACTTGGCCATAATATCATAACCAGCTAACGCCAACCACCGATGAACGTTCTATACGAAGACAACCACATAATCGCGGTCAACAAGGCGGCAGGAGAGATTGTGCAAGGCGACAAGACCGGTGACAAGACATTGTGCGACGCAATGAAAGCCTATCTGAAAGAGAAATATGCAAAGCCGGGGAATGTGTTTGTGGGCCTTCCCCACCGCCTCGACCGCCCCGTGAGTGGCGTAGTGGTGCTTGCAAAAACAAGCAAGGCACTCGAAAGGCTAAACGAAATGTTCCGCACAGGCAACGTAAAAAAAATATATTGGGCAATAACAAAAGAACGCCCCGCACAGCCCGAGGCCGAACTTGAATGCTGGATTTACCGCAACGAAAAGATGAACAAGAGTTTTGCCTACCCCAAAGAGGTAAAAGGCTCAAAAAAAGCCCTTCTTCATTATAGCCACATAGCATCGTCACAAAACTACAACCTCATAGAGATAGAACTTAAAACCGGCCGCCACCACCAGATACGCTGCCAGCTTGCCTCCATCGATTGCCCCATAAAAGGCGACCTCAAATATGGAGCGAAACGCTCGAACCCCGACGGCAGCATCTCCCTTCACGCCCGTTACGTTGAGTTTATACACCCCGTATCGAAAGAGCTCATACAAATTACCGCTCCACTGCCCGCCGACAAGCTGTGGCACACATTCGGAGTGTGAGAATATCACAAACAGCCGGCTGCTACCCGGCAAATTCTTACAATGGGGAACAAGGAATTATTATTTAACACACTTTAATCTTATTTAACATTTCGGGGGGTAATTACAGACCTTATATCTAAATTTGTGCAATTTTAGAAGTTGGCAAGCACATTGCGCCGGCATCTTAACTTAAAAAACACAAATTTATAACCATTAAATAATTATCCCTATGAGAAATTTTCAGACAAAAACCCTGCTCACAGCCCTGTTGTTGCTGTGTAGCACAGTAGCTACAGCCTACGACTTTGTAGTCGATGGCATTTACTACAATATAACCGATGCAACTGCAAAGACCGTTGCAGTAACTGGTTTTAAGAATATATACAGCGGGGCTGTAACCATCCCAGCAACCGTTACCTACAACGGAACCACTTACGGCGTAACATCGATAGAATCCGGTTCATTTTGCGAGAATCTAATAAGCGTAACCATCCCTAATTGCGTAGAAAAAATAAAAGGCAGCGCATTCTTGTATTGTACATCATTAAAAGAATTACGCATCGAAGATGGTGAAAAAACGTTGCATTTTGGATTTGCTAAAGTGGCCGGAAAAAAATAAGAGCTTTCCAATATTGCCCGTTGGAAAAACTATATTTAGGTCGCAATATATCTTATGATTATGAATATGCCCAAGGACTTTATTATTATTATCCTCCTTTTACTGGTAATACTACATTGACATCTGTAACAATAGGTGATAGCGTAACATCGATAAGCAACTATGCGTTCAGTTCTTGTAGTTCTCTCACCGGTGAACTTGTAATACCCAACAGTGTAACATCAATAGGGCAAGATGCGTTCAGCTCTTGCAGAAATCTAACAAGCGTAACAATCCCCAACAGCGTAACATCGATAGGAGAAAGTGCATTCTATAATTGCTCCGGCCTTAAAAACCTATATATCGGCAGCAGCACTATTGAGTCTATCGGTGAGTCCGCATTTGCAGGATGCTCCAAATTATTTGAAATTAAAATAGCTGCAATTTGGGCAATAACAGCACCTGAAAGCATTTTCGACACAGAAGTTTATAATAATGCCTATCTATATGTTCCAACCGATCGTCAGTATGCCTACTCAAAAGCCACTCCGTGGAGTAATTTTTACATTAAGGAAATGGACTTTGAGAGCGAAACAGAAAATGGAAGCAATATTACGGGTGATGTAAACAACGACGGCGCGGTAAATGTTGCCGATGTTACGAAACTTGTGAACATAATCCTCGGCAACGAGTAAAGTTCCGCTTTTAGAAATAGAATCTCCGCAAGGCAAAAACCTTACGGAGATTGTTTATAAATTCTGGCTACCGAGAAAGTTTACCCCTCCTTTTTAGCATAGCGCAGCACCGAGGCATTGCCGCGGCGGAACAGTTCACGCGCAGTGCCCATCACCTGCTCGGCTGTCACTGCGCGGTAATTCTCAACCTCGTGCAAATGCAAGCGTGCATCGCCACGCAGCTCGGCAAGGGCAAGATTGTTAGAGAGGTTCTCTCCACCAAGATTGCGGAAGTGAAATTCCGACTCAAAGCGATTCTTCACCTTTTCAAGCTCATCGACGGGAACAATGCAGTTCCTTAATTCGTCCAATTGTTCCCAGATAGCCGCCTCGGCAGCTTCGAAACTTATGCCGGGAGCCACACGCGAATATATCCAAAAAAGACCGGGGTGCTCGCTACCCGATATAAAAGCGTCTATTTTTGTAAAAAGATGCTGTTCCTTTACAAGGCGTTGCAACAAACGCCCCGAATAGCCATTGGAGAGAATATCCGATATAACATCGCAAGGAAAATAATCGGCGTCGCTCCTGCCACCCATATGAAAAGCCATATAAAGGGCATTTTCGGGCACATTGCGCACCACCGTCCTGCGCCGCATACGCACCTGTCGCGGCTCCTGTGGCAACTGCGGATGCACAAATTCCTTTGCCGGAATGTGCCCGAACCACTTTTCGCTCCACTCCATCACCTGCTCAAAGGGAATGTCGCCCACCACCGCAAGAACCGCATTGTCGGGAGCATAGTAGCTGTTATAGAATTTTCGTATCACCGCGGGCGGAACATCGGCAATATGGGAGAGCTTGCGCCCGATGGTGCACCAGCGATAGGGGTGCTTTTTAAAGGCCATTGCCCGCAGCAGATGACTGACATCGCCGTATGGGCGGTTAAGGTCGCCCTGCTTGAATTCCTCCATCACCACCTTGCGCTGCACATCAATCTTTCTTGCATTCAGCGAGATATTGCGCATACGGTCGGCCTCCATCCAGAAAGCAAGCTCGGCATTCTGCTTGGGGAGCGATATATAATAATTGGTAACGTCGTTGTTGGTGTAGGCATTATTCTCGCCTCCGGCCCGTTCCAACGGCTCGTCGAACGAAGGGACGGCGGCTGTTCCCTCGAACATAAGATGTTCGAGCAGATGGGCAATACCCGTGTATTCATACTCCTCGTTCTTTGCCCCCACAGCATACAAAAGATTCACATAGACCATCTGCGAACCAATGTTACGATGGTACACTATGCGCAAGCCGTTGGCAAGCGTGGCTCTACTTATCTCCATCGTCGAGCAGAATTACATTTTTAATGACTACATCCTTCAAAGGGCGTTCGTGTACATCAAAATCGACTGCCGAAATTGCTTCAACAACCTCTATGCCCTCGATAACCTCGCCAAAGACCGTGTAATAACCATCGAGGTGAAAGGCACCGCCATCCTCTTTATAACCACGGCGTTGTTCCTTGGTGTATCTCCACTTCTTGCCCTTCATCGCCGAGTCGGTCTTCTCGCTGAACATATGAATCATATCATTAAGCTCGCGTTTCTTTGCGGCACTCTTCTTGCTCTCGGCATAGAGTTTGTTTATCTTATCGGCGTATGGCTTTTGCAGGCTCTCATACATAAGACGACGCAAAGTCTTGTTATATTTAACCTCGTGCGCATCGAGATTCTTGTCATACACCTTCTTGCCTGTGATTATGTAGAATTGGCACCCCGAGGAGGAAATTCCCGGTTTAAGGCTCGCCGCCGACAATGCTCCGCGCTTGTGCCAACGTTTCTCCACATCAATCTCCATTGGAATATTGTAGCTGACCTCGGTGGTACCCAGCTTCACACCCTTTGCCGCACCGCGCGATTCAGGGTCGCCGGCCTGAATCATAAACCCTTGCGATACTCTGAAAAACAGTTGCCCGTTGTAAAAACCATTCTTCACAAGATTCACAAAATTCTTACGGTGCAAAGGAGCATCCTTATAGAGTTTTATTTTAACATCGCCCATAGATGTCTGCATAAGCACATATTGGTCGCAATCGGGGCTGCTGTCGTTCAACTCCCTTATTCCAAACTCGGTGGTTACTTTATCACCCTGCGGTGCCGAGCAGGCACACAAAAGAACAAAAGCCAAAAGAGGCAAATATATTTTACTCATATAACTTATAATTTGTAACTTACTATTTTAAACAGAAAGGGATTTTCTCCTATTTTAGCTCAAAAATACACATATTTCATTAAAAAACCACTATCGGGAGATAAAACTTCATAAAATGCACACAACTGCGACATTGAATGTGTTTAAAAGAGATAAAACAATAAGAAGTTGTTTGAATTTCTAAAAAATATTTTCTTATAGAAACTGAATGTTTCGCCATTTTTTATATTCAAAAATGTCTGTTTCTATCTTTTTCGCGGTTATGTAGCCCGCTACACGCCCTTTAAAAAAGAAATAAACATCCTATTTTTGCTCTATAAAAATTTTGGCGATATAAATTCAAACAGCTTCTAAAAAAAGCAACGATAAAAAGGGTTGAAATAGCATTTTTTTTGATTACTTTGCACGAATATGGCAAAAGGCATAAAAATAGGACGATTGGCAAGGATTGCGACTATTGTAATCGCAACCCCCATCGTGTTATTATGGGCACTTCTGCTACTACTCTATCTGCCGCCCGTGCAGAAATATGCCATAAACGAAATTGAGAACATCGTTGCCGCAAACAGCGAATTCAGGCTCAACGTGGGCAGCATAGGGCTCTCTTTCCCACTAAAACTCGCGATAAAAGATTTTACATTGACCAACAGGGAAGATACCATTGCCGCCGGCAAGGAAATTGCGGCAAGCGTGCGAATGTTGCCGCTGTTGCGAGGAGCGATGGAGGTCGATTATCTTGCACTCGAAGAAACGCGGGTGGACACACGCGACCTTATGGGAAAAACCCGAATAAGAGGGAATATTGGTTATTTCAGAACCGTTGCCCGCAACATCGACCTTGTTACGGAAAAGGCCAACATAAAATATTTCAATCTGCACGACACGAATGCCACCATAGACATTGGCAAAAGCGACTCCCCCGACAACAATGCCACCGATGTAAAATGGATTATCGAACTGCAAAAAGGAAATATTGAAAATACGGAACTTGCCATAAACATTCCCGACGACTCCCTGTCTTTGGGTGCAAACATTAAAAAAATGGTGGTTAAAGAGGCCGTTGCCGATATTTACGCAAACAAATACACTGTCAATGAATTTGGCACAGACGGCAGTGCGATTACCTATGAGAGCTATTCATCGGGCAAAGAGGGTGCAAAGGACATCACCATAAACGACATTACGTTGCACAGCGAGAATATCATCTACTCCCACCCCTTGTATGCTGTCGAGATTAAAGAACTCTCTTTTGTACAGCCCGACGGAGTGAGCATAACCGAAGGAAAAATCACCGCTTCGGTCAATGCCGACGGCATTGATATTCCTGCAATGACCATAAGGAGCGCAAACGGCACATTTATCGAGGGAAGCACACAAATTCCGCTTAATATCACAGCATCCGCCAACAGCCCGGTAGCAGCCAACCTGTCCGCACTTATCGACAAACGGGATATTAAAGCACTCCTGTCACCCGAACAGACCTCATCGTTCAACACCCTGCCCGACTCCCTGCTGAACTTCGGAATAACACTCAACGGCACCATTGAGGATATTAACATAGAAACAGCCGGCATAGAGATTCCCCGAATAGCCCAAATAGAACTATCCGGCAACATTACGAACATTGCCGACAGCACCGCAAGAGAGGCTGCAATAGCACTCGACGGAAGAATAATGGACGTAAGCAGAATTATGGGCACTCCCCTCGACAGCACAGCAACCCCCTTGAACATCGCAGGCGAGAGCAGATTGCAGGGAGATTTATGCTACGCCGACATTTCTATCACAGGCAAAGGCAATGGGAAAATCATAGCCTATTATGATATTAAGAGCGACATATACAACACCAAAATATCGACCGAAGAGCTCGATATTAAGGCGACAATACCGGCAATTCCACTCACAGGCCTCACGATGCAGGCTGCACTCTCGGGGCAAGGAACAGACATCTTCAATTCCGGCACATACTACCAGCTCGTTGCCGACATTGACAGCATAAACTACAACAGCACAGCCCTGAACAGCATAATATTGAGTGCCTTTCAAGCAAACTCGCTTGCCTTCCTTTCGGTGCAGTCCTATTGCCGCGACGCATCCTTCACGCTATTGTCGAACAACCGCCTCGACAGCCTCAAAGTAACCACCGACACTAAGCTGAACATCTACAATATAGACCTTGCTGCACTGAAAATAGGCAAAAGTGCCATAAGCGGCAGTGGCAATCTCAACATAAAAGCCGGCACCGACCTCAACGAAACACACACGCTCAATCTTTCCGGCTCGGGAATAACCATAAACACTCCCCAAAAGAGATATACTCCCCACCCCCTTTACATAGACTTTGCAACTGCTCCCGCCGGCTCACACATCAATATAGAGAATGGCGACCTGACATTCAAAGGCAAGCTCGCAAGCGGATATACCCATCTGCTGAAACAGACCGACAAACTGCAAAAACTCATTAGCGATGCAAGCCTGAAAAGGGATACAATGTACTATGCCACAGAATTCGAGAAGCTGTTGCCGGCAACAGATGTCAATTTTAAATGCCAACAGGATAATCTATTGGCCAACATTCTCGCCATCAACAATATTAATTTCACCGACATTGAACTATCGGCCGCACTCGACACTATGAGAGGAATACGCCTGCAAGGAAAAGCCGACAACTTTGCCGCAAGCGACTTTAAGACCGACTCCATACGGATGGGCATAGGGCAAAGAGGAGATAATATAACATTCTTCACTCGGGCACGCAACACATCGAAAGAGAAGAAACAGCAGTTTACAGCAGCCTTACGCGGGAGCCTCAACAAAGATACCCTTAACACAACTATTTTCTTCAAAGGTTACGACGATGAGAGCCGGACAAGCATCGGCTGCACAACATACATAAAGCCGCAAGAGCTTGATATTCACTTTGCACCAAAAGGTTATTTCATAGGCACGCCAATAACGATAAACAACGACAACCACATAACCATAGGAAAAGAACGGGCCGTCAGTGCAAACCTCGCAGCCACAGACAAGAGAGGCGCTGGGCTGCACCTTTATACCGTCGAAGACAGCGCGGCCAAGCACGACATTACTCTGGAACTGTCGGACATAGACCTTGCAACCCTCACAAGCACATTCCCATACATTCCAGACATCACAGGTACTTTAAACTGCGACATACGTTACCGCAACGACAACAACGGCCGGACATTCAGCGGCGACATTATATGCGACAGCATTGCATACAAAGGCACATACATAGGCAACGAGATAGTAGAGGCCGTATATCTGCCCAAAAAGAACGGTTCACACTACCTTGCGTTGCTTATGCACCACAACGACGAGGAAATTCTTAACCTCGCCGGCGACTACAACGACGAGAGCAACAACATCACAGGCAGCACAACAATCACAAACTTCCCGTTACAGATTGCAAACGCATTCCTTAAAGAGAGCGGGCTCGACATTGGCGGGCACATCGACGGCAAACTCTCGCTCAATGGCAATATCACAACTCCTCAATCGGACGGATACATAAAATTCGACTCCGTACACATAGATGCTCCGCTTCTTGGCAGCCGCCTGCGCCTGATGAACGACAAGGTCGATATTAAGGAGAATAGAATGCTCTTCGACAGGTTCAAAATATACGCCAAAGGCGACACACCGTTCAATATAGACGGTAACATTGATATTTCGAACATATTGAACCCGCTGTTCAACATTAAGATGCGGGCAAAGAACTACGCACTTGTGAACGCACGACGACAAAAGAATTCCATCGTATATGGCAACCTGAATATGAATATAAATTCCACCATAAAAGGCCCCGCCAATTCGCTCAACATAAACGGAAACGCAACCATTCTGGGCAACACCAACGTAACGTATGTGATGGAGGAGAGCTCTATTGCCAACGATAATGAATTTGATGGATTGGTGGAATTCGTAAACCTGAAAGACACAACAAGCACACGACACAACGAGGAGATTCCGCAGCTTGGCAACATAACAATGGCAATAACACTCGACATTGAAGAGAGTGCTTGGATTAACGCCGACCTAACCCCCGACCGCAGCAGCTACATACAGTTGCAGGGAGGCGGGCATCTTAATATGAATTACAACTATGCCGAAGGGCTCACGCTCACCGGACGATACACGCTCAACAACGGTGAGATGAAATACAGCCTGCCGGTTATACCATTAAAGACATTCAACATAAGCCCGGGCAGTTACATTCACTGGACCGGCGATGCACTTAACCCCTTGCTGCAAATAACCGCCCTTGAAAGAGTGGTTGCACCGGTGAGCATCGATGGCGGCAACACACAGCCTGTTGCCTTTGATGTAGGAGTTGATTTAAGCAATTCGCTCGAAGATATGGCATTGAGCTTCACAATGAAAGCACCCGAGAATGCCGTAATACAGGATGAACTGAACAAATTAGATGCCGAAACGCTTAATAAGTATGCCGTTACAATGCTCATAACAGGAGCGTACGTCGGAAGCAAAGGCGGGCTCACTGTTTCCAATGCTCTTACATCGTTCCTCGATGCAAAAATAAATGACATTGCCGGCAACGCTATGAAAAATGTGAGCATAAACGTGGGAATAGCCGATGTTGAGAACAGTGAAACAGGAGGCTCGTATATGAATTACAGTTTCAGTTTCGCAAAAAGATTCTGGAACGACCGCCTAACCATAATTGTGGGTGGAGAGGTTAACAGCGGCGACCGCCCCGAAAGCAATGAAAGTTTCATAAACAACATTTCACTTGAATGGAAGATAAACAACAGCGGCAACCGCTACCTGCGAATATTCTACGACAAGAACTACGAATCCATCCTCGAAGGAGAAATAACCGAAACGGGCGTGGGATATATCTACAAGCGTAAACTGAACAACCTGAACGAACTGTTATATTTAAAGAAGCGCGACAAGCAACCAAGAACAAAAGCCACAACCGACAGATGAAGAATCACACACTATACATATTGCTCATCATAATGCTTTCGGCCTGCTCGACAACGCGACACATTGCCGATGGCCAGCAGCTATATACAGGCATTAAAAAGATTGAGATAACAGGCGAGGAAGAGTATGCATCCTCACCCGTGGGACAGATGGCAATAGACGAAGTGGTTGCCGCCCTCGCCTGTGCGCCCAACGGTTCCGTTGCAGGAAGCTCACGCATAAAGACATTCTCGGTCGGGCTATGGTGGTACAATGCGTTCTACAACAGCAAGGGGAAATTCGGCCGATGGCTGTTCGACACCTTCGGCACCCCACCCGTGCTTATATCAAAGGTCAATCCGGAACTGCGCGCACAGGTAGCAAGCAACATTCTTGAATATTACGGTTATTTCAACGGCAACGTAACCGAAAATATAATCACCGACAAGAAGAACAGCAAGAAGGCTAAGGTATTGTATAATATCACCTTGCACAAGCCTTGCGTTTACGACAGCATTGAGTATCGCGGCTTCACCGGCAAAGCCGACAGCCTGATAAAGAGCACAAAGGCCGACCGCCTGATAAAGAGCGGAGAGCAATTCAGTGCAAATTCCTTAAACAACGAGAGAGAGAGAATAAACACTTTGTTCAGGAACAACGGCTACTACTATTATCAGCCCTCCTTTACCAAAATATTTGCCGACACCATAAACAACCCGGGAATGGTGGACATACGCATTGAACCGCAAAGGGGATTGCCCGCACGCAGCAACCGCCCCTACACCATCGGCAATATAAAAATACAGTTGCTCAACAACAACGCAAATGCAGGCAAAGAAAAATATGACACAATAAGCAGAAACAACCTCACCTATATATATAGTGGCAAGAAACCCACCGTGCGCACAGGAACCCTCTTGCGCAACATCTATCTGCGTACAGGGAATATCTACTCGCAGGAGCTGCAACAGAAGAGCCTGCAACAGCTCAGCAAGATGAATATTTTTAGCGGAACGAATTTCAATTTTATGCCACGCGGCGAGAGCGACACGCTCGATTTAAACATTATGGCACAGCTCGACAAGCCATACGACTTTGTTTTTGAACTGAACCTCACATCGAAGAGCAACAATCAGGTGGGGCCGGGCAGCAAGATAAGCCTCTCGCGCAAGAACCTTTTTCGTGGAGGAGAAACACTCACGCTTGCTCTGAAAGGTTCCTACGAGTGGCAGACAGGAGAAAAGACCGACGAGGATAATTCCCTTATAAATTCTTGGGAAATGGGAGCCGATATTACTCTCACCTTCCCAAGACTTTTCCTACCCATTGCGCAGCGCAAACATTTGCGTACACCGGGCACTACGTCGTTCAGGATTTATGCCAACCGCCTTAACCGTTCGGGCTTTTTCAGAATGATACAGGTTGGTGGCGATGCTACATACAACATATACTCGCACAGCACCACCACGCACACAATAACCCCCTTCCGGCTCACTTACGACATCCTGCGCAGCACCACAAGCAAGTTCGACGCAATAGTAGCCGAGAACCGCTCGCTGCAATATAGTTTTAGGGACCAGTTTATTCCGGCAATGCAATACACATTCACATACGACAATGCAGGTACCGGCCATCGTAACAAGACCCGTTTCGAGGGCTCAATTACATCGGCCGGCAACATAACCTCGCTTGCCCTGTGTGCCTTTGGGGAAAAATGGAGCGAAAAGAATAAGAAATTATTTAACAACCCCTATGCACAATTCATAAAAATCACCGCCGAACTTCGGCAACTATATAAAATAAACTCAAACAACTACATTGCCACACGCATAATGGCCGGCGTGCTGCCCTGTTACGGAAATTCGGAACACGCACCTTACAGCGAGCAATTCTACATTGGAGGAGCCAACAGCCTGCGTGCCTTCACGGTGCGCACCGTGGGCCCCGGCAGTTTCCACCCGGCGGCCGAAACGCGCTACTCTTATCTCGACGAAACAGGTACTCTTAAATTTGAGGCCAATATAGAGTACCGGTTCAAAATAATTTCACAGCTGCACGGTGCGCTCTTTGTCGATGCGGGTAACATCTGGCTTATGAGAGAGGACGAGAACCGCCCGGGCGGATTGTTTGAAATGAAAAATTTTGGCAAACAGCTTGCACTGAACACAGGCTTCGGCATACGCTACGACATTGATTTTTTAGTGCTGCGCCTCGACTTTGGCCTTGGCCTGCACGCACCCTACAAAACCAAGCGAAACGGTTACTTTAATCTATCGCCATTTGGCGACGGATTTGCTTGGCATTTTGCGATAGGCTATCCTTTTTAGAAGCTGTTTGAATTTCTTAAAAAAATAATACAAATTTTTGTTGAAAAAGAAAACTATTCTGTATATTTGCAGTAGACTGTGAAATATGTAGTCAGTCGCCGAGGACCAACCGTTCCCGACAAACAACAAGATACGATATTTATTTTATTTAATTTATAAACTAATATAATATGAAACCTACACTTTTTGTATTGGCTGCCGGAATGGGTAGCCGTTATGGCGGTTTGAAACAGTTGGACGGCCTTGGCCCCAACGGCGAAACAATTATGGACTACTCTATCTTCGATGCTATCCGCGCAGGCTTCGGCAAATTGGTATTCGTAATCCGCAAGGACTTCGAAGAGGATTTCCGTAACATTATCCTCAAAAAATACGAAGGCCACATTCCCACAGAGCTCGTATTCCAAGCAATCGACAACCTTCCCGAAGGATTTACCGCTCCCGCAGAGCGCACAAAGCCTTGGGGTACCAACCACGCTGTTCTTATGGGCAAGGATGTCATCAAGGAGCCTTTTGCTGTAATCAACGCCGACGATTTCTATGGCCGAGACGCATTCGCAGTTATGGGCAAATGGTTGAGCGACCTTCCCGAAGGAAGCACCGGAAAATACAGTATGGTGGGATTCCGCATCTGCAACACTTTGAGCGAGAATGGCAGCGTTGCACGCGGTGTTTGTTCAAAGAACGAACAGAACCTGCTTACAGGCGTTGTTGAGCGCACCGAGATTATGCGTGTAGACGGCAACATCTGCTACAAGAACGAAGAAGGCGGCTGGACTGCCGTTGGCGAGCAGACACCTGTTTCTATGAACTTCTGGGGCTTCACTCCCGACTACTTCAAATATAGCGAGGAGCAGTTTGTTGACTTCCTTAAAGAGAATGCCGACAAGCCCAAAGCCGAGTACTTCATCCCCTTGGTTGTGGACAACCTCATCAACAGCGGCGAGGCTACCTGCGAGGTTCTCGACACAACAGCAAAATGGTTCGGTGTAACATACGCTGCCGACCGTCCTGCCACCGTTGAGAAAATCCAGTCACTTGTTGAGGCCGGTGAATATCCCAACAAATTGTTCTAAAAGAACTCTATCGGTTACATATAAGCCCAATCAGCAACCCCGCGGGGTTGCTGATTGTTTTTTTGTGGGAGTAAAAAACCTTTACTACTCGACAATTATTTTTATTTAAGGTAATTATATACAATTTTACACCAATTAGGTGCTATGTTTGCTAACGCAAATGTAGCACTTTTTGTTGGAATATGAGAATAAGTGTTAAGGGTTTATTTCGTGGTATGGGTCGTAGAATAGTGGGTAAATAATTGCATCGTGACCAAAAAAGAAATAAATTCTTGGAGCTTTAATTCCAGATGCTCTTGAAGCTATTACTTTTTTATCATATATGGCAAAATGATAAAATGTTGGCGTACATTCAGGCTTCAAGTTTACTTTTAAATCAAAAACGATATTTACCCACTTGTTTAGGTTCTTTTGATAATAACTTGTTTCATTTAGATGCCATCCTCTTTCTCTGCCATCTCTTAAATCTTTGAAGGGTATCGTTGAAAGTTTCTTCATAAATTCAAAATACCCAACTATGTCGTTATTATCAAAACAATATTGTTTGAAATTATAAGGAGTTTTATTGAGGTCAATATACTTATAACTTATTAACGATTTATGACCGAGTGATTCCGATAAAACGGAATTATCAATAACACTTTTACCAAAGCTGTATTCACCAATTTCTATATCATCTTTAAATAGATAACCATCCATTATTTTTTCTGCATTTCAGAATAATATTGAAACATATCTTCCAATTTTATGAGCTGATTTGAGTATTCAAAAGCATCTAAACCTTTGCGTGCATTATTCCACGGTGCTTGTGAATGAGTTAAGTACACCAACCTGTCGTGAGACATTGTGCCGTAATGCCGATATATAGACTCAATAAAATCGTTTTGGTCTTTTGTTAATGATAATAGCTTGTATATTCTTTCCGCTTCGTCGCGTAATTCTTTTGGTGAATTAAAGCCAAAGGACTTTGGCTGTATCTGTTCATACATAGGTATAGCCTTATAAGTCTCATAAACGCTCCTATATACGGGACCATTTACCCAAGCCTCTGGAACATCATCAAACAATGTATTTTCTCTATCAAAATACACCATATGCCACGCCTGCATATAGTACAAAACCTTTTGCAGTTTCAAAGGACATATAGTATCTCCATTTTGAATCAATCTCAAAATGGTATAACGTGCAATATCTTGAATATTTACTTTGGTTGCTTCCATAATAGTACATTGTTTGTTATTGCAAATATAGTCTATAAAACAATTCATTTCAAGAATATCGCAAAAAATATACTATTTTCTTGTTTAATAGTGTTATATTTGTAGCGTGTTGGGTAAAAACCAACGCAAGACATTTGAAAATATTTGCTCAACGCTGTCTGAATCACCACCTCGGAACAAAAACGAGCAAAATAACATTCCTATTGAGAGTATGCACATATAGTGCAGGCTTTCTCGTATAGGATTGTGGCTTGTGGTGAGCCAAGACAGCGTATGACGAAAGTCTGCGCTTTTCTTTTTGTGGTTAAGCGTGAGATATGAATTTATGGCAGGGTGGGCAAAAAGTAGGATAAAACCTTTGTAATCGTTTGATATACATATCTTTGCAAAGATTATCATTGATATGCTAAAAAAAATGCTTTTTTTGTGGTTCCTCCAATGTGGTCAAGAATGGCCTGAGAGGACGA
>JAFTUV010000053.1 GCA_017466065.1 Bacteroidaceae bacterium
CGTTAATGTGCAAATGTCCGACCGCCTGAACGGCATCGGTGTGAAAGAGTACGCCTTTTTCGCGGCATATCGCACCGATTTCTGCAATCGGCTGAATCGTTCCGATCTCGTTGTTGGCGTACATGACCGTGACAAGGCAGGTATCCTCACGAATCGCATCGCTCACCTGCTCGGCGCTGATCAGTCCGTTTTCGTGAACGTCAAGGAGCGTGACCTCGAAGCCTTGCTTTTCGAGCTTTTCAAGCGTGTGAAGAACTGCGTGATGCTCAAATGCGGTAGAAATAATATGCCTTTTTCCTTTTTTCTCGCCAAGTCTTGCGGCGGATATTATAGCCTGATTATCTGCCTCACTGCCGCCCGAGGTGAATGTAATCTCTCTCGGCTCGCAGCCGAGTAGCCTTGCGATTCTCTCACGGGCATTTGTTAAGGCTTCATTCGCTCTCTGACCTTCGCTGTGAAGGCTGGACGGATTGCCGTATATTTCATTCATATAAGGTATCATTGCCTTGATTGCCGCTTCGCTCATTTTCGTGGTAGCGGCGTTGTCTGCATATATTCTCATAAACATCTCCTTTCGTGTGATTCAAAAAGCTCCGACAGCCGCTATGTACGACCATCGGAGCTCACTTTTAGTCAGCAAACAGCGGTGTGGATAGATATCTGTCGCCCGTATCGGGGAGCAAAACGACGATGGTTTTTCCTTCATTTTCGGGACGCTTTGCAAGCTCGATTGCCGCCGCAGTCGCTGCACCCGAAGAAATTCCTACAAGCACGCCCTCGCTCTTGCCGATCAGCTTACCCGTGGCAAAAGCGTCCTCATTGGAAACGGGAATGATCTCGTCATAGACCTTTGTATTCAGTACGTCGGGAACAAAGCCCGCGCCAATACCCTGAATCTTATGCGCTCCCGCAACACCGGTGGACAGTACCGCAGAGGTGGCAGGCTCTACGGCAACGACCTTAATATCGTGCTTTTTGGATTTGAGATATTCACCAACGCCCGTGACCGTACCGCCTGTGCCGACACCTGCGACGAAGATATCTACGTTTCCGTCCGTATCCTCGTAAATTTCGGGGCCTGTGGTTTCACGATGTGCCTGCGGGTTTGCGGGGTTGACGAACTGTCCGGGGATAAAGCTATTCGATGTCTGTGCCGCAAGCTCCTCTGCCTTGGCGATCGCACCCTTCATGCCCTTTCCTCCTTCGGTGAGCACCAGCTCTGCACCGTATGCCTTCATCAACTGTCTACGTTCGACAGACATTGTTTCGGGCATAACAATGATAATTTTATATCCTCTTGCCGCCGCGACGGATGCGAGACCTATGCCCGTGTTGCCTGAGGTGGGCTCAATGATGACCGAGTCGGGCTTCAACTTACCCGAAGCCTCCGCCTCGTCAATCATCGCCTTTGCAATCCTGTCCTTGACCGAGCCTGCGGGGTTGAAATATTCAAGCTTTGCAAGTATCCTTGCCTTAAGTCCAAGTGCTTTTTCGATATGTGTGAGTTCGAGCAGCGGCGTTTTGCCGATCAGTTCAGTTGCGTTTTGATATATTTTCATGACTGTATCTCCCTATCATTTCAATAATTTTAAAATATTTTGTTTTTCAAAGACCGTGATCAGAATCACGCCAATGATTATGCCCGCTACCGCCTGCACCGCATTGGCAGGGATATTGACGAGCGAGGGCACGAAGCCGTACAGAACACCCTCAAAGAGAAAATATCCGAGGATCATCACGAACTCCGAAAGTATTCCGCTGAATACTCTTGATACCGTGGATTTCGCTTTTTTTACAAACAGCGCATAACACGAATATGCCACAACTGCCATCAAGGCTTTGATGATGAAGGTTGCGGGAGCATATACAACGTATCCCGAAAACAGATCGGCAAGAGCCGAACCCAGCCCTGCGGCAATGAGTCCGTATGGCAGAGGCAATATCCAAGATGCGAGAAGCACGATACCGTCACCGAGATTGATATATCCCTTAAGCGGTGA
>JAFTUV010000067.1 GCA_017466065.1 Bacteroidaceae bacterium
AATGCGATCAAATATACACCGAGTGGTTCTGAAATAGAGATCTCAGCAGTCGAAAAGGACAATGAAATTGCAATTACCGTAGCGGATAACGGACACGGAATTGCAGACGAGATAAAGCCCCGTGTGTTCGATATGTTCTACACAGGTGCTGAAAAAATTGCCGACAGCCGCAGAAGTCTCGGTCTTGGACTTGCGCTCTGCAAATCCATTGTAAATGCTCACGGCGGTGAAATTACAGTAAGTGATAACAAGCCGCACGGTGCGGTATTTACCTTTACATTACCAAAGGAGGAGGTGGAGATCAGTGAATAAACCCTTGATACTCGTAGTCGAGGACGATGCGCCCGTTCGCAATCTGATTACAACGACCTTAAAGGCGCACGACTATAAATTTATAACGGCAAAGAACGGAAATAACGCTATAATGGAAGCATCCTCGCACAATCCCGACATTGTTCTGCTTGATCTCGGACTACCCGATATGGACGGCGTTGAGGTTATCGAGAGAATACGCACGTGGTCGGAAATGCCTATCATCGTCATCAGCGCACGCAGTGAGGATAAAGACAAAATTGATGCTCTTGATGCAGGTGCGGATGATTACTTAACAAAGCCCTTCTCCGTAGAGGAGCTTTTGGCAAGGCTTCGTGTTACGCAAAGAAGATTAGCCTCGAACCGTAACGAAAGCACAAGTTCGGTGTTTATAAACGGTACTTTGCGAATCGACTATGCCGCAGGCTGTGCTTATCTCGGTGATGAGGAATTGCATCTGACTCCCATCGAATACAAAATACTGTGCTTGCTTGCCGCAAACGTCGGCAAGGTCTTAACGCATACCTTCATCACGCAAAAGATATGGGGTGCTGCGTGGGAGAATAACGTCGCCTCTCTCCGTGTCTTTATGGCAACGCTCCGCAAAAAGATCGAAGCAACACCCGACTCTCCGCAGTACATCCAAACCCACATCGGTGTTGGATACAGAATGATGAGGGTGGAGTAGCAGTTGATCCGATAGATATTGTCTTGAAAGGAACAACGAATTATGAAAATTCAATTTATAGGTGCTGCGCAAGAGGTGACGGGAAGCTGTACACTTCTTGAGATCAACGACCGCTATTATTTAATTGATTGCGGTATGGAACAAGGAATTGACGTGTTTCAGAACGTTGCCTTGCCGATTCCCGCAAGTCAGGTTGACGCAGTTTTTTTGACACACGCTCATATCGACCATTCGGGAATGTTGCCAAGACTTTATAAAGACGGCTTCCGTGGCATCATATACGCAACAGAGGCAACGGCGAAGCTGGCAGATATAATGCTTAAGGATAGTGCACACATCCAGATGAGCGAGATTGAATGGAAGAACAGAAAGGCAGAGCGCTCGGGGGAAGAGAACTTCACTCCGACATATACAATAGAAGATGCGCTCGGTGCGATCAAGCTCTTCCGTGGAGTGAAATATAACGAGAGAATTACGGTGTCCGCAGGCGTGGATATTCGCTTTACGGATATTGGACATCTGCTTGGCTCTGCGGCAATTGAAATATGGCTCAGAGAGGGAGATACGGAAAAGAAGATTGTATTCAGCGGCGACGTAGGAAACACGAATCAGCCAATCATCAAGGATCCTGCACCCGTTGCGGAAACAGACTATCTTGTTCTCGAATCCACCTACGGTAGCCGCAATCACGAGCGTCATACCGACACGATAGAAGTATTGGCTGAGCTCATCGAAAACACTTTGTCACGTGGCGGAAACGTGGTTATTCCGTCCTTTGCAATCGGTCGTACTCAGGAGCTTCTCTATGCCATTCGTGAGATAAAGCAAAGAAAACTTGTCAAAAATGCGGATTTTCCGGTCTACGTAGATAGCCCTTTGGCAATTGAAGCAACCGAGATTTTCTCCAAATGCGATTCCGCTTGCTTTGATGATGAAACGAGAAAGCTGATAGACGATGGAATTGATCCCATCAGATTTGACGGACTCAGATTGTCTATTACAGTGGAGGACTCTAAACGTATTAACGAAACACCCGAGCCCAAGGTCATTCTTTCAGCGAGTGGAATGTGTGAGGCAGGCAGAATCCGCCATCACCTCAAGCACAATCTGTGGAGACCGCAGAATCTCATTTTGTTCGTAGGCTATCAGGCTGAGGGAACGCTTGGCAGGAACCTCATTGAAGGTGTCCAGAATGTGCGCCTGTTCGGTGAGGATATTGCCGTAAGAGCGCAGATCAAGTCG
>JAFTUV010000068.1 GCA_017466065.1 Bacteroidaceae bacterium
GTCGGGAGATACGCCTAACCCGTGTATCGATTGCAACCGTTATATGAAGTTTGACAAACTCTATGAACGGGCGCGGCTTCTTGGTTGTGAGTATATCGCGACCGGACACTATGCGAGGATCGAAGAATATAATGGCCAGTATGTGCTAAGGAAAGCCCTCGATGAAACAAAAGACCAAAGTTATGTGTTGTATTCCTTAACTCAGGAGCAGCTTGCACACACGCTCTTTCCGCTGGGTAGTATGAGAAAGCCCGAGGTTCGAGAAATCGCTGAAAAAAACGGATTTATCAATGCGGATAAGCCTGACAGTCAGGATATTTGTTTTGTTCCGAACGGAAAGTACGCAGAATTCTTGGAACATTTTACGGGAAAAAACTATCCTGCAGGATATTTTGTTTCTGAGGATGGTACTGTTTTAGGAGAGCATCAAGGAATCATTCGTTATACGATAGGACAGCACAAGGGGCTCGGAATACCATCTGTAAAATCCTTGTATGTTAAAGAGATAAATGCGAGTGAAAACACTGTAACCATTTGTGAAGCACAAAATTTGTATAGTAAAGAACTCACAGCTTGTGACTTTCATTGGATATCAGAAGAACCGCCGCAAAATGAAATGCGTTGCAAAGCTAAAGTTCGTTATCGTCAAAAAGAGCAAGCGGCAACGGTAATACCCATCGACAATAACAGTGTAAAGGTTATTTTTGATGTTCCGCAGCGTGCCGTTACACCCGGACAAGCGGCGGTGCTGTATAACGGTGATATTGTTCTCGGAGGCGGAACGATTTCAAAATTCGGTACTTGATTTACCTACCGACTTGTGGTATAATTAAAATATAAACAGAAGGCTCATTATGAAAATCATCGATTTATTGAAAAAAGACACGCTGTCTTTGTCCTTCGAGGTTTTTCCTCCCAAGACAGATACAGCGTTTGAAAGCGTGAAGCACGCTACCGAGGAAATTGCCAAATTGCGCCCATCGTTTATGAGCGTTACATATGGTGCGGGCGGCGGTACAAGTAGGTATACTCTTGATATCGCAAAGAATATCAAGGAGCAACACGGTGTGCCGACATTGGCACATCTGACCTGCGTTTCCTCAACGAAGGAAACCGTTCACGCTCGCATTGACGATATCAAGGCGGCGGGTATTCAAAACGTCATGGCTCTCCGTGGGGACATCCCCGCGGGGTTTGAAAACGCAGACCGCAGTCAGTGGGACTATCATCACGCCATCGATCTGATCAGAGAATTGATGGAATCGGGAGCGGACTTTTGCATTGGCGGAGCTTGTTATCCCGAGATCCATCCCGAAAGCACCAATCAAAAGGAAGATATTAAATATCTCAAGGAAAAGGTTGATGCAGGCTGTGAGTTTCTGACCACACAGATGTTTTTTGACAACAATCTGCTCTATAATTTTCTTTATAAGATTCGTGAAGCGGGCATCACCGTGCCCATCATTCCCGGTGTTATGCCCATTACCAACGGAAATCAAGTGGAAAGAGCTATCAAGCTGTCGGGATCCTTTATGCCGCAGCGCTTTAAGTCCTTGGTGGACAAGTTCGGAACCGCTCCTGCCGCAATGAAGCAGGCAGGAATTGCCTACGCCACCGATCAGATCATCGACCTATTTGCCAATGGTATTACGAACGTACACGTTTATTCGATGAACAAGCCCGACGTAGCGGCGGCAATACAGCGGAATCTGTCAGATATATTGAGTTAATTATTTTACAAGGAGAAACTATATGATCATATCAACAAGAGGAAGATACGCCCTGCGCGTGATGCTCGACCTTGCCGAGAACGGAAACGGCGAATATATCGCTATGAAGAA
>JAFTUV010000054.1 GCA_017466065.1 Bacteroidaceae bacterium
GTGAGGAAATGGTGGCATTGCTAACTCAATGACAACATATGGTAGGATTGTAAAAAAACATTTTCCTTGTTGGGCTAGCCCAACAAGGAAAAGTATAAGAAATACAGCAAAATAGTGTAAACAAATTTTAGGACGGGACAAAATAAAAAAACTCCGCCACTCGCCACGCGAGGGGACGGCGCGGAACCGTAGCGCCGTTTGCGACGACGAGAGTTTTAACTCTCCAAAGGAGTGCCGAAATGCAGTGAAGGCTACAAAGCGCAGGGCGGAGGGGAGTAAAAGACAAACACCAGCAATGTAGGGGCAGCCCGAGGTGTCTGCCCAAAAGGAAAAAGATATTATTGAACATTAATAATTAAAACATAAACAATTATGGACAAGAAATTAAACAAAGGAACTATATGCGTTCAGGGTGGATGGCAGCCCAAGAAAGGCGAGTCGCGCGTGCTACCCATTTTCCAAAGCACCACATTCAAATACGAGACAAGCGAGCAGATGGCACGCCTCTTCGACCTCGAAGATTCGGGCTACTTCTATTCGCGTTTGCAGAACCCCACAGTAGATGCCGTGGGCGCAAAGATTGCAGCACTCGAAGGAGGTATTGGCGCAGTGCTCACCTCATCGGGACAGGCAGCCAATTTCTACGCCCTGCTCAACATCTGCCAAGCTGGCGACCACTTTGTATCGGCCTCGACCATTTACGGCGGTACATACAACCTGTTTGCCGTAACAATGAAGAAAATGGGCATAGAGGTCACCTTCATCGACGCCGAAGCCCCCGCCGAGGAGATTGAAAAGGCGTTCCGCCCCAACACAAAAGCCCTCTTCGGCGAAACAATCTCCAACCCCGGTGCCAACGTGCTCGACCTTGAAAAATTCGCCACAATAGCCCACAAGAACGGCGTACCCTTCATTGTGGACAACACATTTGCCACCCCCATAAACTGCCGCCCCATCGAGTGGGGAGCCGACATTGTAACCCACTCCACCACAAAATATATGGACGGGCACGCAGTAGCCGTGGGCGGAGCAGTCATCGACAGCGGTAACTTCGACTGGGAGGCACAGCACGACAAGTTCAAATGCCTCACCGAGCCCGACGAGAGCTACCACGGCCTCGTCTATACAAAGAACTTCGGCAAGGCGGCGTTCATCACAAAGGTTGTGTCGCAGGTGATGCGCGACCTTGGCGCAATGATGGCTCCGCAAAATGCATTCCTGCTGAACTTGGGATTGGAGACACTGCACTTGCGTATGCCTCGCCACTGCGAAAATGCCCGGAAGGTTGCCGAATTCCTCGCTGCCCACCCCAAAGTAAAATGGGTGAATTACAGCGGATTAAAGGACAACAAATACTACGACCTTGCACAGAAATACCTTCCCGACGGCGGTTGCGGAGTGATGGCATTTGCCGTGGAGGGCGACAAGGAAGACGCCATACGCTTTATGGACAGCCTTAACTTCATCGCCATTGTCACCCACGTTGCCGACGCTCGCTCCTGCGTGCTGCACCCCGCGAGCCACACTCACCGCCAGCTGAGCAACGAACAGCTATTGGAGGCAGGCATCGACCCCGACCTCATTCGCCTTTCGGTGGGCATAGAGGATGCCGAAGATATTATTGCCGACCTTGAACAGGCGTTGAACAAATTTTAACCGCCTATAACCCACAATCGACAAGGTCGCCCGCACAAAAAGCGGGCGGCCTTGTTTGTTTTTAAACCGCAAAAGAGTATTTTTGTAACGGTAGATAGCCACCCGCAATGTAGGGGTGCACCGGTGTGTGTGCCCAAAAGAAAGGGTTGTGTCATTCTATATTTGCAAGGTCATTGGCTCGTTTTACATTTCGCCACCCACGTGGCATAAACTTCGTCTATGCTTCACGCGACCATTGGCTGCAAAACTCGCCGATAACAAACGTTGTGTTGTCA
>JAFTUV010000011.1 GCA_017466065.1 Bacteroidaceae bacterium
GAGCGGAGCGACGAGAAATCTGGATATCAGCATTGTTGAGATTTCTCACATTGACTTTTGCCCCTACGGGCGTCGACCGTTGGTTCGTTCGAAATGACAGTTTCTTATCAGTTTTCTATTGGTGTAAAATTATATATAATTACCTTTCTTTTTTAAGGGCGTGTAGCGAGCTACATAACCGCAAAAAAGAAAGAAACAGACATTTTTGAATATAAAAATGGCGAAACATTCAGTTTCTATAAGAAAATATTTTTTAGAAATTCAAACAACTTCTTAGTCTGTTCTTTGCAATAAATCATAAAAAAGGGCTGCACCCTTGCAGATGCAGCCCAACCACATAAGAATATGAAAAACCTTAATAAAACCATCAGGTTTCCGAGGGCAAAAATAATAAACATCCCCCAAGATTCAGTTTCTCATTTACATCTATTACATTCCTTTTTCAAGGTACCGGCCTACTGATGAACATCGCGCAAAAGGTCGTTCACAGTCTTCACAGGGTTGAAGGTAACAAGCGGAACCTCAACAAAAATTGTATTCCAGTCACTCATAGCACCGTTCCAAAGACCGGGAAGCTCCATAGCCTTCAACTCGCGACCGTTCTTCGATTTATGAGAAATAAAGCCTGTATTCTTGTCCACAAAATCGGGAAGATTGAATTTATCACCTTTATACCCTTTCACGGCACACACAAGGTCCACCGGATTAAAGTGTGTACCATTCTCGAACATAGCCTTCGATTCGGGGTTGTTCATATCAATCTGTGAGCTCTCCAATATCTGCAACGACACGGTGCCATCCTGATTATAAGCAAGGAAGGGGCCTCCGCCGGGCTCACCCACATTCTTCACCATTCCGCACACACGCATAGGACGGTTCAGTTTCTTGCGCAGATAGAGCACAAGGTCGCAATCTTCGAGATTCTTTATATCCATATTGCGGCACATAAGGTCTTGTTGTACAAAGCGTACCATCTCCATCACCTGTTCGTGTGTGTAACTACCGCTGTCTATGATGCGCAAATATTCGAATGCCTGTTTCTGTTTCTCCACAAGAATACCGGCAAGCAACTTCTTGTAGGTAACAGTGTCGGGCTTCAAACGGTCGGGAACCACATTGTCGATATTCTTTATGAAGATAATATCGGCGTCAATGTCGTTGAGATTCTCTATGAGTGCACCGTGGCCGCCGGGACGGAACACCAATGCACCATTCTCGCGGAAGGGCTGGTTGTCGGCATCCACCGCAATAGTGTCGGTGCTCTGCTTCTGCTCCGAGAAACAAATATCGTATGTCACGCCGAACATCTCCTCGTAACGAGCCTTACACTCGGCAACAAGTTCTTGGAAGAGAGCCTTGTGATTGGGCGACACGGTAAAGTGAAGCTGCACCTTGCCGTCGGTTGCAGCATAGAGCGCACCCTCTACAAAATGCTCTTCGGCAGCAGTGCGTGCCGCATTGTCGTAGCTATGGAATTTAAGCAAGCCTTTGGGCAGGGAACCATAGTTCATTCCTGTAAAATCGAGCAGATTGAACACAACATCCTTATATTTTCCTGCGGCAATAAGTTCTTTTATACCTGTGCCCTTATTTTTTGTACAGGCAGAATCAAGGTCGGCAAAGAATGCAAACTTCTCGATATTGTCAAAGAAATTCTTTTCAAAATCGGTGGTAGGAACATCATACGAAGCACTCAAAAATGAGAATAAATCCTTGAACATACGGCTCGCGGCACCCGACGCAGGAACAAACTTCAAAATCTTGTTACCGGCCGCACAGTATGCGTCCCAAGCAGCAAGATAACCATCAATCTCGGCCGCCGAGGGAGCAATTACCCCCTTCTCGATAGTAGCCGCAGCTTCAATGGGTAAGAATGGGAAACCCGTTTTAAATGTTTGCAACTGCTCGGCAACCTGTTGCACCGAAATACCTTTCTTCGCTAAAAATGTCTGATCGGCTTTACTTATCATAGCTATAAAGTTTAAAATAGTTTAGAAGCTGTGTTAAAATTCACGCATTAGCGCAAAAATATAAATAATTTCCTATAATTATCCTAAAAATGCATTTTTTTAAAAATGAAAAATTATCTTCGCGGTAGAAAAGCACCATTTGACTGGTTGCATAAAGAGAACTACCGACAAAAAGAGAGCAATGGATAGAACCGATATTTTTACACAGGAAGAAAAAAGAGAAATTCTTGAACTGAATGCTATTTTGCTAAAAAACATCGAAGGCGGCCTGCTTCCCACCGATTACCAGTTCATTAAAACAGAAATAGGGCGCGCTCTTGCCGATGGCAGGATTGTGCGCGATAGTTTCGGGTTCCACCCTGTGATAATAGATATGCAGACAGCGGCACTTGTGGGGCAAGAAATCGGGCATCACCGCGAAATAATGATAAGCATCCTGCTCAACCGCTGCGTGCAGCAAGGCGTAACAGACATTAAGGATATAAAAGCAAAATTCGGTGACAGCGTAACAAACATACTCACCAATCTCACGCAAATAAACTCTCTCTATGCCAAAAGCCCCACGATAGAGAGTGAGAATTTCCGCAATCTGTTGCTCTCGTTCGCCAATGATATGCGCATAATACTCATTATGATAGCAGCCCGTCTGGTATTGTTGCGCCGTCTTTTCAACCACGACGACAAGGAGGCACGCACACAGGTGGCAACCGAGGCTTCCAAGCTCTACATTCCGCTGGCCCACAAACTCGGCTTTTACAAACTAAAATCGGAAATGGAGGACCTTGTGATGCGATACACCGAGAGTGAGATTTATACCGAATTGAGCCGCAAGGTCGAGGAGACAGCCGCCTCGCGCGAAGACTACATTGCATCGTTCATAAAACCCATTGAGAAAAGGCTGAAAGCACTACCCCACCTCAAATACCGCATTAAAGGGCGCACAAAATCAATCAACTCCATTTGGCAGAAGATGAAACGACAGCACCGCCCCTTTGAGCAGATATACGACCTTTTCGCCATACGCATAATCATAGACAGCGAGCCACAGAACGAGAAAGGAGAATGTTGGCAGGTCTACTCCATTGTAGCCGACCAATACACACCCAACCCCCACCGTCTGCGCGACTGGCTGTCGGTGCCCAAGAGCAATGGTTACGAGTCGCTGCACACTACGGTGATGGGCCCCGAAGGTCGCTGGGTAGAGGTACAGATACGCACCGAGCGTATGGACACCATTGCCGAGCACGGTCTTGCAGCCCACTGGCGTTACAAAGGAATAAAGAGCGAGAAAGGGCTCGACAACCTGCTCGCCTCCATACGCGACACACTGCAAAACCTGAGCGAGGAGGATGTAAACGACAATAAATTCAAGATGGAACTCTACAAGGACGAGATTTTCATCTTCACCCCCAAAGGCGACCTCTACCGTTTGCCAAAGGGAGCCACCATCCTCGACTTTGCATTCAGCATACACACAGGCCTCGGTTGCAAATGCACCGGTGCGCTTGTCAACGGACGCAACGTACCCATTCGCCACATACTCAACAACGGCGACCAAGTGGAAATTATAACAAGTAACAGCCAAACTCCCAAGCAAGCGTGGCTCGCCATTGCCAAGACCGGTCGTGCCCGAGCCAAGATACGCCAAGCATTGAAAGAGATTACAGCCCGACAGGCCGACATTGCAAGGGAAATGCTCATACGCAAGTTCAAGAACCACAAGATAGAGTATGACGAAGGTATGATGGACCACCTCATACGCAAGATGGGCTTTAAACGCCTCACCAACTTCTACCAATGTATGGCCGAGGGAGGCGTTGAAATAAGCGAGGTGCTGCGAAAGTATCAGGAACTAACAACGCCACAGAACGAAGGGAGCGAAATAACCCACAGTGCCAACGGCTACACTTACAGCAACGACATCGACACGGGCCGTTCGAGCGATGTTCTTGTAATAGAACGCAACCTTAAAGGGGTTGACTACAAACTGTCAAGATGCTGCAACCCCATCTTCGGTGACGAAATTTTCGGCTTTGTAACCATAAGCGGCGGAATTTCAATCCACCGCAAAGATTGCAGTAACGCCCCGGAACTGCGCGAGCGTTACCCCTACCGCATAATAGAAGCCCGCTGGAGCGACATTGACAAGAACGGAGCACTTTTCCCTGTAACACTCCGCATCGTGGGGCACGACGACATTGGAATTGTCAACAACATAACCTCAATAATATCACAAGAGAAAGGAGTGATTATGCGCGGAATAAACATAGAGTCGCACGACACACTATTTTCGGGCAGCCTTTCCCTGCTCATCGACGACAATGCCAAACTGCGCAAACTCATTGAAAAAATAGAGGGAGTCAAAGGGGTGAAACAGGTAAAAAGAGGTTAAAAAAGGTAATTTCGAGGAATGTAGAAAATTATTCACTATCTTCGCACCATAAAACAAGCACTATGAAACAAACAATATTCATAATACTATTCACTCTCACCTGCGCAAGCAGCTTTGCACAGACCGAAAGGAAACTCGCCGATATTAAGTTCGAAGCAACCACATACGAAATGGGCACTTTCCCGGCCGACAGCGCCATTATAAAGTGTCAATTCATCTACACAAACACAGGCGAAGTTCCGTTGTACATTCATCAGGTGTTTACATCGTGCGGCTGCACCGAACGCAGTTTCAGCACAGCCCCCACAATGCCCGGCAAGAGCGATACTATTTTTGTCACATACAATGGTACCAACAAGGCTCCCGGTTATGTGCGCAAGAGCATCACCGTGCATTGTAACACAAAGAAGGAGATGGTGAAACTCTACATTAAAGGCAATATGCTACCGGCAAAAGTAACTCCGGTAGAGAGAGTGGAAGTTGAAGAATAACACATTTGCAGTATATATATTTACAATCAAAGGCGTGCAATAACAGCACGCCTTTGATTGTAAATATCGGATAGTTATCACTGAATTTCACTCACGCGACAAAATATCCTTCTGCATCGACAGGCTGTCGGCAGCAACAGAATCGCACAAAGCAATGCCTTTCAGACGAGTGACCAAAGAATCGCGCAGAAGTGCAAAAGCTGCCATATTACCCTCGGAAACAGGCTTCTTGGGCTGCGATTTTATGGTCAACGGGTTTATAGGCTTGCCATTCTCGTGCACACGAAAATCGAGGTGCGGACCGGTGGAAATACCGGTTGAACCCACATAGCCGATAACCTGCTTCTGCTTCACGGCATCACCCACCTTCAACCCTTTGGCAAAGCGCGACAAGTGCATATAAGTAGTTACATAAACACTATTGTGACGAATCTTCACATAATTGCCGCCACCACCCGCCTGATAAGCCTTTGCAATCACCTTACCACTGCCTATTGCATAGACCGGCGTTCCCACGGGGGCAGCATAATCCACTCCGTGATGTGCACGATACCTTTTGAGCACAGGATGGAAACGGCTGTTCGAGAAGCGCGACGATATACGATAATAATCGAGCGGAGCTTTAAGGAAAGCCCCTTCGAGGCTGTTACCATCTATATTATAAAAAAGTTCCTCACCCTCCTGCACAAAGGGAATAGCATAGACTATGCTGTCCGATGCGCAGAACGAAGCTGCCAATATGCGATAGTTGTTAAGTGGCTCACCATTCACATACTCCTGTGAATAGATTACACGAAACTCGTCACCCTTCTGAATACCGAAAAAATCGACCGACCAACCGAAAATATGTGACAGTTGCACCGCAAGCAACGGCGAAGCCCCACGTTCCTGCATAGCGACCCACAACGAAGTGTTAACCTCACCGGCAACCTCGCCCTCGCGCCATTCGGCAGGGTTCGCACCACGGCGGGCACGATAACCATCGGCAAGGTCGAACACAACATAACTCTTCACGCTCTCCTCGTAAACTAAATATCGGGGCAGTGCGGCACTGTCCTTTTCTGTGAGGAGCGCACACACCTGCCCGGGGCGCAAACGGCGAGCATCGAAAATAGAATCGGGGCATTGCGTTGTCAGGTCATATACCTGTCGCGCCGTGAAGCCAAAGCCATTAAGCAACTCGGCAAGTGTCTGGCGCGGTCGCAAAGTATCGTATCGCACATTGAAAAGCTCAATGGGCAAGCCATATTTCTTTACAGTATCCCGCACCTCCTCAACCGGTTCTTCGGGCTGTGGCCTTGTGGCATCAAAAAACGGGCACTCCGCCTGCAACAGCAGCAACGAAAGCAGGCAAACAACAACAGCAGCACCCACAAAAAACGCAACAAACTTCTTCATCCCCTATTCAACGTAACCATTAAGCATTGACAAGCAGATAGGCAGTATATGCAACATAAGCCGCAACAAGCACCCCACCCTCGAAACGTGTAATAACACTCCGTCCACCGAAACGCGTCACAATATATATGAGCAGCGACGAAGCCAACAGCACATAGTAATCGACAGAGCTGAACCCATCGAGCAGAATGGGAGTGATTGCAGCACTGCTACCAAGAATAAAGAATATATTGAAAATGTTGCTGCCAATAACATTGCCGAGCGCAATAGCCGCATTACCCTTACGGGCAGCATTCACCGACACGGCAAGTTCGGGCAACGAACTTCCGGCCGACACTATGGTAATACCGATTACCGCCTCGGAAAGCCCAAGGGCAAGTGCTATATCCGTGGCACCATCCACAAAAATGTTACCGCCTAAAATGAGCCCGGCCAGTCCGCCGACAATATACAGCAGAATTTTACCTGTCGGCAACAGCTCCACATCCTCCTCTTCGCTGCCATCCCCCTCGATGGTGAAAGTGTAGCGCAAGAACACAGCAAAGAAACATAGCAATATAAGCCCACCGTAACGTGTGATATACTCACCCGGAGCACCGCCTACCAACATACTGCCCGACACAAGCAACACAGCAATCGAAGCAAGCAGATTGAACGGAATTTCGCGCGACTGCATTTTCGCACTGAACCTAATGGGAGTAATAAGAGCAGCAACACCAAGAATAAAAAGCCCGTTGAAAATGTTGCTACCCACAATATTTCCCAAAGCTATGCCGGAGTTGCCTTTAACAGCCGCACCCACACTAATCACAAACTCGGGCAAAGAGGTACCCATTGCCACAATGGTGAGTCCTATCACAAGCTCACTAATTCTAAAACGGCGAGCCAATCCCGAAGCCCCCTTTGTAAGCCAGTCGGCTCCCAGAATAACCAGCGCCAATCCGGCGACAAAATAAAAAACAGACAGAATCATAATTAACAAATAATATGATTTCTTCCCCGGGAAGCTGCACTGCACCACCGGGGAAGCGTAAAATACCGCCCGACGGCACAACCGCCGCCCGCGGCACAAAGAGATACAATTAAAATACAAGTTTCTCCACGAACGACGACCTATCGCCCACCTTGCCCTCTATAAAATAGACAATCGAGCCATCCTCGGCCACCTCGCTGTAACGGTAAATCTCCACAACATCACCGGCCTTAACCTCGTTGTTGAAATTAATCACAAGTTCCTTCAATCGTTTGTTATTTACCACATCGAGCTCGATGGCATTCATCGACCACTCGGTGTATTTCACATTATTAACGTGCCCTATCATATCAAGGTCACTGTAATTCACAGCGTGAGTCATCACGTGCACAGGCTCCACCTCCTTCGGCATTGCAATCTTGGCAGGCTGCTCAACTATAACATCTTCCTTGATACACTTCTCCTCATTCTGGGCAAGTTCGGGATATTTCGACAATCGTCGGGTATCAATGTCTATAACCAACCACGATGTTGTAGCCGAAATAAGTTTCTCGCTACCCTCTTTGTCGAACACCACAAAGTCACGGAAAAACTGGAAGCCGTTAGCACCTTTGTGCCACGACTGTATGTTTATATTCTCCTTCCATTTAGGCAATTTATGGAACAATACCTGCATTCGTGCAAGCACCCACGCCTTACGGGTTGTCTGCATCGAGTCGTAACCCACCCCAATAGCATCGGCGTGAATATTTGCAGCCTCTTGTGCATAATTAAGAAACGAGGCCGGCTTTAAAGTCGATGACATATCTACATCGAAACTGGGAATGCGCTTCACCGCGCTGTACTTTTCTACCATAATTATATATAAATAACAATTTAATCAAACCAATTCACAAGCCTGCGCTTCACCGCCTCCGTATTAAGCAGTATGTTTATAAACTCCCTCGCCGAAGCCTTTTTATAGGCCCCTTTGAGTGTGAGCAGCGAAGCCTGCATTGCATTGCCCGGCTCATCTATGGGCACAGCCTTGAAACGGGTGTTCCCAAAAACCGCCGATGTTGAAAGAATTGTCGCGTATGTGCCGGAAGACACCATCTGCAACAGGATATTCGTTTCATTAAGCTCCAACCTCGACGAGAGTTGAAAATCCTTTCCCTCCATAAGTCTGTCGAGCATACTGCGGGCCTGCAACCCCGGCGACGGCAACACCAACTGGTGCGCTTGCAGCTCGGCAAGTTTCACCTTGCGGCGCGATGCAAGCGGATGCCCCTTATCGACGACCAACGCAAGAGCATTCTCGAAAAGAGGCATAGCTTCAATATCGGGAGCCTCCATAAGCGGCTTATAAGAGAGAATAAAATCGACCTTGCGCTCCCGGAGCAGCACCAATAATTCCTGCACAGTCTTATAGCACACTTCGAGCCTTATGCCCGGGAAGGAACGCATAAATTGCATCAGTCCCTCGGTGAGCACCGTGCTTAAACTATAAGTGACACCCACACGCAAGGTGCCGGTCTTCACATTCTGCAAGTCGTTAAGACGCTGCACACTATCCTCGGCATCCTGTATCGTGCGCTTGGCAAAAGGGAGAAACTCCTCCCCAGCCTCGGTGAGCGATATATGACGGCTGTTGCGCAGAAAGAGAGTAAATCCAAGTTCAAATTCCAGTTGCTTTATCTGCTGCGACAATGTACTTTGTGTTATAAAGAGGTGCTTCGCCGCCTCCGAAAAATTCAGATATTCGGCACTCTTTACAAAATATTTAAGTTGTCTTAACTCCATTACATTCGGGATTTATGTGGCGAAGATAAACAATCCGGCTCACATAACAGTCGTTTTTTCATTAAAAATTGACTGCTCGCGAGCCGGATTACCGTTTATTTATAAAACTCGGTCTTTTAGAAACCTATAAATATAAGCATCGCATATCCAAGGACAAGGCCCATAATACCGACAGCAATACCCACCTTCATCATATCCTTCTGCTCGATGAAGCCGGTTGAATGGGCAATGGCATTGGGAGGAGTACTGATGGGAAGAATCATTGAAACCGAAGAGGCAATGGCAATACCCACCAACATTGCTTGCGGGCCACCGACACCGTCGAGAGCAGTACCAAGACCACTTGCCACAACACCAAGCACAGGCACCAGCAATGAGGTAGCCGCCGAGTGAGAAATGAAATTCGAAAAAGCGAAACATATCAAACCAGCAAGAATCATAACAACCACAGGCGAGAAGTTGCCGAAGGGAACCGATTTTACAATAAGACTGCTGAGTGAATTTTCACCGCCATAATTAAGGGCAACACCCAAGGCAAAGCCACCGGCAACCATCCACAGAACACTCCAGTTAATCTCTTCAAGGTCGCGACGAGTGAGAATACCTGTTGCACAGAAAATTGCAATAGGAATCATAGCCACCACGTTTGTATCGACACCCCACATATCGGTACCGAACATCCACATAAATATCGTAACCGCAAAGGCAACAACCACCGACCAAGTCTTGAAGTTCCAGTCAATCTCACCCTCAATCTCAATCTTTATATTCTTCTGTTTGAAGGGGAAAAGAACACGCAACAGCAACCAAGAAAGGAAGAGAAGCAAAAATACAAAAGGAGCCATCTTTATTGTCCAATCGACAAAACTGATTCCCATACCCTGCGATGCAAGATAATCGAGTGCAATCATATTGGGAGGTGTACCGATAGGAGTAATCATACCACCAAGGTTCGCACCCACGGGGATAGCCAAGGCAAGAGCAATGCGGCCTTTACCGTCGGCAGGGAGAGAGCGCAACACTGGGGTTAGGAAAGCAAGCATCATAGCAGCTGTGGCAGTGTTGCTCACGAATGCCGAGAAAATAGCTGTAACAAGAATAAATCCGAGAAGCACAACCTCCGATTTTGTACCGAAAGGTTTAAGCAGAACACGCGCAAGCGCAACATCGAGTTTAACCTTTGTCAAGCCGATGGCAAGCACAAAGCCACCGATGAAGAGCATAATCGTGGGGTTAGAGAAACAAGCAAAAATGCTCTTGAAAGGCACAAGGCCCGATGCATCCTCGGGGCGCAAGAAATTTAACGCACTTGTCGACACGGTGAAAAGCATAATTGTCACCACAATCATAGATGTAACCCACGAGGGCAGAGCCTCGGTAAGCCACATAAGCGCAGCAAATACAAACAGAGCAATTATACGCTGGTGAATTACGGTCAAACCTTCGAGCCCCATTTCGTGGAAGGTCTCGGTGGGAAGCAATGCCACAATCGAAGTTGCAGCAATTATCAAAATGAGTTTTAGTGTGTTCAGAGGCAATTTCCTCTCTCTCTTGTGGGACTTATCCTTCTGGATTTTCTCCAACACATTAAATCCCGGGAAAATTTTAAACATAAAATTAAATTATAAAGGTTAGTATTTAGTTATTTCTTGTCAACCAAAAAAAAAGAAACTCAAAGCCTTTGCCCTATAAAAATTCTGGCGATATAAATTCAAACAGCTTCTTAATTTTCGCTAAACTTTGCAAAAATAGTACTCTTTTCACACTACCCTAATTTATATCTATCTATTTTACCTATTACAACTATCGAAAAAACCAATAAGTACACCGCAATTCGTACTATGCTGCCCATCAGATACCTTTGCAAAAGAAAAAGGGATTTTAAGGTCAAAAAGCTATTGAAATTCCTAAAAAAAGTAATTTTTAAAGATAAATGAGTAAATTCCTATTAAAAAAACACAAAAACAGGAGTTTCCATCATAGAATATTATTTAAAATAACTATCTTTGTTTTTTAAACAGATAGTTCAATTTGAAATTCAAGACATAAACACACTAAAAATATGAAAGCATTTGTATTTCCCGGACAAGGAGCACAATTCCAAGGAATGGGCAAAGAACTCTATGAGAACAACCCCGTTGCCAAGGAATATTTCGAGAGAGCAAACGATATATTAGGATTCCGCATAACAGATATAATGTTCGAAGGCAGCGACGAGGAACTCCGTCAGACCAAGGTAACACAGCCCGCAGTATTCATTCACTCCGTAGTATCGGCATTGGCAATGGGCGAAGCCTTCTCACCCGAAATGGTTGCCGGCCACTCTCTCGGAGAATTTTCGGCACTCACAGCCGCCGGCGCACTCTCGTTCGAAGATGGCCTTAAACTCGTATATAAACGCGCATTGGCAATGCAAAAGGCCTGCGAAATGCAAAAATCGACAATGGCGGCCATAATAGCATTGAGCGACGAAAAGATAGAAGAAATATGCGCCGAGATAAGCGCAAACGGCAACATAGTGGTTGCAGCCAATTACAACTGCCCCGGGCAGCTTGTAATATCGGGCGATGTAACAGGCATCGAAAAGGCCTGCGAAGCAATGAAGGCAGCCGGTGCCAAGCGAGCACTGCCCCTTGCTGTGAGCGGCGCATTCCACTCCCCTCTTATGCAACCGGCAAAAGAAGAACTCGAAGCAGCCATAAAAGAGACTGTGATACACACCCCCTGCTGCCCCGTTTACCAGAATGTGGACGGCAAGCCCCACACTGTCCCCGAAGAGATAAAAGCCAACCTCATAGCCCAGCTCACATCACCCGTGCGCTGGACAGCAAGCGTGCAACAGATGATAGCCGACGGTGCAACATCGTTCACCGAGTGCGGCCCCGGAGCAGTTCTGCAAGGAATGATTAAGAAAATAGCACCCTCGACAGGTGTAGAAAATATAGAACTATGTCACGCATAATAGTATACCAATTACTTCCCCGCCTTTTCGGAAACAGCAATGCCAACTGCGTTGCGGGCGGAACAATAGAACAGAACGGATGCGGCAAATTCAACGACATTACCCCCAAGGCACTGCGTGCCATACGCAACTTGGGCATCACCCACGTGTGGTACACAGGAGTCATCGAACACACCACCCGCACCGATTACAGCCAATATGGCATTGAGAGCACCCACCCCGCCACCGTGAAAGGCGAAGCAGGTTCCCCCTATGCCATAAAAGATTATTACGACAACGACCCCGACCTTGCCGTGAATGTAGAGAAACGCCGCGAAGAGTTCCGCGCCCTCATTGAGCGCACACACAAGGCAGGAATGAAGGTAATTATGGACTTCATCCCCAACCACGTGGCACGCCACTATAAGAGCGACAACCGCCCCGAGGGCACATACGATTTTGGAGAATTCGACGACAAGAACGCCTTTTTCGTAGGGCACAACAACTTCTACTATTTGGGCGAGCAGTCCTACGGTTGCAACATCGACGCCACCGACTGCGCCACCGGGCCATACGACGAGAATCCCCTTCGTGCAACAGGCAATGACTGCTTCGGCAGCCCATCGCGCAACGACTGGTACGACACCGTGAAACTCAACTACGGCATCGACTACCGTTCGGGCAACCGCCAATTCAGCCCCGTGCCCAACACTTGGGTGAAAATGCTCAAAATCCTGCAATACTGGGCAGCGCAAGGTGTCGACGGCTTCCGTTGCGATATGATAGAAATGACACCCGTTGAATTCTGGCAATGGGCAGTGCCTAAAATAAAGGAGCAACACAAGGGAATAATCTTCATTGGCGAAATATACCAGCCACACATATACCGCACATTCATAAAGGATGGTTGTTTCGACTATCTGTACGACAAAGTGGGCCTCTACGACACACTGAAAGGAGTAATGAGCGGGCAAACATCGGCCGACAACATTACCTGCACACTGCAACAGACTGCCGACATTCGCGAGAATATGCTCACCTTCCTCGAAAACCACGACGAACAGCGCATCGCATCGGATTTCTTCGCCGCAAAAGCCGAAAGAGCCCTTGCAGCAGCCATCGTATCGGTGGCCATCGGCAAACAACCCTTTATGCTATACGCAGGGCAAGAACTCGGTGAGCGCGGAATGGACAAAGAGGGTTACAGCGGTGTTGACGGACGCACTACCATCTTCGACTATTGGAGCGTGGACACACTGCGCCGCTGGAAAGGCGACGGCAGCTACAACACAGCCAACCTCACAGCCGAGGAACAGGCCTTGCAAGCCTTCTACGCAAAACTACTCAATCTTGCCAACAGCAGCGAGGCACTGAAAGAGGGCGAATTCTACGACCTTCAATATGCCAACCGCGACTATGAGGCATACGACTACACTCACCAATATTCATTCCTGCGAGGCAGCAAGAACGAACTGCTGCTCACTGTAACCAATTTCAGCAACACAGCACGCGAATGCAAGGTTACAATACCCGAAGAGGCATACGCCTATTTCGGCCTGTCGAGCAGCAACAAAAAGAGCGAGGCAATAGAGTTGTTAAGCGGAGAGAAAATGGAAATTCTCCTGAACCCAGCCGAGAAAATATCCGTTAAGATAGAAGCCAACAGTGGAGTAATAATAAAAATAGTATAAGAATGAAAAAACTAATGACTTTTGTGGCACTATTCGCTACGATAATAACAGCAAGTGCACAAGTTGACTACAATAACATAAAAGAGATTGTAGAGAACGAAAAAGAGTACTACAACGACATTCTCCGAATTTATCAGAACGACGACCCTATGATTCGTGTCGACGACTATGCGCTCGTTTACTACGGCCACACCTTCACACCCCAATATAAAGGAGCCGGCGACGAGAACGAAGAAGCACTGAAAAATTACGCAGCATCGGGAGATATGCTCAAACAGTACGAAACAGCAAAAAAGATTCTCGAATACAACCCGGTGAGCCTTAACGCACTCTTCTATGCTTGGCGTGCAGCCGACCATCTTATTAAACCCGAGGAAGAAACACAATCGTACATAAAGAAATACCTTGGTCTGCTCAATATGATAACCACGTTGGGCAATGGCAAGAGCAGCAACACCCCCTATCGCGTAATAACCCCCGACGACCAAGACCACATCCTTTACGGAGTGCTCGATGTGAACGAGATAACATCGCGCGAGTTCGAAAAAGCATCACTTTGCAACATTGTAACAATAGAACCAACCACAAAATTCCAGTCACGCAAAGTATTCTTCGACATAAGCCGTTACCTCTCACACACCGCAAAAGAGAATAAATAAATTGAAAAAAATAGCCAAAATAACACTCACAGCTATGCTCCTCATTTTTATGTCGAGCATAGCTGTTGTCATATTATACAAATATATCCCCATCCCCCACACCCCGCTTATGCTGCAACGGAGCGTGGGCGAAGGTGTAACCACAAACTATCGCTGGACACCGCTCGAAGAAATAAGCCCTCATCTGCCGCTTGCAGTGGTAGCATCGGAAGATAACCTCTTCACCACACACAACGGCTTCGACTTTGAACAGATACGCATAGCACAGGAAGAGGCACGCAAAGGCAAGCGCCTGCGCGGAGCAAGCACCATCAGCCAACAGACAGCAAAAAATGTATTTCTGTGGAACGGTCGCTCGTGGGTGCGCAAAGGGCTCGAAGCCTACTTCACCGTGCTCATAGAAGCCATTTGGGGTAAACGACGCATAATGGAGGTCTATCTCAACTGCATTGAAATGGGCAATGGAATATACGGCGCAGCAGCCATAGCACGCAAACACTTCGGCACCACCCCCGACAAGCTCACCCGCTCGCAATGCGCACTCATTGCAGCCACCCTGCCCAATCCCCGCATATACAATTCGAAACGCCCTTCGAAATATATGCTCCGCCGGCAGCAAGCCATTTTAAAGAATATGAAAAACATAGGGCGGGTGGAGTTAGAGAAGAAATAACACCACCCGCCGGAGTCATAATAAAAAAATAATGCGCCAAATGTTTGGCGCATTATTTTTTTATTATGATGATTTACAAAGAATTATTCCTCTGTTTCAAGAGATTCATCATAAAGACTTTGGAAAATCTCTTTTACAGTATCGTATTCCATTCCCTCATAAGTAGAAGTGAGGTCATCCTCCGAGATTACAGCACCATTCAATGTTGTAACACCCTTGCAAGATGTACAAGCACCATTTGCAAAATCGGCTGTAAACACGATTGTAGCCTTGCCGGCAGCACCCATATCCATAAAGTATGTGAGGACAATCTTGTCGGGTGAAGAAGTATCCAAGCCCGCAGTTACCTCTGCATCGGGACCCTCATTTTCTGTACCACCATTACCGCCTACGCCACCGTTGGCACCGTTAAGCATTGCATAGTACAAATAATCGTTGTTGTTGTCATCATCACTGCAAGAAGTGAAACAGATTGCACTACACAAAAGGAATGCAAACATCAAAAATGATTTTTTCATAACTTTTAAAAAAATTAGATTATTAAATAAATTTTAACTAACGCCACAAAATTATTTAATAAATAGGACTACGCCGAAAACAAGTTGGTTCAACTTTGCAATAATCAACATTCTCTCCATTGGAACAGATTTTACCAAATTATAATATGCAAATTTTGCACATACCAAGAAACAGAACTACTTTTGCGTTGCTTATTCACGAAACGAAACAACCTATGACCACCGAAACACCAATCCTTAACGACCACAACAAACAGGAATTCCCGCCTATGCACACAGCCGAGCACATACTGAACCAAACAATGGTGAGGATGTTCGGCTGCGAGAGAAGCCGCAACGCCCACATAGAGCGCAAGAAGAGCAAATGCGACTACACACTCACAGGCGAGCCTACTGCCGAACAGATAGCCGAGATTGAGCAGCGCGTGAACGAAGTGATTGTACAGCATCTTCCCGTGAGCATCGAATATTGCACGCGCGACAATGTGCCCGCCACAGTGGACCTTGGCAAGTTGCCGGCCGATGCAAGCGACACGCTGCGCCTTGTGCGCGTGGGCGATTACGACATTTGCGCCTGCATAGGCACACACGTTGAGAACACTGCCGAAATTGGGACATTCAAAATAATCAGCCACACTTGGGAGGGCGGCACACTGCGCTTGCGTTTCAAGCTATTGTAACAGGTTGCCAAAAATTAAGCAGTAATAATTCTAATTTTTGAGCAAAATTTCATAACTTCGTGGCCGTAAATTGAAAAACCGCAGAATGTTCAACAAAGAGCAAATAGTTGTAAAAGCAAGCACACGGGGTACATTAAAAGAGATGTGCCACGATATTTTTGCATCCATAAAAGAACTGAACGCCCTTAAAATAACATTCTTCGGCCTGCCCGAGAGCAGCCAAGAGTATCTGGTAACGAACCGCGAGCTCCATAATATTGTAAAAGAGTACTTCGGGTCCCAATCTCCATTAGTGAGTTTCATTGCCCAGAAAAGCAGTTCGAGCACCCTCATTGCCGAGGTTACCTATCTTGTCGACACCGATGCCCGCATCACTCACCACAGCCGTTACAAGATTCTTGAACGCGACACCACCAAGGAACTTATAACAGAGGGAATTATCCCCGCCAACATCACAGCAAGCACCTTTGAGCAAGCCAAAGAGATATTCATAGCAATAGAGAATATCCTCACAAGCGAAGGGTTCCGCATAAGCGACATATACCGTCAGTGGAACTACATCGAGAATATAACAATAACCAACGATGGCAGCCAGAACTACCAAGAGTTCAACGATGCACGCAGCATCTTCTACTCAAAAGCAAAATGGAGCAACGGTTACCCCGCCGCAACAGGCATTGGTACCAGCCGAGGCGGAATAATGATTGAGCTATACGCCATAAAAGGCACCACAGCAACCAACAAGCCCATCGACAACCCCCTGCAAGTGGCAGCACACAACTATTCGCAGAATGTGCTCGAAGGCAAAGCGATAAAAGAACTTGCCGAGCGCACCACCCCAAAATTCGAGCGTGCACGCATCCTTGGCAACACCATATATATATCGGGCACAGCAGCCATAAAAGGCGAGCGCAGCACCGACAGCGGCAGCACCGTAGCCCAAGCCGAGCAGACGATGCAGATAATGAACAACCTTATATCGAAGGAGAATATCCCCACTCCCTGCAACGGTGCCTCATACGACCTTTTGCGCATATACATAAAACACGAGGATGAAATAGAGGCTGTAAAAGAGTATATGAACGCGCACTACCCCACAACTCCCAAGCACTACCTTGTGAGCGATATATGCCGCCCCGAACTGCTCATAGAAATTGAGGGAGTGGCACACACTCTGTAACAACAATCGAAAGTAAAGTTAAAAAACATTCAGCCGGCGAACAACCTTGTCCGCACACTCATTGTACATACACGACGGCACCCGAAAAGCCGCCGCAGTTTAATGTATAACAATTTAAAACAAAATCACAATGAGTATGCCTATGAAACGTGGAGCCCAACAGTGGCTTCCCAGCATTTTCAACGACTTTTTCAACAGCGACATTATGACACGCAGCGGCAGCACCGCACCTGCAATCAACGTATTCGAAACAGAGAAAGAATATCTTATTGATGTTGCTGCACCCGGAATGAAGAAAGATGACTTCTGCATTAGTTTGAATGCCGACAACGACCTCTGCATAACTATGGAGAAAGGCTGCAACTGCAAGAAGAATGGCGAGGATTGCAAATGCGACGAAAAGAAAGAGGACGAAAAATGCAAGGACGACAAGTGCTGCGAGCACAACGAAGCAAAAGGCCGTTTCCTGCGACGCGAATTCTCCTACACAAAGTTCCGTCAGACACTGATACTGCCCGACGATGCCGACACTGCCAGCATTAAGGCAAAAGTGCACCACGGAGTATTGCGTATAGATATTCCCAAGAAAGCACCGAGCAAAGTGCAGGAAATGAGCAAAGAGATAAATATCGAATAAAGCATCGAATGGCCGGCGCGAGAGGTATTACATCTTTTCAGCCGGCCTTCCAGCGCAATGAGCGCAGATAATCCTTACGTTCCGGGGATATCCGCAAACTCTCCACCCCCTTCCGGATAGCCTTATTATGCACCTCGCGCGACAGCAATCGTTGCTCAATATAAGGCAACGCCCTCTCCCATTGCTTCACAAGCGCAAAACTGAAATACCAAGCCACAGCCATCATCACATAATACTCGGCCGAGGGCACACGGGCAACATCGCGCAACATATTCTCGTTAAAATCATCGTCAAGAAAATAGGTCATCGACGCAACAATGCCGTAACGACGCACATACTCTCCCTCGCTCCCCATCCATTTGCACACAAAAGGATAGACAAGCGAAGCATTGCCGGCAAAAACTCTCGGACGCAACTGGTCGCACACAGCCCAATTATCCACAAACGGCAGAAACCTGTCGACAAGAGCAAGCACCTCGCCCACCGGCCTTTTCAACTGCGACAGCAGCAGGCTGTGCAACAAATTCTCCTCGAAATAATAATGAGGCAACTGCTCCATAAACACCTGTGCCGAACCGTCGCGCAACATTTCGCGTGCCAAGGCTCGCAACTGCGGAGTGCGCACACCTATTATGCGGGAACGTTCCACGGTGGGCAACAATTTTGCCGTGAAAAGAGCAAAGGCCCCGTCACTCATATCTTTTAAACGAGAAACCATCATACAATAAAGCTATTGACAGCGAAGATAAGAATAAAGAAAGAAGTATCATAAAAAAACAGTTGCAATATCCTTTCCTTTGAGAATTATTTATTACATTTGCGGTAAACCGCAAAGATAGGCTGCACTCGCTGTGAAAAACATTGAAGCAAACTTCATATTTCTCGCTCGTTGGTAACTATTTTTGTCTTCAAAGTATATAACACAAAAACAAATGCTCAAAAAACTATTCGGGTTCGAGAAAGGGACCCACAATGTCCGCACCGAAATAATGGCCGGTGTAACCACTTTCCTCACAATGGCCTATATTCTGGCCGTGCAGCCAAGCATAATGGAAGAAACAGGAATGGATAAAGGGGCGGTGTTCACCTCCACAGTACTTATAAGTGCCTTTGCCACAATGCTTATGGCATTGTATGCCAAGCTGCCTTTTGCCATAGCACCGGGTATGGGCCCGACAGCCTTCTTTGCCTACACAGTGTGCATTGCAATGGGTTATTCTTGGCAATTTGCACTCACAGCAGTGCTTTTAGAGGGACTATTCTTCATCCTCCTCACAATTTCCAACCTGCGCGAGAAGATATTGGAATCAATCCCCGAGGGTATAAAGAACGCCATCGGAGCAGGAATAGGCCTGTTCATCGCATTCATAGGCCTTAAAAGTTCCGGCGTTATAGTACAAAGCGCGGGAACTCTTGTGGAGCTTGGCGATGTAACAAGCGGTTCTGCCCTGCTGTGCCTCATCGGCGTGCTCATCACATCTGTGCTCATCGTGCGCAATGTGTCGGGAGCATTGCTCATAGGCATTGTAGCAACCACACTCATCGGTATTCCGTTAGGAATAACAAAAATCGGCGGCCTGTTCGATATTCCACCCTCAATTTCGCCCATATTCTGCAAGTTCGACTTCTCACAAGTATTCTCAAAGGATATGATTATGATTGTATTCATATTCCTGTTTGTTAACATCTTCGATACCATCGGCACCCTTATCGGTGTTGCCAGCCACGCCAATATGTACGACGAAAAAGGGCAACTGCCGTGGATTAAGAAAGCATTTGCGGTGGATGCAATAAGCTCTACCGTTGGTGCGATGATGGGCAGCAGCACAACATCTACATTCGTGGAGAGCGCGGCGGGTATTCAACAAGGCGGGCGCACAGGCCTCACATCGTTTACCACCGCAACCTGTTTCCTCATTGCAATATTCCTTGCACCATTCTTTATGGCGGTTCCGGCTGCGGCCACCGCACCGGTTATGATAATCATAGGTGTGATGATGATGAACAGTTTTAAAAAGGTCGATTTACAGGATTACAGCGAGTCAATCCCTGCCTTTGTGTGTGTTATATTTATGCCACTCACCTACTCTATTTCCAACGGCATTATATTCGGTGTCATAAGCTATGTTGTCATAAACGCATTGGGCAACAAGTGGCACAAGGTGAATACAGGCAGTTGGGTGCTTGCAATACTTTTCATACTGAAATTTATATTATAAGGTATAAGCAATATTCCATACAGAAACATAGAAAGTTGGCTCTTGTTACAGGGCCAACTTTTTTCTTGCACACTTTCTTGCCTTAAAAACACCTCACCGCCTTGCTCCACAGCCAGATATTTAGTGTAATATTATTGCCAAAAATAAACCGACGCAGCGTGAACGGCAAAAGAACGTAAAAGGACACTTTTAAAGCAATAATTGCTCACGGAGCACCGGAGAGTGAAAAGCAAACAAATAGTGAGTATCACCCGACTTTTATACAGAGCCTGTAATTCCACAAGCAAAGGAAAGAGCAAAAAAAAAACGGCTCCCTTTGCAGGGAGCCGTTCATCTGTAACGTTAATTGGATTAAGCGTTAACTGTTGCCATATGAGCGATAAGATCGAGAACCTTGTTAGAGTAACCAATCTCATTGTCGTACCAAGAAACAACCTTAACGAAAGTATCAGTCAAAGCGATACCTGCTTTTGCGTCGAAGATTGAAGTACGAGTGTCACCCAAGAAGTCAGAAGAAACAACAGCGTCCTCTGTGTAACCAAGGATACCCTTCAACTCACCCTCAGAAGCCTCTTTCATAGCAGCGCAAATCTCTGCGTATGTAGCGGGCTTAGCCAAGTTAACAGTGAGGTCAACAACAGAAACGTCCAATGTGGGAACGCGCATAGCCATACCTGTCAATTTACCGTTCAAAGCGGGGATAACCTTACCCACTGCCTTTGCAGCACCGGTAGAAGAAGGAATGATGTTGCCGGCAGCAGCACGACCACCTCTCCAATCCTTCAAAGAAGGACCGTCAACAGTCTTCTGAGTAGCTGTTGTAGAATGAACAGTAGTCATCAAACCATCGGTGATACCGAACTTGTCGTTCAACACCTTAGCGATGGGAGCAAGACAGTTGGTTGTACAAGAAGCGTTAGAAACGAACTGTGTACCCTTAACATAAGTCTTCTCGTTAACACCGCAAACGAACATAGGAGTATCGTCCTTTGAAGGAGCCGACATAACTACATATTTAGCACCGGCGTTGATGTGAGCCTGAGCTTTGTCTTTTGACAAGAAAAGACCGGTTGACTCAACAACATATTCAGCACCTACTGCATCCCAAGCAAGTTCGTTGGGGTCTTTGCAAGCTGTTACGCGAATAGCCTTACCGTTAACGATAAGTTTGCTGTTCTCGATGTCAGCCTCGATAGTGCCATCAAAAATACCGTGCATTGTGTCATATTTGAGCATATAAGCCAAATAATCCACGGGGCAGAGGTCGTTAATACCTACAATCTCGATGTCGCTTCTTTTCATAGCGGCACGGAACACGAAACGGCCGATACGGCCAAAACCGTTAATACCTACTTTTGTCATAATTACTTTTATTTAAAAGGTGAAAAAAATAAAATCATTTAACCGCAGTTACAATATTCGGCAGTACCGCAAGCTGCCAAAAGCAACATTGCCAATGCTAAAAAAAATATAATTTTTACACATTTCATAATACGCCCTTTTAAACTGCGATGCAAATTTAAGAAAATGTTTTTATATTTAAAACAAGAATTCTTCATTATTTAAGCAAAAAATCAAATATCCCCAAACTTTTTACCCTTATAAAGTTTTTTTACACCAAAAAAGATACGGCAGCTTCTGTCAAAAGAAATGTTAGGTAATTATATATAATTTACACCAATAGAAAACTGATAAGAAACTGTCATTTCGAGCGAACCAACGGTCGACGCCCGTAGGGGCAAAAGTCAATGTGAGAAATCTCAACAATGCTGATATCCAGATTTCTCGTCGCTCCGCTCCATCGAAATGACAAACAAGTGTAACATTGTATATAATCACCAAATGTTTTATAAATTCAGGAAGTTTCTCAATCTCACATTCATTTACCGCAAACCGCAGTTTATGCGTGCGAATTATTGTAAACAATATGTATAAATTATAAAAAAAATATCTATCTTTGCACCGCTTGCGCAAATTGTTAATACAACAGCAAGAGCACAACCGCAAATTATTAAATTAACTTAAATATAGAAACAAACAATTATGGCAAAGAGTTCTTTTCTTCAAGATTTCAAAGCATTTGCGATGAAAGGTAATGTAATCGATATGGCTGTCGGTGTTATAATCGGTGGTGCATTCGGTAAAATTGTAACAGCGTTGGTAAACGACATCATTATGCCCGCTATCGGCCTGTTGGTTGGCGGAATCAATTTCAAAGACCTCAAAGTAATTCTCACTCCCGAGGTTCTCAACGAAGCAGGAGAGGTTGAGAAAGCAGCCGTTACCCTCAACTACGGTAACTTCCTCCAACAAACATTCGACTTCATCATCATTGCATTCTCGATATTCGTTGTTATCCGCCTCATCACCAAGCTCACAACAAAGAAAAAGGCAGAGGAGCCCGCACCCGCACCTGCTCCCGCACCCGAGCCCAGCGCCGAGGAGAAACTGCTTACCGAGATACGCGACCTCTTGAAAGAGAAGAAATAACACGCGTACATACAAAAAACGAGCGAACAAATGTCGCTCGTTTTTTTGTTAATAAATAAACAAAGATTCTGCACACAAATAAAGCAAAAAGCACTATCTTCGCAACATCAATAATACATCAAAGAACAACAAAAAAACATATAAGCAGTATGAAACAGGATATGATTGTTATTTTGGACCTCGGCAGCCACGAGAACACCGTGCTTGCCCGAGCAATCCGCGCATTGGGAGTGTATAGCGAAATTTACCCCCACGACATCACAGCCCAAGAGCTCAAAGCCCTCCCCAACGTAAAAGGTATAATCATCAACGGCGGCCCCAACAATGTAATCGACGGAGTTGCCATCGATGTTAATCCCGAAATATACAGCGCCGGCTTCCCCATTATGGCAGCCGGCCACGACAAGGCACTCTGCGAAGTGAAGCTCCCGCAGATAACCAACGATGTCGAAGCCACAAAAGAGGCCGTAAAATCATTCGTATTCGACACCTGCAAGGCCGACACAAACTGGAATATGACCAACTTTGTGAACGACCAAGTGGAGCTCATCCGCCGTCAGGTAGGCGACAAGAAGGTGCTCCTCGCCCTCTCGGGAGGTGTAGACAGCTCAGTAGTAGCAGCCCTCTTGCTCAAAGCCATCGGCAACAACCTCGTGTGCGTTCACGTTAACCACGGGCTTATGCGCAAGGGCGAGTCGGAAGCCGTAGTAGATGTATTCAGCAAGCAGCTCTGCGCCAACCTTGTATATGTCGACGCAACCGACCGTTTCCTCGGCAAGCTCGAAGGCATTGCCGACCCCGAAGAGAAACGTAAAATCATCGGCGGCGAGTTCATCCGCGTGTTCGAAGAAGAGGCACGCAAGCTCGACGGCATCGACTTCTTGGGACAAGGCACCATCTACCCCGACATTGTGGAGAGTGGCACCAAGACCGCCAAGATGGTAAAATCGCACCACAACGTAGGCGGCCTCCCCGACGACCTCAAATTCGAGCTTGTGGAACCCATCCGTCAGCTCTTCAAAGACGAAGTGCGTGCCTGCGGATTAGAGCTTGGCCTCCCCTATGATATGGTGTACCGCCAGCCCTTCCCCGGCCCCGGCCTCGGTGTCCGCTGCTTGGGCGCAATAACCCGCGACCGCTTGGAAGCCCTCCGCGAATCGGACGCCATCCTGCGCGAAGAGTTCAAGAAAGCCGGCCTCGACAAGAAAGTGTGGCAATACTTCACCGTAGTGCCCGACTTTAAGTCGGTAGGCGTGCGCAACAACGCCCGCTCCTACGACTGGCCCGTAATTATCCGCGCCGTGAACACCGTGGACGCAATGACCGCCACCATAGAACAAATAGAGTGGCCCATACTGTTGAAGATTACCGACCGCATCCTCGCCGAGGTACCCACAGTGAACCGCGTCTGCTACGATATGTCACCCAAGCCCAACGCCACTATTGAGTGGGAGTAAAAAACAGCGTTTTTTAAGCATATTTCAATAGCCTCAACAACAAAAAAGTTGAGGCTATTTTATTGATATACACCCTCCAGACCATCCTGGAGGGTATTTTAACATTATAGTTAACGAATGTAATTTGACACCACTTTTTGACACCAGTAGCAGTTGCCACCATTTGAGCAGATGAGATTTTCCTGGTACCTTTGAAAAAAAAATCGAAAAAAAATGCTTTTACCCCTTGACTTTTCTATAGACCAAACATATACTTTAGAAAATAATAAGTCAAAAAAGTATTTTTAATATGGTAGAAAACGAATTTTATATAAACCACAAATTTACTATGAGAGTCAATTTTAATCTCAAATCAGTAGGCAACAAATCTCAAATTTGGTTGACAACAACAATCAACAAAGAACGAGCAAGAGTATTTACCAAACTGACAATAGAACCACAGTATTGGTTAAAGACCACAAGAACCCAAGTTGGCGAAAGAGCAACAGAAGACCCTGCCATTGGAGCAGTACAGTTACGCTATAATAAAGAGGTAAACAAAGCACTGAAACAGATACTATCTTACTGCAACGACTATGCAAAAGCAATTACAGAGGGCGAGATTGAACACACGAAAGAGAACTTTGAAAACTACCTCAAATGCAAAATCAATGGCAAGGACACAGACATCAAGAAGAAACCTTTGACATTCATACAAGACTACATTGAGCGCAAAAAGCAAATGGTAAACAGAACAACCCAACGCAAGATAGTCAGCGGTACAATCTACAACCATTACAATGCCTTGAAACGCTTGCAAGAGTTCTGCAACGACAATCGCCTTGCACTCACTTGGCAACTGTTTGACAATCGCCTTGAAGAACGCTTTACTGCTTGGTTGTTAGGGCAAGAGTATTCAGCAAACACCATTGCAAGCACATTCAGTATTATCAAAGTATGGTTGAAAGAGGCAGAACTGAACGGCATTGAGATAAACAAATGCTATCACTCTTACACTACCAAGTGCCAAGATGTAGATAACATCTATCTAACAGAGGAAGAAATAAATCGGTTGTATGCTATCAACTTTGAAGATGAGGCTGTCAAGGCAGTTGTTGGCGATAAAGCAAGAGTTGAAGAAACACGGGACTTGTTTGTTGTCGCTTGTTGGACTGGACTACGCTTTGGAGATTGGCAAGACCTATCTAATGTTGAGATAAGGAGCAACGACACTATGGTTGTTCACACTCACAAGACAAATGCAACTGTTGTTATCCCAATACACCCAATGGTTAAAGAGATATTCACGAAATACGGAGGGAGTTTCCCAAAAAGCGTTGACAAGACACATTGCCTAAAGCATATACGCTTGTGTGCTAAACTTGCCAACATAAACGAAAGGACTACCCTATCTCGTGTCAAAGGTGGAAATACAATCATCAAGGACGGTGCAAAATATGAGTTCGTTATGAACCATACAGCAAGGCGTTCGTTTGCCACCAATATGTATCTCAAAGGAGTTCCAAGCATTAGTATTATGGCAATCACAGGACACACCACAGAGGATAATTTTCTCAAATACATCAAGGTAAACAAAGACGAACACGCAAGGATAGTAGCCCAAGCGTTTGCAAGATAGGTAACCCCTTTGAGGGAACTGTTATAAGAGCCTATCTACTAAATAACTGTTTTGTCTGTAAAATTTTCAGGGAAAAATTCCACATTTTTTCAACCTACTTACTATTTATAATAAAAAGGATAGCATTATGAATGAGCAAACGAAACACAAAATATCATTGGCATTGCGTGGAAGAAAAAAGAGTGCTGTTACACGCAAGAGAATTAGCCAAGCGATGAAAAGGTATCGCAAAACTCCACAGCACAAACAAGCCATAGCAGAGGCAATGAAAGCTGTATGGCAAGAGAGAACTAATACAAGTAAAAACATTAAAAGGAATGAGCAATGAATTTACACCAATTATTGACAAATTGAAAATCTGCTACACATTGGCAGAAAACAGTTATCTAAACACATTAAGAGATAACCCAACAGAAGAATTTGAACACCCCGAATGGGGGTACAGATTAAGGCAAGTGCAAGGCACTCACTTTAACTTCATTTATGAAATAGTCTATCTTGACTACGAAGACAACACTTTCCAAGAGTTCACAGAGCAAGTGTTCGGCACAATCCAATGGGGACTAAAAACCAATACCGATGAGGCTATGCTGTCGTTTGTTTGGTTGCAAGTAGAGAACAAGCAATTCTACCTAAAACACGATTGGCAACATAGCAGACTGTTGCACCTTGAGTACATCGAAGATACATTAGGACTTGTGTTCAACAACTTCACTCATTGGGACATCGCCATTGACAGCAGTTGCAATTATCCCAAGAAACTTATCCAACTGATACGAAAAAAGGAGTACACTCCTATAGTGAACGGCACCAAAATCACAGACAGGAAACAACTTATTGAGGATATTCTCTATATTGGCGTTGGCAACCTCGACAGAATTAAGGAGTACAGCGTATTGGTGGCACAGAAGAACAAGAACATCAGCCTCAACGCTTACAACAAGAAACGAGAGATTGAGAGCAAAAGCCACAAACAATACATTTTAGACAACCACAACAACCCCAAGAAACTTTATAGGTTAGAGGTACGAATAAACAGCGATGTTCTTAAAGACTTTTTCACAAGGGAGCAGATAGCATACAGTCCAAGAATGTTTTTAGACAACAACAGTCTCTTGTTTTTCTTTATAACATTCCTCGACAGAGTTTTGCGTTTCCAAGACAAGAACGGCAGAAAGAGTTACAGCATTTTAGAACTGTTGTAATTGCGTGGCAAGGTATTAGTAAACTACCTTGACATTACATATATATATACATAACATATTGATAATAAAACCGCTTATTGTAATATAAAATCTTACATTTTCTTACAAGGGTGGTAATGAAGAAAAAAACATATTTTTTGTAAATAGTTGAAAATAAATTCAATCTTATATATCTCATCTTTATACCGTATTCAAATTTGAATTGTATTCAAAAGAATCTGTATTCAATCAAAAAAAACATGTTTTTATGTATTCAAAATTTTCTTTGATATTTTTGACTCTGGAGCTTGCAGGAACAGGACTTTCCTGGTACCTTAGCCTGTGAACCAAAGAGATAGCAATATGAGTACAGCAGTTATTTACGCCAGAGTATCATCGACCAATGACAGACAAAACACCCAAAGACAGATAGAGGACTTGACACGCTTTGCCAACAGCAACAACTACAATATCATTGGCACATACGAAGAACACATAAGCGGAGCAACAAAGAACGAGAACAGAACAGTGCTAATGGAGTGCTTGGATTTTTGTGTTAGTCAAAATGCTAATTTTTTGCTCCTTTCTGAACTTTCACGCTTAGGCCGCTCTACCCTACAAGTTTTGAAATCGCTTGAAATGTTGCACGAGGCGGGTGTTAGTGTATATATTCAAAACCTCGGCATTTACACCCTGAACGCCACAGGAGAGGCGAACCCCGTTGCAAGCATTATGGTTACAGTCCTTGCTGAAATGGCAAACATAGAACGTTCTAACATCGTTTACAGACTCAATTCAGGCAGAGACAGTTATATTGCCAATGGTGGAAAGTTAGGGCGCAGGAAAGGTTCCTGTAAGTCCACAGAACGCAAAAAAGAGGAATACAAAGAGGTTATTTCATTCTTAAAGCGTGGTTACTCTGTACGCAACACAGCGAAACTAACAAGCGTTAGCGTTAGTACAGTACAAAGAGTAAAAAGAGAATTTAGTATTTAATTTGAATTTAGTTTGTAAGTTATTGCTCCTGGCGAAGCCGGGAGCAATAACTTTATTCAAAAATATATTCCTTATATAGCAATAAATTTCTACATTTGCAAATCCCAAATATAATCTTACTATTATGAAGTCTTATTACTATTTAGTTTTATTAGTGACTCTATCAATAATCTCATGTAAGAACAATAATACAGATTCACATGATTATTATGAAGAAGAGAGGAAGAAAATTGAGATTGCACACCAAGAACGTTTAAAGCAATATGCAGATTCTACAGTATCACTATCTTTTAAAGGTATAAAGTTGGGAAGTCCATTCCAAAAAAATATAAAAGAATCCATAAAGAATAAAAGTATTTATAAAGTTAAATACAACAAGGACAAAACATCTGCTACATGTAAAGCTATCATAAATACTCCAAATAGAGAAAATGGTGTAGAAGTTGATGTTAAGATAGTTTCATACCAAGATACAATTACTAGTTTTATTATCATCTCTACAGTATATGATACATATAAAGAAATAGAAACACTATATAAAGACAAATACAAAGAAGAGTATGCGAGTATAGAAAATGATGAAGAGTATTGGGATGATAAGATTGAAAGGAGTTGTAATCGTTCTTTGGTTTGGAATTTTAAAAACCAGTCAATTAGGTTTACGGAATTTGACACAGAAAAGAGAGAGAATTACATAAAAAATGCAAAAATGCACTCTCCTGAAAATAGATATGGCGTTAAGTATACGAAATATTTCAAAGCAATAACAATCATATATAATGACATATACCATTGTAAAAAAGCAGAAGAATACGAGAACACATTAAAAAAAATAGAAGAAGATAAAATTAGAAAAGCAGAAATAGAAGATTCTATAAAAACAATTAAAAGAAACGAAGAATTAAAAAAACAAGACATATAACAATATTTTCGACACCAGTTCTTGACACCAGTTGCCGTTTCAAAAGGCAAAATTTTGTGTTAAAGTATTGATAATAAAGTTAAAATATTTAACCCAAATTTAACTGTTCTAGTCGAGTGGGAATGATTTTTGCCTTCAAAAAGGCAAAAATTATCGACAAGGCGAGTAGCAAAAGGTCGCACGAAGCGTGGATAAAGTTCACGCCGTGCGGGTTGCGAATAACGAGCCTTGTCAATAAAGAACTCTAATAATAAACAACTTACAAACTGCCTTAACCAATAAAACGGTTAGGGCAGTTTCTTTTACATACACCCTCCAGCACATTCTGGAGGGCATTTTAGCATTATAACTAACGAATGTGAATTGACACCAGTTTATGACACCAGTAGCAGTAACATTGTTTACAGACTTAATTCGGGCAGAGATAGTTATATTGCCAACGGTGGCAAATTGGGCAGGAAACCAGGTTCTGTAAAGACTTCAGAACAAAAGCGAAAAGAATACAAGGAAGTGATTTCACTTCTTCGTAAAGGATATTCAGTGCGTAATGTTGACAAGTTGGGTGGTGTTAGTACCAGCACCGTTCAGAGAGTTAAGAAAGAGTTTGCTCTTTAATACAATTACTTGTAATTATTTGTTTTAATCATTTTTTCCCATATCTGTTTTACATTATCTTCTCCGTCAAAATAAGGATATTGTTCATTTCTACGAAACGTTTCACCATTTGGAACGATTAAAATCTTATCGGAATCAGGATATTCGCAAACATCATATCCAATATAAGTACGTATGTCAAGAAACATACAAGGCTCCTTTTTATGGTTATATAATTGATGTGCTCCAGCTTCTCCTGATTCAAAGAAAATCATATCTCCTTCTTGTACTTCTTCCAATCCTTTTGGTGTACGCAACATAGCAGAACCTTTCATTATCACAAACAATTCTTCTGCATACCGATGAAAATGATAGGCAGCATTACACTCATTTGTATCAAGCTGACGCATATCAAAATTGAGGTATTTAGGATTAATGCCTTTCTTTACCCTCGTCATATCTGTTAATAAGCGAAAACCATCTATTTTATTGGGGTTAGGTTGGAAATCTCTTTCTTCCTTTTTTATAATTGTTGCCATATCCTAATGATTTTATTTATGGGTTCAAAGGTACTTTAATTATTCCATAATCTGAATGTATGAAGAGTTTTATTTCATAGTACTGCTTTAAGAACGATAAGTTTGACACCAGTTCTTGACACCAGTTGCCGTTCCAAGAGGCAAAAACCAACGTTAAAGTATTGATAATTAAGTTAAAATATTTAGCAATAAATTAACAGTTTTACTCCTTCCGACAAGGCGAGCAGCCATAGGTCACGCGTAGTGTAGACGAAGGTAACACCGCGTGGGTGGCGAACAGCGAGCCTTGTCAATGGGATACCACCAAAGGGGGCAACTATTTTACAATATTGCGCTCATTGCGCGAGAAAATAAATTTTCTCACATTCGCTTGCACAACTATTGCTTTTAGCGAAGTTTTGCTGCGCTCATTGCGCGAGAAAATAAATTTTCTCACATTCGCTTGCACAACTTTCTCTCATTTGTTGCTATCTTTGCAGGAAACACGCAAGCTAAATGAAAACACACGCGATATACATACTCATTGCACTTGCAACCCTCTTCGGCACAAGCACCGCACAGGGAGCAAGCAACTGTGTCCACAAAGTGGCACAGCAGCAGAAATATCGCGAGTGTTACAACGAGAATGCAATAGAGAGGCTGGCCAAAATACTTGACACAAGCAGCCTTGCTCTGCCCCACAACATCGCAGTAACGGGCAGTAAGCAGCATAATCACAACAACGGAAAGACCGGCAACGGCAACTGGCGATACACTGCAAGCTGCGAATGTGCCGGGACGCATCAACAACATAACCGACAAAATGCCATCAGCATTGCCACAGGCGCGAAGAGAGGCAAGGACTACTACATCTACGCCCTGCGGCAAATTCTTATTTAGCGAGTTCCTATATAACACACGACAACATCGCGGCGCACAAACGGCAAAAAGATAAACGATGCCTATTGTGCCGATAAATCGTGTAGAAGAGATAGGCGGGAGTGCACAAAGGGCACCCGCCCGCGAATTGTTATATATAAACTCCAAAAAAAATGAATAAAGAACCAAACAAAACTTTTTTGAAAGAACACAATATATCCACACGAAGGAATTTCCCTTACACCTCGCTCGCGTGCATCGCAGCAGGTGCAATACTATTCACCACGCAACTGTTGCTATCGGGTAACGAAGAGAATAAAATGCCTCTGTTGCTGATTGCCATTCTTCTTGTGATGATAGGTATCGTGAAAATATTTTGCAGCGGGCAAAAGTATGTGTACGACAAGAGCAACGAAACGATGAACGAAGAGATACTATACTTCGAGTACACACAGAAAGAGGTAGTGGAAAACAGATTGCAGAATGGCGAATTTGCACTCTTGCGCAACGCAGCAAGCAATAATCTAAGCCTCTCGCTGATGGTAGAGCTCTACGCTACAAAAAGCGGCAATGCTGCAATGTACAGGATATACCGATACATCCCATACGAGTTTGAACCGCTGGGAGAAATGCAGTTCTACCAAAAAGAAAAATAAAAACTTTTTTATTAATAACCGTACATTATCCCCGGGAGCTGTGTCAAAATGCAATTTTTGACACAGCTCCGTTAGGTTTGTAAGAGTTCAAAATACAAGGCTTGAGATTTAAGGCAAAAGAAGTGTACATTGATACTCGGCTGAGCCTTAATATCAATAACAACGAAGCAGTTTGTTAATTATGGCACACAGCCCTCCTATTTTTCACCGGACGACTTATACCTAAAAATCTTATATCCACTATTCATATATCCCTGAGCTGCATAAAAACCTTTTTGCTTAAAATCGGAAACCCACTGTCTGCCATTCCACATTTGTATGTGCCCCCAAATGTGACCTTTTACAGCAGGGAAAACCACAATATCTCCAAGTTCCGGAATGTAAGAACTATTGCCGATTTCTACAAAACCAAATTGTGGCAATAACCAAGAATAGCCAAATGCCGGTAGTATATATATCGGGCATCCCCCTGTCTGCATTGCACGCATAACATACCAAGCACAACAATTCCTTGACCGTGGTTCTGCATTTTCTGTTACATATCTCACGGCAACATCTGCATCATAATCAAGAAACCTCCCTACAATTGGAGCTAATACAGGGACTGTTATAACAAGCAAGAGAATTGCCATACAGTATCTTTTCAGGATTTTCATTTATTCATCTATATAAAAAGTGTTATCACCTCTACTTCTAATCTCGGCATTATAATTATGGCTCGTGTAAGGAATAATTGTCATTATATTACTTAACGCGCTATACCCATCGTTATTGTTAAAAATTTCATAAATACCATTAAAAAAACCACCCTGCTTATAGTTCGGATCTTGAAATTTTGTCGCGACATCACTTGCCAAAGTTGCACAAGTATTTGTTTCACTATATTTTTTACGAGTATAATCATTTGCCATCTCCAAAATATATTTTTCAGCAGATTTTATATCAATATGAGACAATACGGTAACCTCTAAATCACCAGCATCGGCAGAAGGCAATTTATTTTTTATTCGTTTTATATACCCTTCTGCACTCTCTTCAATTAATTTATTAGGGATTATTGTTCTTCTAAAATTACCATAATCTTCGATATAAACGCCTATTACACCTGTATTATTTATTTTTTATTATTATACCTTCCATATTCATAATATTTTGTATTACCGAATTTATCAATCAAAATAATGGCACTATGTCCAACAGGTAATTTTATTTCCGACAAATAACTTTTGTCCCAAATATCACCAACGACTCCACTAAAAGTATTCTTACTATGATTTTCATAATTTGGATAATGCAAATATAATATTGTTCCTGAATAATCCTTATCATTCTGAGCATTATCAACTATTTGTGGGGGAATATTTCCATTGTTTAAATTTGCGTTATTTAAAATCATATCTTTTTTTGATGACAAAATTAAACTTCAATAAAATTTTCAGGTTGTTATATCACTTATTTAAATTATGTAGAATACAATAAATTGCAGATTATACCATATTAGATATTGCATCTGATAGTTAGAAGAAACAGAGAATTACTCATAATAGCACCATAAGGCTATTTGTTTCATTCCCCTATTTTCAGTAATTTTGTCGGCGAAAAAAACAGTTCAACACAAATGAAATACATTATACAATTTGAGATAATACTCGCAATTTCGCTTGTGGGCGAAGTGCTCAACAGAATTATCCCGTTGCCTATCCCCGCCAGCATTTATGGAATGATTATCCTGTTCGCGGCATTGTGCGCGGGGATTATAAAATTATCGATGGTGAGGGAGGCCGGCAAATGCCTCATCTTTTTAATGCCATTGATGTTCGTCTCGCCGGCGGTGGGGCTTATCGAGAATTGGGGTGTGATGAAAGAATTTCTACTTGCGATTGTGGTAATATCGCTTGTGAGCACAGTAGCTGTGATGGCTGCCACCGGGCACATAACACAATTTATTATTAAAAAGAAGGAGAGGGAGGGCAAGCTATGAAAGAACTGTTAAGCGGCTCGCTTTTCTTTGGAGCCACATTGAGCATAGGAATGTATGCCATTGGGTTGTGGGTAAAAAAGAGGCGTTCATTTTTCCTGTTTAACCCTGTGCTCATTGCCATCGTGGGCACTATCGCCACACTGCTTATATTGGATATTGATTACAGTTCCTACAACAACGGTGCAAAATATATCACCTATCTGCTCACGCCGGCCACGGTGGCTCTTGCCATTCCGCTATATGAACAGGTGAGCCTGCTGCGCAAGAATTTAACGGCAATAATGGTGGGAATAACATCGGGAGTACTTGCGAGTTTCTTCTCGATATTTGCACTTGCACTGCTTTTTGCGCTCAACCACACGCAGTATGTCACGCTGTTGCCAAAATCTATCACCACAGCCATTGGAATAGGACTTTCACAGGAACTTGGCGGATATGTGGCAATAACTGTTTCGGCAATAATATTGACCGGCCTGTTCGGGAACATTGCAGGGGAACATATTTGCCGTTTGCTCAGCATTAAACACCCTGTGGCAAAGGGATTGTCCATTGGCACCGCCACACACGTAATGGGCACCGCAAAGGCTATGGAGATGGGCGAGATTGAGGGAGCTATGAGCAGCCTGTCGGTAGCAGTGGCCGGATGCATTACTGTGGGAGTTGCCGTAATCTTTGAGCACCTTATATAGAAAAGCTGTTCCGGGATTGCATAAACCGAAGATTATTCGTAATTTAGCCGAAAATTAACATACAGCACTATGATTATCGCAGTAGACTTCGACGGTACCATTGTGGAACATTGCTACCCCGAGATTGGCAAAGAGATTCCATTTGCGGTCACAACACTTAAAATGCTCATCGAGGAGCGTCACCGGCTGATATTGTGGACGGTGCGACGCGGCAAGCTGTTGCAGGATGCTGTCGATTGGTGCAAGGCACGCGGCCTCGAATTCTATGCCGTGAACAAAAACTTCCCCGAAGAGATTGTCGAGGCAGACGGCTGTTGTTGCAAAGTGAATGCCGAGCTATTCATCGACGACCGCAACCTTGGCGGGTTGCCCGACTGGGGAGAAATTTACCGTATGATTAAAGATGAAAAAACGTGGGAGGAAATATACAAAGGCGGTTCGGCCGAACAGGCCCTTCCCAAGAAAAAGAAAAGATGGTTCGGGTGGTAACCAATAAACAGACACATACTGTTTCTCGCAGGAAACAGCACTTTCATTCAATAAACAGCCCATAAATTCCTACAAAAGGAAGAAAAAACAACTTTTTTTTAAAAAAATATCACCACTGCTATTGTTTTATATTTTTTATAGCTATATTTGCGGTAGAGCGTAAATATAGAACCGCACTGACATTGAAAAACATTTCAAACAAGATTTATACCCTTTGTCCGTTTGTGCCTATATTTGCCGTGAACATCAAACAAATGAAGGAATACTATCTATACACAACATCCTCCCGAGGTACCACCATAGGCATCACTATCGGTGGCACTTGTTGTTGTACATCTACCGGTACTACCCGTAAGGGGTAGGGATAGTATTTTTGTTTCTGCGTGAAACATTTTTTCAGCAACATTTTTATTAAAACAGGCAAGCGCTGCAAAAGCATTGCCACACAAGAAAAAGAATTCATCGCACGATGAATTCACAGATGTTTAAATACATCGCGGAAAGGTTCCCAAAGAAAAAGAAGAGCATTTCCAACAGAAAAACAATTAAGGACTATACACACAACAAGATTAGAACTATATGAAACATATAATAATATTAGGCGACGGAATGGCCGACTGGCCTGTGGAAGAGTTAGGTGGAAAGACACTGTTGCAAGCTGCCGACACACCCTATATGGACAAACTGGCCAGAATGGGCCGTAACGGAAAACTCATCACCGTAGCCCCCGGCTTTCACCCCGGCAGCGAGGTTGCCAATATGTCGGTACTCGGTTACAACCTCCCCAAAGTATATGAAGGAAGAGGCCCGTTAGAGGCAGCGAGCATAGGCGTTGAACTTGCCAAAGGAGAATTTGCACTACGATGCAATATTGTGTGCATAGAAGGCGACACACTTAAAAACCACTCATCGGGGCACATAACCACCGAAGAGGCCGATGTTCTTGTCAAATATCTTCAAGAGAAACTCGGCAGCGAGCGCATACACTTCCACACAGGCGTTCAGTATCGCCATCTGCTGGTAATAAAAGGCGGCGACAAGCGCATAAGCTGCACCCCGCCCCACGACATTCCCGGCAAGGAGTTCCGCCCCTATCTGGTGAAAGCCGATGTTCCCGAGGCCGAGGAAACCGCAACACTGATAAACGAACTTATATTCAAGTCGCAAGAACTGCTCAAAGAACACCCTCTGAACAAGAAACGTGCAAGCGAGGGAAAAGACCCCGCCAACAGCATCTGGCCTTGGGGAGGCGGCTACCGCCCGCAGATGGAGCCCATCGGCATAAAGTTTCCACAGGTGAAAAGCGGCTCTGTAATATCGGCAGTCGACCTCATACGAGGCATCGGGCACTATGCCGGCCTGAAAGTATTGGAGGTAGAAGGGGCAACAGGCCTCTACAATACCAACTACGAAAATAAAGCAAACGCCCTTCTGCAAGCATTGAAAGAGGACGACTTTGTCTATCTTCACATAGAAGCAAGCGACGAGGCCGGCCACGAAGGCGACATTGCACTTAAAATAAAAACAATAGAAAACCTCGACAGCCGTGCCGTGGGCCCCATATACGAAGCAGTAAAAGAGTGGGACGAGCCGGTAGCAATAGCAGTGCTCCCCGACCACCCCACCCCCTGCAAATATCGTACCCACACGGCCGAGCCCGTCCCATTCCTCATCTGGTACCCCGGCATAACCCCCGACAGCGTGGAAACATTCGACGAAATAGCCGCCGAACAAGGTTGCTACGGCCTTATGAAGGAAGATGAATTCATAAAAGCATTTATGCAAGAGTAAAAGAGAAAAGAAGAACCAACAAGAAACTGACAGACTATGAAATATTACAGCACAAATAAGATTGTGAACGAAGTGAGCCTCGAAGAGGCTGTGATAAAAGGACTCGCAGCCGACAAAGGCCTTTTTATGCCCAACAAGATAAAGAAACTGCCGGCCGAGTTTTTCGAGAATATCGACAAAATGAGCTTTCAGGAAATCTCCTTCCGCGTAGCCGAGGCCTTCTTCGGCGAGGATGTTCCGGCCGACGCGCTTAAAGCCATCGTTTACGACACACTCTCGTTCGACACACCCGTAGTTCACGTTCACGACAACATCTACTCGCTCGAACTGTTCCACGGCCCCACCCTCGCATTCAAAGATGTTGGCGGACGCTTTATGGCACGTCTCTTGGGTTATTTCGTGAAAAACAGCAGCGACAAACGGGTAAATGTGCTGGTAGCAACATCGGGCGACACAGGCAGTGCAGTAGCCAACGGATTCCTTGGCGTGGAGGGCGTACACGTTTATGTACTCTACCCCAAAGGCAAAGTGAGCGAAATACAGGAAAAGCAATTCACCACACTCGGCCGCAACATCACAGCACTGGAAATTGAAGGGTGCTTCGACGATTGTCAGGCACTCGTGAAACGCGCCTTTATGGACGAGGAACTCAACGAAAAAATGTTCCTCACAAGTGCCAATTCAATAAACCTCGCACGCTTCCTTCCGCAATCGTTCTACTACTTCTACGCCTATGCACAATTAAAGAAAATGGGTAAAGCCGACAATGTAGTAATATCGGTTCCCAGCGGAAACTTCGGAAACATCACAGCAGGTCTCTTTGCACAAGTGATGGGACTCCCCGTCAAACGATTCATTGCAGCCAACAACAGCAACGACATATTCTACCACTATCTGCGCACAGGCAACTTTGAACCAAAAGCATCGGTGTGCACCATCGCCAACGCAATGGATGTGGGTAACCCAAGCAATTTCGCACGCATACTCGACCTCTATGGCTACAACCACGAAAATATCTGCAACCACATTTCGGGTGCCACATACAGCGACCAAGAGATTGCAACAGGCATAAAATCCCTGTGGGAAGAGCACAAATATCTGCTCGACCCCCACGGAGCTTGCGGCTACCTCGCACTGAAAGAGCAGATGCAACCGGGCGAAACGGGCGTGTTCCTCGAAACAGCACACCCTGCAAAGTTCAAGGACACCATCGACCGAATCCTTAATGCAGACATAGAAATACCCCTGCCACTGCAAGAATTTATGAAGGGCACAAAAGACACCGTGCCTATGAGCAAAGAATTTAGCGACTTAAAGAACTTCCTTCTCAAACAAATGCTCTACACACACGAAACATTCTATTGATACAATAAACAACAATAAACGCTTGCCTTTAAACAGCAAGCGTTTATTGTAGACACAGGAAACTCTTTCACGCTAATAATCAAAAGGATGCCCCGTATTATAAAAAAATATATCATTTTTTCCCAAAAAAGATTTGCTGAATAAAAATAAAATTGTACCTTTGCAACGCTTTAAGGCACAAGAGTTGCGCTGTTAGCTCAGTTGGTAGAGCAATTGACTCTTAATCAATGGGTCCAGGGTTCGAGTCCCTGACGGCGTACAAAAGAGCAAAAGGACCGAAAATCAACGATTTACGTTTGAAATTCAGTCCTTTTTCTCTTGTTTTTATCTGTTCTTATTCTTAAAAATCGGGATATTTCGGGGTATATTTAAGGCAAATGTTTGCAAATTATCCACCAAGAACTATGACAACAAAGCTATATCTCAACGACAAAAACCCCATCGACCATATTATCTGATAAAGTGCATAGCATCCCAAGGTTCATTTGCGGGACGACCCGGTGCTTTCTCTCCATTGGTAGACTTCAACAGCCAAGCCATATTACGGGCAAGCGTCTGCATTGTCTGCATACCCTCTTTATCCATAGCTGCCTCACCGGCCGCTCTGCCATAAACAATATTCCAGTATTGAGATGTTACCACCGGCATATTCATCATTTGAAACGGCATATTAAGGCATTCAAAAGCTGCGGTAGCCCCGCCTCTACGGCATACAGCAACGGAAGCTGCCGGCTTTCCCGAGATTCCGGCACCATTAGAATAGAATGCACGTTGAATGACAGAGAGTAACGCTCCGTTAGGCTGGCCATAATAAACAGGCGAGCCCACGATGAGAGCATCGGCATCGGCAAACTTTTCTGAAATACGATTGCATATATCATCATCGAAAATGCATCGTCCTAAACCTTTTGCTGCACATTGGCCACAGGCCGCACAACCACGTATGGGCTTGTTTCCAATCCATACAATTTCACTCTCTATTCCCTCTCTTGATAATTGCTTTGCCACTTCTGCCAAAGCTAATGCAGTATTCCCCTCTTTGCGAGGACTTCCATTTATAAGTAACACTTTCATAGGTTGTCTGTTGTCATTTTAGAAGTTGTTTGATTTATATCGCCAAAATTTTTATAGAACAAGAATAGAATGTTTATTTCTTTTTTAAGGGCGTGTAGCGGGCTACATAACTGCAAAAAAGAAAGAAACAGACATTTTTGAATATAAAAAATGGCGAAACATTCAGTTTCTATAAGAAAATATTTTTTAGAAATTCAAACAACTTCTTAATATTTTACCATCATTGTTATAAGTATCGATCGCGGGAGAAGCAACAATGTCTGTCTAAAATTTTTCAAAGGAATAACCTCTTATTGCTTATTGTCGATAATCTCTTCGGCCATCCGTTTCCCTGCCTCGTATGCCCTTTGCAAGTCCTCCTCCCAATGTTCGTTACGCCATTTGTGTTTTGTATCTTCCGAGAACCCACCTAATTCGTAGCTATCATATTTAGCAACCTGACAAGTATTGTAGGCAACAATATGCAGTGGCTCGCCAAGAGCCGAGGTAATACAATACTCCATCGAACCGAAACTGTTACTATTGTTGCGGTCAGGCGTTCCGTTCATCGTTTCAACAAGCACCACAGGCATACGCTTCGGCGCGGTCAAGCTGTAATCGTTATACGAAAGCCACGGGAACACCAAACGCTCCAAGAAGGAACGCATCTGCCCTGTAACTTCACCAAAGTAGATAGGTGAGCCGAGCACAAGACCATCGGCCCGGGCAATCTCCTCCAAAATTGGAGCCAACCCATCCTTGAAACGGCAAATATTCGACGCCCTGCCTTTGAGCTTACAAGCCATACACGACATACAACCCTTATAGTCAAAATCATAGAGCCGTACTGTCTTAATCTCAATATCACCGGCAGCCGATTTAGCACCTTCGGCAATTCGCTGCAACAGTTGAGCGGTATTCATCCTCTTTCGCGGGCCGCCATCAATTACTATTATCCTTTTCATTGGTTCAATGTTTACTTCTTTATAACTTATATCCCAAGCAAATGGTTTCACCAATCTTTTCTGCACAAACAGGAAAAGAGGGTACGCCGGTTGTAAAAGTACGATTTTTCTGTCGTATCATCACCAACTATTGCAGGTTAATTGCATTGGAATAAAATATTCTTCATAGACAATAACAGTTATGAAAAATAGTAAACAATACCAATTTCTAATCAAAGTAGAACTTGTTTAATCATTATTTTCTATATTTGTATTTAAATAACCTTGGTTCTCATCAAGATTGAAAACCTGTAAAGATAAGCATCTAATAATTCAAAGTTATGTCTCTTTGGAGTAAATTCATAAGATCAATAAGTGATACGGAAAATAATTCTGCCATATCAGTATCACAAAATACATTTTGCTATGCTATTATAGACATAGAAGTGAGTATTAAAGATCATAAGATTCATGATATTGGTGCATTGAGATATGACAGAGCCGTCCTCCATTCTGCCAATAAACAAGAGTTATTAGACTTCCTAAAAGGCATTGATTTCGTATGTGGCCATAATATTATTCACCATGATGCGAAATATCTTTTTTCCAAGGACACTCACCTATGGATATTGGTTGATACGCTATACGTTTCACCGCTGCTATTTCCAGAAAGGCCATATCATCGTTTATTGAAAGATGACAAATTAATGAGTGACCAAATAAATAATCCGGTCAATGATTGTGAAAAAGCATATGATTTATTGATGGATGAGGTTGCCCGTTGGAACATACTATCGGAAGAGAAAAGGACCATTTTTACAACACTATTACAAGGTGTCATAGAATTCGACGGTTTTCTAAAATTTGTCAATGCAAAAGCCGGAAATGTAAATCATTTAGCAGATCTAATACGCTCTGTATATGAATGTAAAATTTGCGTGCATGCTGATATTGAATATATAATTAAACACTACCCTTGTGAATTAGCGTATGCATTAGCTTTAATTGATACAATTGATTACCGTTCCATCACTCCACCTTGGGTACTATGGAATTACCCGAATGTTGAATATGTTGTAAGGCTACTACGACATACAAAATGTATTTATGGTTGCAGTTATTGTAACAAAGAGCTTAACATTCATTACAACTTAAAGAAATATTTTGGTTATGATAAATTTCGCTCATACGACGGTGAGCCACTTCAAGAAAAGTCTGTCAGCGCAGCAGTAGAGGGAAAATCGCTACTCGCCATATTTCCTACTGGTGGAGGCAAATCTCTTGCATTCCAGTTACCTGCCTTAATGGAAGGGAGTTCTGTACATGGATTAACAATTGTAATATCTCCCCTGCAGTCGCTTATGAAAGACCAAGTTGACAATCTTGCAGAGAAAGGAATTGCAACAGCTGTAACCATTAATGGATTACTCGATCCGATCAATCGTTCTCTCGCTATTCAACGTATTATGAATGGCGATGCTACACTTCTGTATATAGCACCGGAAATGCTGCGCTCAAAAACTATTGAGAAGATACTATTAGCACGCCATATAGTACGTTTTGTTATAGATGAAGCTCATTGTTTTTCATCGTGGGGGCAGGATTTCCGGGTTGATTATTTATACATCGGCAAATTCATTAGTGAATACCAAAAAAAGAAAAAACTCACAAAACCAATACCTATTTCGTGTTTTACAGCTACAGCCAAACAGAAGGTTGTACAAGATATTTGCGATTATTTTAAGCAAACACTGAACCTAAACCTTCAACTTTTTGCATCAACAGCTTCCCGAACCAATCTACACTATTCTGTCATCCATACAGAAACAGATGAGGATAAGTATATTAAACTGCGTTCATTGATAGCCGAATCATTATGTCCGACAATAGTTTATGTATCAAGGACCAAACGAACCAAACAATTAGCAGAGAGACTATCCAGAGATGGATATAAAGCATTGGCATTTAATGGGAAAATGAATGCTGACGAGAAAATTGCCAATCAAGACGCTTTTATATCCGATCAAGCACGTATAATTGTCGCTACTTCTGCTTTTGGAATGGGAGTAGACAAAAAAGATGTGGGATTAGTTATACACTATGACATTTCCGACTCCTTGGAGAATTATGTGCAGGAAGCAGGACGTGCTGGACGGGATCCAGAACTTCAAGCACGATGTTTTGTATTATATTGCGATTCTGACCTTGATAAACACTTTATTCTGCTTAACCAAACAAAATTGAGCATAAGCGAGATTCAACAAGTTTGGAAAGCTGTAAAAGAAATGACTAAATATCGCATGCGCGCTTGTTGCTCGGCATTGGAAATAGCCAGAAAAGCAGGGTGGGATGATTCGGTTTCGGACATAGAAACACGCGTACGCACAGCTCTTGCCGCTCTTGAACAGGCTGGATATTTGGAGCGTGGCAATAATGTACCACATATTTATGCTACCGGTATTACTGTAAAGAATGTTGATGAAGCACGTAAACGTATTACAGAATCCCTACTATTTGAAAAGGAGGAAGTAGAGAAGGCTGTACGTGTCATTAAATCACTGATTTCTCAAAAGCATATTACCAAAGCACAAGACGATGTTGCAGAGTCACGAATCGATTACTTAGCAGACATTCTTGGTTTAAAGAAGAATGAGGTAGTATCTGTCGTTGAACGTATGCGTCAAGAAGGTATATTGGCTGATACAAAAGATATTTCCGCTTATTTGAATGATATTGGAGAGTCGGAACACAAGTCGAAACGATTATTAGAGCAATTTACAAAATTAGAGTGTTATATACTCAACAAAATTCCTGACGATGTTCTCAATATCTCATACAAACAATTGAATAATAATGCTCAAAATGAAGGTATAACAAGTGCAACTGAAAAAGATATCCGCACGTTGCTTTATTTCCTTACAATAAAAGGATACACAAGGAAAAAAGAAGATGCAACACATAATATAGAGGTCACTCGCCAAGCTGATTTGGAAACGATTATAAAACGTTTTGAAAAACGCATAGAGATTTGTCAGTTTGCAATAGAATGGTTATTCAAACAGATTATACCGACAATAGGGGAAGAATCAAAGAAGAAGGGTGTACAATTTTCGGTCGTTGAGTTGCTTAATGATTTAAAATACAATAATTCAAATATATTCGGCACATTGCAAAATGTGCAACTTGAAGATGTAGAAGAAGCGCTGCTCTACTTGTCTAAGATTGGTGCATTGAAATTAGAGGGCGGGTTTCTTGTTCTATATAATGCTATGGATATTCGGCGTGTCAAGGATAATAGATTGCGTTACAAGCAAGAAGATTATCGTATGCTAAATGAATTCTATAAACAAAAGATTCAGCAAGTGCACATTGTAGGTGAGTATGCCAATCTAATGGTTAAAGACTACAATGCTGCTTTACAATATGTGCAAGATTATTTCCAAATGGATTATAAACGTTTTGTGGCAAAATATTTCAAAGGTGAGCGTGTTCGGGAAATTGAACGAAATGTTACACCCGAGAAATATAAACAACTCTTTGGCTCACTTTCGGATAAGCAAATGGAAATAATCTCCGACAAGGATTCGAGATCTATTGTTGTTGCAGCAGGTCCTGGCAGTGGAAAAACAAGAGTATTAGTACACAAATTAGCCTCTTTACTTTTGCTTGAAGATGTTAAGCATGAGCAATTACTGATGCTTACCTTTTCGCGAGCAGCAGCCACAGAATTTAAACAACGACTAATGGGATTAATAGGTAATGCAGCACACTTTGTAGAAATAAAGACATTTCATTCCTATTGCTTTGATCTGCTTGGTAGAATAGGAAATTTGGACGATGCAAAGGATGTTGTATCACGTGCTGCGCAAATGATAAATAAGGGAGAAGTTGAACCAAATCGCATAGCAAAGACAGTTCTTGTGATTGACGAAGCTCAGGATATGAGCGCAGAAGAATATGCATTAGTACACGCCTTGATGACATCAAACGAAGAGATGCGTGTAATTGCTGTTGGTGATGATGATCAAAATATTTTTGAGTTTCGCGGATCCAATTCAAAATATATGGCACAACTGCTCAAAGAGTCCAACGGCCGCTTTATTGAGATGACAGAAAATTACCGTAGTTCACAGCATATAGTAAAGTATGCCAATAATTTTGTAGGTGCTATAAAGGATAGGATGAAGAGCAGTCCAATTATATCAATGAGTCAAGAGACAGGAAGTGTGAATATAACACAACATTCGTCTGTCTATATGTATCAACCTCTCGTTGATGATTTGATGAAACATCGTGGGCGTGGCACTATGTGTGTCCTCACTCAGACTAACGAAGAGGCTGTAATTATGGTGGCACTTTTGAGAAAGTATAACCTGAAAAGTAAACTTATTCAAAGCATGGATGGTTTTCGTTTCTGGAATATGGCAGAGGTGAGATTCTTCCTAAAATGTATTGAAGCTGACACACATACTCCTCTCGTCGCAGATGAAGTGTGGGAGAAATCGAAGCAACGGACATACTCCGCCTATGCCGACTCGGCAAGTCTTTGTTATTTACAGCAATGTGTCAAGTTATTTGAAGAAACTAATAAAGCAAAGTATTTGACCGACTTCAAAGAGTATATATTTGAGTCATCGGCTGAAGATTTTGTGATTTGCAAAATGCAGATGTTGTGGTTTCAACTATACATAAATCAAAAGGAATGGAGTTTGATGATGTATATATGCTTATCTCCGATCCACGACAAGTGACCGATGAGGTACTTCGCCGATATTATGTAGGTATAACTCGTGCTAAACAACGACTATTCATACATACTAACAGTTCTTTGTTTGATCAATCGAGCATTGTTCAGAAAAGGGAAGAACATACTATTTACGGTATGCCTAACGAGATTGTTCTTCAGCTCTCTCACAAAGATGTTAATTTAGGCTACTTTAAATCAAAAAAGAAAGAAATACTTACATTGAGAGCTGGGCAAAAACTCCGGTATGACAACAACTATCTATATGATATAAAAACGAATAAATCAGTCTGCCAATTATCACAGAAGATAATGAGTGAACTATCTACTTGGAACGAAAAGAATTATTTTGTATCGGATGTTTCTATTCGTTTTATAGTAGCGTGGCGACCTAAAGATGCTCCAAAGGAGGAAAAAGAATATGCGGTATTACTTGTGGATTTAACTTTAAACAATAACAGTTAGAATCAACCTCCACACATTACCTAAATAGAGAGCCTATTCACTATTACCACACCTATTACAACCGGAAACTGCATTACACCCCCAGCCGTTCACGCAACAATTCCTTCGCAGCAGAGAGGCGGGTTTTAACAGTGCCCAAGGGCAGATGAAGCTCTGCGGCAATCTCCTCGTATTTGTAGCCAATGGCACGGAGAGTAAGAGGACGGGAAAGTGAGGCGGATGGCAGAGAGCGGATGATGCTCATTATTTCGGTGCTGTTGTACGGGCTTTCACTGTCGGAGGCTGCAAGGGAGAGTTCGTCAACTGCATCGTCGTAATCGACTATCAAAGGACGGGTGCGGGAGAGGGCATTACTGCGACAGGTGTTGCGATAGTAATTGTGCATCACAAGTGCGGCCCAATTGCCGAACTTTTCACGCTCTTCATATTTGTCGGCCTTCGTGAGAAGGCGCAGGAGAGTTTCTTGCAGCAGTTCTTCGGCAAGGTATTTATCGCGGGTGAGGTAACGGGCATAGGCATACAGTTGCTTTTGGTGAGCAACTATTGCTTTTTCATAATCGGTCATAGGCGTGTTGCTTGTGTTTTACTATATTAACACC
>JAFTUV010000055.1 GCA_017466065.1 Bacteroidaceae bacterium
AAAACAACAAGCCTTGTCGTGCTTATCGGCATGACCGAGGTTTTGAAGGTTGGCAAACAAATCATTGATGCCAACCGCTTCGATTATCCTACAGCGGCGCTGTGGATATACGGAGTGATATTCCTACTGTATTTCCTTGCTTGTTGGCCCATTTCCATACTGGCAAAGAAACTTGAAAAACGATGGAGGTGAACGCAGTAAATGGAAGAAAGAATACAGCTTGAGGTACAGGGACTTGTAAAAAAGTTCGGTACCGAGACCGTACTTGACGGTATAGACCTTCGCGTTCACAAAGGCGAAGTCGTTGTGGTACTTGGTCCGTCAGGATGCGGAAAAAGTACGCTTCTGCGATGTATGAACGGTTTGGAGTCTCCCAGTGCCGGTAACATATTTTTAGACGGTGAAGAGATAACCTCTGACGGTAAAACCATCACACAGCTTCGTCAGAAGATCGGCATGGTTTTTCAAAGCTATGATTTATTTCCACATAAAAATATTATGGATAATATCACATTAGCTCCCGTTAAAGTTCAAAAACGGCCTAAAAAGCAGGTTGAGAGCCAAGCCGAAAAGCTACTCAAACGAGTCGGCCTTTGGGAAAAGCGCAAAGCCTACCCAAGAGAACTCTCGGGCGGTCAGAAACAGCGTGTGGCGATTATCCGTGCGCTTTGTATGAACCCCGAGGTAATGCTTTTTGACGAAGTAACCGCAGCTCTGGATCCTGAAATGGTAAGAGAAGTTCTGGATGTTATGCTGGAGCTTGCCAATCAGGGTATGACAATGGTAATCGTCACCCACGAAATGCAGTTTGCCCGTGCAATTGCAGACCGCATCATTTTCTTGGATGGCGGTAATATTGTCGAGGACTCCAAACCGGATGAATTTTTTACCAATCCGAAAACCGAACGGGCAAAGGAATTCCTGCAAACCTTTGCTTTTGATAAACGCAGGACAAATACAGACTAAAACGGCAAAATGTCGCAAAATATTGAAAGAAGGAATTTCTCATGAAACGTAACAATCTTTTTATTAAATTACTCTCTTTAACCGTAGCCGCTCTGCTCCTGGTAGTTGGACTTACAGCTTGCGGCGGCAACAATGACGACACAGCAGCATCCTTCCGCACTCTTGATGAGATCAAGGAAAGCGGCAAGATCGTAATCGGTGTATTCAGCGACAAGGCTCCTTTCGGCTATGTAGATGAGAACGGCAAGTATCAGGGCTATGATGTTTACTTTGCAGAACGCATTGCAAAAGACCTTGGTGTAGCGGTTGAATATGTTTCCACCGATCCCGCAAGCCGTGTGGAATATGCTGCAACCGGTAAAGTAGATATCATCCTTGCAAACTTCACTGTGACCGAGGAACGTGCCCAGCAGGTTGACTTCGCACTGCCCTATATGAAGGTAAAGCTCGGTGTGGTTTCTCCCGATAACGCACTTATCACCGATGTGGAACAGTTAAACGGCAAGAACCTCATCGTTGTTAAGGGCACCACTGCTGAAACATAT
>JAFTUV010000012.1 GCA_017466065.1 Bacteroidaceae bacterium
AAAGATGCAGCTTGCTGCTGCATACACGCTAACTTATCGCAAGGTAAGTTAATATTAAGTTAAATAGTTAAAGTCGGAAGCGTCCGACAAAGAACAGCATCGTTGTGAAACGATGCTGTTCTTGTTTTAACCAACCACTGCCATATAAGACGAGCCGACACCTCTCCTACATTATTTTCCTAAAAGCCACAAAACCATAGACCTCGCCCGTGTGTTAATAATCTGCTTAACAGATTAAAGAACTATGACGAGGTCTATTTTTGTTTTTTTCATTCTACTGCTCGCCGCCCCCACGACAAAGGGACAGGATGGCGAGAAATTCCTCACTTATTCGCTCCCCGACAGTTGGAACGACAACAGCTACGCGGAACAGACTATGCCCGATAATGACCTATGGTGGAGAAACTTCGAGGATGCACAGCTCGACTCATTGATTACTGTTGCCACCCGACAGAATTTCTCGGCCCTCGCTGCCATTGAGAATATCAAACGGGCAAAGGCAGTGTGGCGACAGGCTCAAAGTGCGATGTTGCCACAGGTGGCACTCTCGGCCGGATGGCAAAGGGCAAGAAGCAGCGGTAACACTGCATTGAGCGAGTACAGGGAGAGTGTCGGTGGATATTACAGTGCTGCTGTCAATGTAAATTGGCAGATAGATGTGTTTGGCGGCATTTATATGCGTTCAAAGACACAAAAAAGATTATTCCAAGCAACCGAGGAGGAGTATAGGGCGGTGATGGTGGCTCTGTGCGCAAACGTAGCATCGACCTACTTCTCCATTAAACAAGGAATGGCGCAGTTGGAGGTGTTGCGCAATAATGTAGCTTCGCAGGAAGAGATTATAAAGATAGTAACATCGCGCTACAACAGCGGCCTTGCATCGAAGCTCGATGTGGCACAATCGAAAAGCGTATATTATAACACACTTGCACAAATTCCGGCAATGGAGGCGAGCATAAGCGGTTACCGCAACAGCTTGGCGGTGTTGCTCGGTTGCAGCCCGGGCGACCTTGACGAATGGCCTTCGCAGGTCACTGCACTGCCCTCTTATGTGGAGCCTGTGGAAATGGGCGTGCCGGCCACTCTGCTGCTCCGTCGCCCCGACATTCGCAAGGCCGAAAAGGAGATTGAGGCATACGCTGCCGCTCTTGGAGCTGCCAAACGCGACTGGTTGCCCGAATTTTACCTCACAGGCTCGGTGGGCTACGAGGCAGACAAACTGAAAGAGCTTCCCAACGCACGCAGCCTCACTTGGCAGATTGCTCCTGCAATGCAATGGAAACTGTTTACCGGTGGCGACAGAATAAATGCCACACGCGAAGCACGGGCCACCCTTGAACAGAGTATTCTGTCGTTCAACAACAGCGTGCTGACGGCTATGCAGGAGGTTGAGAGTGCAATGAGCCTGTACAGCAGTTCCATTGCACAAACAGTAGCCACAAAAGAGGCTGTGAACCAGTGCCGCGAAACGCTGGAACTTTCGCTCGAACTATACAAGCAGGGACTCACACAATTCCAGAATGTGCTCGATGCACAGCGCACCCTGCTCAGCTATCAGGACTATCTGGTGCAGGCACAAGGTGCGTCGCTAAAATCCCTTGTGCAACTATACGAAGCCCTTGGTGGCGGATGGTAATAAACCCATAAACAACATATATGAAAAAGATTATAACAACAGCCGTAACAGTGGCAGCCATCCTCACGACCGCCTGCCAAAAAAGTGGCGAACAGAGCAACGCCACCGCAGCTCTGCCGGTGGAGGTTGCCAAGCCCATCACACGCGAAGTAACCCTCACGCGCGAATACCCGGGGTATCTCGATGCCGACGCCACACTATCCATTGTGGGACGGGCAAGCGGCACCCTGCTGATGCAGAATTACACTCCCGGCAGCAGGGTGAAAAAGGGTACCACGCTATTCATTATAGAACCCACGCTCTACGAAAATGCCGTAACACAGGCCGAAGCGGCATTGAGCACTGCCCAAGCGGAACTTGAATATGCACTGAGCAATTACGAGAGGATGCAACAGGCGGCGGCAAGCGATGCTGTGAGCCAGATTGAGGTGTTGCAGGCTAAAAGCAATGTAAAGAGCTACACTGCGAAAGTAAACAATGCAAAAGCAGCATTGAGCACCGCACGCACCAATCTCGGCTACTGCTATGTGAAGGCCCCTATGGACGGGGTTGTGGGCATAGAGAACTATTCGGTGGGCACATATATCCCCGGAGCGGCAAGCCCTGTGGAGCTGTGCAGGATGTATAAGGACAACAAGATGTATGCCTACTTCGACATTACCGACAACCAATGGCTGGTGAAGCAACGGCGCGACAATGAGGTGGGCAAAGAGGAGTATATAACCTTCACGCTGGGCAACGATCGATATTTCAGTTGGAAGGCCAAGATGGATTATCTGTCGCCCGACATAAATTTGAGCACCGGCACACTGCGTGTGAGGGCGGAGCTTGACAACAGCAATCTGTTTCTAAAACCGGGCAGCTACATAAGCGTAGTGCTGCCTTACGAGAAAATAGAGAATGGCATTCTTGTGAGAGATGCCTCGATAGGCACCGACCAGCTGGGGAAATACCTATATGTGGTAAACGACAGCAACATTGTGCAGTATCGCAGCATTGAGACAGGCAACCTTGTGGAAGATACGTTGCGACTCGTCACAGGCGGATTGCGACCCGGTGAGCGTTATGTTACAAAAGCCCTGCTCAAAGTGCGCAACGGAATGCGCGTAACACCCATTATGGAGGGCAGAGAATAAAAACGTACAAACAGAATAAATTATGAATTTCTCAAAATTCTTTATCGAACGGCCCATATTTGCGACGGTATTGTCGCTGTTGCTGCTGGTGGCAGGAGGTGCCGCGCTGTTCGTTCTTCCCATAGACCAATATCCCTCGATAACCCCTCCCACGGTGCAGGTAAATGCAGTGTACCCGGGTGCCAATGCCGAAACTATTGCACAGACTGTGGGAATACCCATCGAGCAGCAGGTGAACGGAGTGGATAATATGATTTATATGAGTTCTACCTCCTCGTCGTCGGGCACATACAGGCTCACCGTTACATTTGAGGTGGGAACCGACATTGATATGGCGACGGTGCTGGTGCAGAACAGGGTGAACATTGCTATGAATTCCTTGCCGGCCGAGGTTGTCCAGCAGGGTGTGACGGTGCAGAAGCAGTCGTCGAACGTGGTGCTTTTCATTACCCTCACGGGCGACAGCACATATAACCAGCTCTATCTGTCGAACTATGCAGAATTGCAGATTGTGGACCAGCTCACACGCACCCCGGGAGTGGGCTCGGTCAATATTATGGGTGCCGGCAACTACTCTATGCGCGTGTGGCTCAACCCCGAGGCTATGCGCATAAGAGGAATTTCCCCTGCCGAGGTGTATCAGGCAATTTCGAAACAGAACCTTGCAATTTCGGCAGGTTATGTGGGACAGACGCTCGGGGCCGGTGCCGACAATGCCTTCCAATATACTCTCAATGTGCAGGGGCGTTTGAAGGACGCCGAGGAGTTTGCCAACATTGTGATACGCAACAACGGGGTGGAGATGCTGCGTCTGCGCGATATTGCCGACATTGAGATTGGCAGCGAAACATACGCCTCTTCGTCGCGACTGCGAGGGAAGCCTACCGCTGCTCTTGCCGTGTATCAGTTGCCCGGTTCAAGCTCGCTTGCAGTGTCGAAGGCTGTGAGGGAGAAGATGGAAGAGCTTGGCGAGAGTTTCCCACCACAGGTGGAATATCAGATTGCGCTCGACACTACCGATGTTATGCGCAGCTCCATACACGAGGTATTATACACTTTTGTGGAGACTACCGTGCTTGTTATTCTTGTAATTTTCCTGTTTCTGCAAAATTGGCGGGCGACGCTCATTCCCTGCCTCACTATTCCTGTGTCGCTCATAGGCACTCTTGCGGTGATGGAACTGCTCGACTTTTCCATCAACACCCTCTCGCTGTTCGGGCTGATACTCGCCATTGCCATTGTGGTGGACGATGCTATTGTGGTGGTGGAGAATGCCACGCGCATTCTCGACGATGAGAACCTGCCGCCACGCGAAGCTACCGAGAAGGCGATGCGTGAAATTTCGGGGCCCATCGTGGGTGTTGTATTGGTGATGATGGCCGTGTTTATCCCCACCACAATGATTAGCGGAATTTCGGGGCAGATGTACAAGCAATTTGCCCTCACCATAGCCACGGCCACGCTGTTGAGCGGTTTTAATTCACTCACACTCACTCCGGCCCTGTGTGCACTGCTGCTCCGCCCCACAAGAGAGAGAAAGCTGGGGCGTTTCTTCACGGCATTCAACAAGGGGTACGATGCTATGCAACGGCTCTACGACAGGAGCGTGGGCTACCTCTTGCGACGGGCAGGCCTTGCGGCCATAAGTTTCGTTGCAATGTCGGTGCTGGCACTCATTATGTTCAGCAAATGGCCCACGACATTCATTCCCGAGGAGGATGACGGATATTTCATCATAGCCGTGCAACTACCGCCTGCCGCATCGCTTGCACGCACCGAGGCTGTTGCCGCAAAGGTCGAAAAGATTGTTTCGGCCTACCCCGAGGTTAAGACCAATATAAGCATAAGCGGTTACAGCATACTGAACAACGGACAGCAGAGCAATGCTGCCAGCGTATTTGTGGTGCTTAAAGATTGGAGCGAGCGCAAGAAGGCCGAAGAGAAAGCCGCTGCCATTGTGGAGCGTTTCAATCGCCAAGCATATATTGAGATTGAGGAGGCGCAGTGCTTTGCCATAGTGCCGCCGGCAATTCCGGGAATAGGCAACATTGGAGGATTGCAGTTGCAGTTGGAGGACCGCAAGGCATTGGGGCTCACCGAAATGCAGAAGGGTGTCGATGCTATTGTCGCCAATTACACAGAGGCTCCGGCAGTGGAGAGTGTGAACAGTTCCTATGAGGCCGATGTTCCGCAATATTTTCTTAACATCGACCGCGAGAAGGCTATCTCTATGGGGCTGGATATGGGCGCGGTGCTCTCTACATTAAGCTATTATATGGGTGCAATTTATGTCAACGACTTTGTGATGCTCGGACGAATATGGCAGGTGAAGATGGCAGCCGGCGAAAAGAGCCAGAAGGTTATCGATAATGTGCTGGGGCTGAGCCTTGCCAACAACAAGGGTGAAATGGTGCCGTTCAGCAGTTTCATAAAGGCCGAGGAGATTTTGGGCATCGACCAGCTGGGACGCTACAATATGTACAACAGTGCGACTATCACCTGCAACGTGGCACAGGGTTTCAGTTCGAGCGAGGCGATGAAGGATATTGAACAGCTGTTGCGGGCCGAGCTTGGCAACGAATTCGGCTTTGAGTGGACGGGTGTAGCCTATCAGGAAAAAACCGCCGGCAGCAGCACCACCATTATATTTATTCTTGCCATACTTGTGGCCTATCTGGTGCTCGCGGCACAATATGAGAGCTGGGGAAGCCCCGTGGCGGCAATCACCGGCGTACCTATTGCCCTGCTTGGCGCAATCATTGGCTGTTGGGTATTCGATATTCCCGTGAGCATATACACGCAGGTGGGAATTATTCTGCTCATTGCATTGAGCGCGAAGAACGGTATTCTCATTGTGGAGTTTGCAAGGGATTTTCGTGCGGCAGGGAACAGCATAAGGCAGAGTGCCGCCGAGGCCGGACACGTGCGTTTGCGCCCTATTCTTATGACCTCTTTTGCCTTTGTATTAGGTGTAATGCCGTTACTCTTTGCCGGTGGCGCAGGAGCAAACGCCCGCCTCTCGTTGGGCGCGGCGGTAGTGTTCGGAATGTTGCTCAACACCATTGTGGCAACGCTCTATATTCCCAACTGGTATGAATGGGTGCAGATGTTGGAGGAGAAGCTGCGCGGGAAAAGCCACGAAAAGAAAAAATAGGACAAAAAGTGAGAGTCGATGAGGGTGGCCCAAAAGAAAGGGCGCCCTCATGTTTTATTATTCAAGAATACTTTTTATTACTCAATTCCGTAAATTTACATAAAATCACATCATTTAACCATTTTTAACTACGGGGGGGTAATTTCTAATATCTTTGACTTACATTTGCCTGCGAAAAGAAATATTAACACAAATTAAAATTTATTTATTATGAAAAAGACATTTATCTACAAAATGTTACCTGTGCTTTTTATAGCATTGACAAGTTTCGGTTTCACATCTTGCAGCGATGGTGGTGGAGAAGAACCCAGCCCCTTGGCTCTTGGTATGTTGATACAACAACCGCAGCCGACAAATAAACTTGTTGGGACTTGGGAGGCAAGAGTTGATGAACCCGGAGAAAGATACACTTATCGCTTCACTTTTGACAATGACGGTCATTGCACCGAAAGAATCGATATTACAATAACAAGCGGTAACGGCGTTTACACCGACTATGAGGAGGCGAGCTACTTGTATGAGTATGACGAAGAAGGAAGAATACTCTATTTGAAAGACAAAAGAAGCGGACTGCGTGTGAAATATTATGGAGTAGAATACGGAGAGGGCACAATGTCTTTAATCAATTATGAGAAAGGAACCTATATTGTATTCACAAAGATTGCTTAAAATACTTTTCCTATACTTGACTATATAATAAATGTGCGCCACACTTTTTATGTGGCGCACATTTATTATATACCTAATCTAATCGGCTATTGGTGTGAATGTCAGTTCGCAGCGCGAGGCTGTTGCGCCATTTTCCTTTGTCACCTGCGCGATGTAACGGTTCTCCTCAATCTGTTTAATGCCGTAGGAGAGTTCCTCGGTAGCCTCGCCCTCCTGCATATAGCTTATGACAAAGCCTGTGGGAGCGTGGGTTCTCATATAGGAGAGGGGGAAGGAGTCGAGTATATGTTCCAGCGTGCGGATGCTGTTCATATGACCGTTTATATCAACGTCGCTGTATTGCGGATGGCGACGGAAGGTAACCTCCTCTACCGGGGTGCGGGGTATCGTGGGGATGCGGTGCAACGGCAATGGTTCATCGGGCAGGATACATTCGAGAAGGCGTTGCCCTATTTCTTTGTTAAGGTCGACCGCTGTGCGGCTCTTTAAATCCATAAGCGCAAATGTGGCGATGGACGATGCAAGAATGTTGCCATCCTCGTCAATTACGCGGAAACAGCGGTCGGTAAAGCCGTGATAGAGGTTACGCACCCACGTTTCTATATAATACCGCTCACGCCACAATGGCACCCGTTCTACCTTAACTGCCATACGGGCAAGGACCCAGCCGAGCCTTGTTGTTGCACCAAACCCGCGAGCTTCGCCGTGACGGCCGCCACTGGTTAGCATCTGGTTACAAAGTGTCGACAGGCGCACCCGTCCGGTGCCATCGACAAGGAACGTTTCGGCGTAAAAGGTGAAACGGTCTATTTTAGGACTACTGTTCATATTGTTTTTGTTTGATTGTGTACGATGCAAAATTAGCTAAAAGATAGCTTAATCGTGTACCTGTTTTACCATATTTTTTTACATAATCACTTCGCAAACTCATCAAGTTCGAGCCAGCGAAGAGTTTTTTCGTCTATAAGCTCTATTACCTGCTGTATGCGCAGCGATTTTTCCAACAGGGCTTCTGTGGCAAGTGTTCCGCTGCTCATCTCCTGCTCCAACGTGCTCTTCTCTTCTTCGAGCTCCATAATTTCCGTTTCCAGCGTTTCATACTCACGTTTCTCCTTGAAGGTGAGCTTGCGTTTCTCTTCGGAGCGGTGATTCTGCTTGACGAGGGCAGCCTTTGCCGCTTGCGCGGCTGCATTTTTGGCAGCGGCTGCACGCTCCTCGTCGCGCCACTCGCGATAGTCGGTGTAATTGCCGGGAAAGTCCTTTATGTTGCCCTCACCGTTAAAGACAAATAAGTGGTCGACCACGCGGTCCATAAAATAGCGGTCGTGGCTCACCACAATGACACAGCCTTTAAAATCGTTCAAATACTCTTCGAGCACCTGCAAGGTCTCTATGTCAAGGTCGTTGGTGGGCTCGTCGAGGACAAGGAAGTTGGGGTTGCTCATCAGCACGGTGCACAGATAAAGACGCCGTTTCTCGCCACCGCTTAATTTATAGACATAGCTGTATTGCTTCTCGGGCGAAAAAAGAAAATGTTGAAGGAATTGCGAGGCTGTGAGCATCTTACCGCCCACGAGAATAACCTCGGCAATGTTCTTTACAACATCTATTACCTTCATCTGCTCGTCGAACGAGAGGCCATCTTGGCTGTAATATCCCCATTTTACAGTTTCGCCCACTTCTATTGTACCGCTGTCGGGGGCTACCCTGCCGAGAAGCATTTTTATGAATGTGGACTTGCCGGTACCATTGTTACCTACAATACCCAGCTTTTCGTATCGTGCGAATGTGTAATAAAAATCGTTTGTGATTATCTTGCCGGGAAAGGCCTTGGAGATTGCACGCATCACAAATATCTTGTTGCCGATGTACTGCGCCTTCACTTCGAGCGACACGCGAGGGTCGTCGCGCATTGCGGCAGCCTTCTCTTCGAGCTTGTAGAAAGCGTCGATACGATATTTTGCCTTGTGGGCGCGGGCCTGTGGCTGACGACGCATCCAATCGAGTTCCTTGCGCAGCAGATTACGGGCGCGAGCCACCTCCACTGCCTGATTTTGCAGGCGTTCCTCGCGCCGTTGAAGGAAGTAGCTGTAATTGCCGTTGTAACGATAGAGCACATTATCGTCTATTTCTATTATGGTGTTGCAAACATTGTCGAGAAAATAGCGGTCGTGAGTAACCATAAGCAGGCTGCAAGCGGTGCGCGAGAGATAATCTTCGAGCCACTCGACCATTTCCATATCAAGATGGTTGGTGGGCTCGTCGAGAATCATAAGTTCGGGCTGTTCAATGAGCACCGAGGCGAGGGCTATGCGTTTCTTCTGGCCGCCCGAGAGTTCCTTTACAGGCTGGTCGAAACGTGATATTTTAAGCTTGCCCAGCACCTGCTTGGCACGGTTCTCATAGTCCCACGCTTCGAGGCGGTCCATCTCCTCCATAAGATGTTGCAACGCCTTTTCGTCGCCGGCCTCCACCGCCCGTTCGTAACGTGCTATAACATCGGCCTTCTCGATGTTGCGTCGCAAGCAGGCCTCTATAACCGTGAGTTCTCCATCAAAATCGGGCTCCTGTTCCAGATAGCCAACCCTTATGCCGCCGCGAAGGGTTATTCGCCCCTCGTCGCAAGGTTCTTCGCCGGCAATAATCTTCAACAGGGTGCTTTTGCCCCGGCCGTTACGGGCTATGAGCCCTATGCGTTGCCGCTCCTCGACCGTGAATGAGATATTGGTGAAAAGTTCAAGGTCGCCGAAGCGTTTGGAAATTCCTTCTATTTGTAAATCTATCGCCATATATACATTTTATCGGAGGCGAAGATAAGAAAAAAACAAGCTGTGTCAAAATTAAAACCTTGACACAGCTTGTCAATTATGGTACATACCTTTTGAAGTGTGCAATGCAATGATTACTCCCTTGCACCGTGAGGAGCCTCGCGACGGGGACGCTTGCCACCGTGACGGCCGTTCTTTGAAACCTCCTGCATATATTTGAGATATTTTTCATACTGCTCGGAGGTGAGGATTTTCTTCATCTGTTCGTCACGCAAGGCACGACGCTGCTTCATCACTTCGGCACGGGCACGACGCTCCTCCTCGGAGGGTTGCATACGTCTTTCACCCTCACGGGCCTTCATATTCTCCTGCATAGCCATTGCATCGGAGTAGTTCATAAGCATTACCATATTATACTGCACACTGTCGAGCTCCAATACCTTGTGGAGATTGTTTGTCTGAGCAATAGCCATCATTTCGGGGTTTATTTCGCGACGGCGTGCACGCGATTTATCATCGCGGTTCTGTGAATAGGCCGCAACGGCCAGCAACATTGCAAAAAGCAATATAATACTCTTTTTCATAATCGTTATTCTCTTGTTTCACAATATTGGACTCGCAAGAATGCAAAAAGTAAAATGGGAGAGTGCTATTTTTTTACAATATTGCTGTGAACAGTGCCATCGACCATTCTTATTGTGCGGTCGGTGGTGGCAGCAAGGCCTTCATCGTGAGTGACAATGAGGAATGTCTGGCCGTAACGGTCGCGCAATTCAAAGAAGAGCTTGTGGAGTTCCTCTTTGTTTTTGCTGTCGAGGCTGCCCGAAGGCTCGTCGGCCAATATAACATCGGGACGGTTTATGAGAGCACGGGCTACGGCTACACGCTGATTTTCGCCACCCGACATTTCAGACGGCTTATGCGCGACACGCTCCTTCAAGCCCATAACTTCGAGCAGTTCCACGGCCTCTCTCTCGGTCTCCTTGCGGTTGCGGCCGGCAATTAGTGCGGGAATCATCACATTCTCCAATGCTGTAAATTCGGGCAACAGCTGGTGGAACTGAAACACAAAACCAATGTGCTTGTTGCGGAAGGTGGCAAGCTCGCTCTCGCTCATACGGCAAAGTTCCTTGCCATTAAATTCTATGCTGCCCGAAGTGGGCTTGTCGAGAGTGCCTATCAACTGCAAGAGCGTTGTTTTTCCGGCACCGCTGGGACCTACAATGCTTATCACTTCGCCCTTATCGATGTGCAGATTAACTCCACGCAGCACCTGTAAATCACCAAAATTCTTGGTTATATCCTTTATATCTATCATAGTTCCTTTATTACATATTCGGCAAGATGGCAACCGACGACTGCCGTAAAATAGCCCAACGAACCTATTATGGGCTTGCCGCCGCCGGGGTTGGGGCAGATGGCCTCTGCGTGTGGCGGTTCGCAGCTGTAAACCACCGGCAGACGATACTTTCCGCGATAATCGCGCAGCAGACGACGCAAATTCTTGGCCAGCGTGCAATGCTCGCTTTTCCATAAATCGCTCTGTCTTATGTCGGCAAGGTTCATTTTGGCACCGGCCCCCATACTCGACACAATCCTAATCCCCTGCTCCCAGCAGTGCATTATGAGCGCAGCCTTCGACGGGAGAGTGTCTATCGCATCGACCACAAAGTCGCAGGGTGTTGCGGAAAGAAGTTGCGGAATATTCTCCTCGTCTATAAACACTCGCTCCACACGCAATTTCACCTGCGGGTTAATCTCGCGCAGACGGGCCGCAACAACATCGCATTTTGGCAATCCCACCGTGCTTGCAAGGGCCGGCATCTGACGGTTCACATTGGTAACATCCACATTGTCGGCATCTATTATCGTGAACGAGCCCACACCCGCGCGGCACAACATCTCCACAGCCCACGAGCCCACGCCGCCCAAGCCCACCACCATAATGTGAGCCTTGGCCAAACGCTCCTGCCTCTCACTTCCCAACAGAAGTTCTCCACGCTGCAACCAATTTTTCTCCATATTTCTGAACGGTGTAATTACCGGGACGAAAATACAAAAATATAATTACAAAGAGGACAATTTGCCCGAAAAAGGGAGCAAAAAGCGACAAAAATGCTGCGCAACACATAAATTATGCATCGTTTTAGAAGAAAATGGAACCGTGTATTACACTTTTTGAAAATTATATTGCTATCTTTGCGCCGTCTAAAATAAAAAAACACAAATATGAAGATAGCTATTGTTGGCGTAAGCGGAGCGGTGGGACAGGAGTTCCTGCGCGTTCTCGAAGAGAGAAATTTCCCGTTCGACGAACTGGTGCTTTTCGGTTCGGCTCGCAGTGCCGGGCAGGTATATAACTTCAAAGGGGTAGACTACACCGTGAAGGAGCTTAAACACAATGACGACTTTAAAGGGGTCGATTATGCCTTTGTGTCGGCCGGTGGCGGTGTTTCAAAGGAGTTTGCCGAGACTATCACCAAGCACGGTTGCGTGATGATTGACAATTCGAGCGCATTCCGTATGGACGAGGATGTGCCTTTGGTGGTACCCGAAGTAAACCCCACCGACGCATACAACCGCCCCCGCGGCATCATAGCCAACCCCAACTGCACAACAATACAGATGGTGGTTGCATTGAAGGCCATCGAAAATCTCTCGCACATCAAGCGCGTGCATTCATCGACCTATCAGGCGGCAAGCGGTGCCGGCGCAGCGGCAATGGCCGAGCTTTATGAGCAGTATCGCCAAGTGCTTGCAGGCGAGGAGCCTACTGTGGAGAAATTTGCCTATCAGCTGGCATTCAACGTAATTCCCCAGATTGATGTGTTCACCGACAATGGTTACACAAAAGAGGAGATGAAGATGTATAACGAAACACGCAAGATTATGCACAGCGACATTCAGGTGAGTGCGCAGTGTGTGCGTGTACCGGCCTTGCGCTCTCACTCACAGACATTGTGGATTGAGACCGAGGAGCCTCTCACCGTGGAGCAGGTGCAGAAGGCAGTTGCCGAGGGTGAAGGCCTTGTGCTTATGGACAACCCCGACAAGAAGGAGTATCCTATGCCCTTGTTCCTTGCCGGAAGCGACCCTGTGTATGCCGGCCGCATACGCAAGGACCTCACTAACCCCAATGGAATTATTATGTGGATTGTGGGTGACCAGATTAAAAAAGGTGCCGCCCTCAATGCTGTGCAGATTGCCGAGTATCTTATTAAGAATCCTCAATAAAAGAGATAAGGATTATATAAAGCAAGAAAGCGACCTTTTTAAGGGTCGCTTTTCTGTATATTATAATTACCCCAAACTTTCGAATGGATAAAGATTAATATTTAGCTTTCTCATTCAAATTCTTCTTATAATACGTATAAGTTCCATCGGAATTATATATTTTAGGTCTGTGTCCGTAGTCCTTTAAATACCCATCCCAATATCTTTTACAACTTAAATTATACGCATATATGAACAGAGGAAAGACCACCGTAGGCGAAGTAACAATTCCCCAAAATATATGACTGGTATTAACTGCTCGACGATGTCTTTTCCATATTTCTATATTTTCTCTATTCACATTATCTATTTCCTCTTTATTATTAATATAAAGTATCTTTCCACAAAATTGATAGTTGTTGTCATTAAGCATTAATTTATTTTGTGAAACAGGGAGCATTTCATTGCTAACCTTAATATGCCCTACATAAACCCTATTCCTCGAAGTATTCCACTTTGTAAGAGAGTAGTCAAACGTATATGGTATTACAAACTCAACTGTTTCGGGATTATCGTATGACGAAACGGAATGAACACCTAAATTTTCCATAAACGCAGGCAATTCAATCGAACGAAGATTTGTTTCATTTAATGGCAAACTCCATTTAGAATAAGGAGGAATGGTCATAGTAATGCTTGCATCACTTGTTTGTACATTGTTTATAGCATCCTGAACATTATTGAACGTGGTACTGCGCGAGGAACGAACATCCTTGAATAATTCAGTAGAATATCCGTTGTACAGAACATAGCACTTCGATTTATCGATAATCAACGATTTATTCGTGTTATTTATAATCTCAAACGACACCAATTTTGCATCCGATATTTTATATCTCACATCAAAGCCATCGTAATGTGCAGTCAATGACTGTGGTTCAATTTTTCCCTTATTGTCCATATTTTGAACAACAAAAGTTCCTGTATTAGTCAAATAGCTTTTCTTAATATCAGGAGTTAAATATTTGGGATGAGCGCAAGATGCCGTAATAAGGACGACACACAAAGAAAGTAGAATTTTAAAAATAGATTTCATAAAGTTAATATTTTATGGTTTATTATTATACAAAAAGCGGGTACCAATTCTTGCCCGTTCGCTTGTTGAGGTCCTAGGAAAACCTTTAGAGTTGAACGAAACAGAATTAATACCCACGTAGTATGATAATAATATCCGGAAAAAGTGTGTAATGAGGATTAACACCCTCATACACACTCCGGGATATAGTTTTCCATACCCGTAAGCACTCACTTCTGACATTTGTTCCTAAACTCTAATTATGAAATTTCCTAGGTTTCAACAGGCTCAGAACAAAGCATTATGATGCTTTTATTATACAACGCCTCACATCGTCTTATAACGATCTTTCAAGGCTATCAAATTATTTTTCTTTCCTAAAATAAGCTGTTATTTTTAATTATTAAACTATCAGTATCAGGCACTTGCATTACGCAAACAGAACTATATTTCATTTACTCTGCCGAGCGGTATTTTCCCTCCTCTTCATCGTCGAGCATACTCAAATAGGACTGATAGCGTGTGGGGGCTATCCTACCCTCTTCGAGTGCGGCAAGCACAGCGCAACCGGGTTCGTGAGTATGTGTGCAGTTACCATATTTGCAGCCGTTCGACAGCTCGAAGAACTCCACGAAATAGTGAGCAATCTCCTCCTTTTCCATTGCGTATGAGCCGAAGCCTTTTACGCCGGGAGTGTCGACAATGTAGCTGTCGGGCATAAATTCGAACATTTCGGTGTATGTGGTAGTGTGCATTCCCGTGTCGTGAATCTTGGAAATTTCGCCCACCTTGGCCGCCAACTGCGGAGCCACGGCATTCACAAGGCTCGATTTTCCCACACCCGAATTACCCGCGAGCAACGACACCTTGCCTCGCATAACCTCGCGAAGTTCCCCGATGCCCTCTCCCTTTTCGGCACTTGTCACCAGACAGGTGTAGCCGATGTTGCGATAGAGGGCACAAAGATATTCAAGCTCGGCAGCCTCATCGGGGGTGTACAGGTCGGCCTTATTAAAGACCAGCACCACGGGCACCCGATAGGCCTCGGCCGAGGCCAAGAAACGGTCGATGAAGGTGGTGGAGGTTGTCGGGTGACTTATTGTAACGACAAGGAAGCAAAGGTCGAGATTGGCGGCAAGGATGTGCGACTGCTTCGAGAGGTTCGATGCCTTGCGCACTATGTAGTTGCGACGCTCCATAATCTCCACTATATATGCCGTGCCGTCGGGACGCACATCGAACCTGACATTGTCGCCCACCGCCACAGGATTGGTGCTCTTTATTCCCTTTAAGCGGAAATTGCCCTTTACCCAGCAATCGACAGTGGCACCGTCGGCTGTGCGCACAGCATACACACTGCCCGAACTTTTAACTACAACACCCTGCACGGCAACTGATTATACGGTGAGAATTTCCTTTTCCTTCGCTGCAAAAATCTCCTCGGCTTTCTTTATGTACTTGTCGTGAATTTTCTGCAATTTCTCTTCGCCGTCCTTTGCAATATCCTCGGGAGTGCCGTCCTTAACCGATTTTTTCATTGTATCGATGCCGTCGCGACGAGCATTGCGGATACTTATCTTTGCAGTTTCAAGTTCGTGAGAGCATTGCTTCACAAGGTCTTTACGGCGTTCACCGGTCAAGGGAGGGATTGCAATGATTATTACCTCGCCGTTGTTGGTGGGCATAATTCCCACGGGCGAGTCGATGATAGCCTTCTCGATGGGAGCAATCATATTCTTGTCCCAAGGCTTAATGGCGATGGTACGCAGGTCGGGGGTAGTTATTGTTGCCACATTGTTAAGAGGCATTTCCGAGCCATAGGAGCTCACGCGCACACAGTCGAGAATGTGTACATTGGCCTTTCCTGCACGAATGTGCGAATACTCATCTTCGAGGTGCATAATGGTCATCTCCATCATCTCCTCAATCTCACTCAAACAAGCTTTTACATCCAACATAATTATATCGTTTTAATCATTAATATTACTCTGCACAAAGATTATGCACGAAGATACTATTATTTTGCGAAATTCAATTATTAAACCGTCATATTTTTCGGAATATGCCGAAAGATACTATTTTTGCAATAGCGTAAACAACTGCCCGTCGCAGATGTTTCTAATAATAAAAGGAGGTAATTATGGCAAGCAGAAGAAAAAGGCAGCATCATCTTATAAAGATTTTTGGAGGGAACCTGTGGCAGGCACAGCTCGTGCAGGGGCTGTTGGAGGATAACAATATCGCGTGCGTGTTGCGCAACGAAACAATGTCGGCCGTGACTGCACCCTATGCAACATTGGGCGGAGAAGTGTGGGTGCTTATCGATGAGTGTGACAGGGACGATGCATTAAGCATATTGAGAAAGGAGTGCGTTTCATCGGCACCCTATAATTGAACAATATTACACAAAATAAAAACTGCTGCCCGGCGGGCAGCAGTTTTTATTTTCAAAGCTCTTTTGAGTCGCTTACGCTTTAATCTCCTTGATACGAGCCTTCTTACCTGTGAGGGCACGCAAGTAGTAAAGTTTTGCACGACGAACACGACCGAACTTATTAACAGTGATGCTGTCAATAGAGGGCGAGTTCAAAGGGAAGATACGCTCAACGCCTACTGTACCCGACATTTTGCGTACAGTAAAACGCTTTTCTGCACCGTGACCGCAGATTTTGATAACAACACCGCGATACATCTGGATGCGCTCTTTTGTTCCCTCAATGATTTTGTAAGCTACTGTAACTGTGTCACCGGGGTGAAAGTTAAGCTCACGCTTTACATCAGTAGCAAATGCTTCTTTTGCAATTTTAATTAAATCCATTACTTTGAATTGTTTAAATTGTTCAATCATTCCAACGCAACATATCAAGTTACTCTTCCTTGACAGCGATTACGCCGAAAGCGACTGCAAAGATAGGCCTTTTTCCCAATTCTGCCAAATTATCCTCTTTTTTTTCGCACTTAATTGCTTTTTAGGAACATATAGACTATTTTTGAACGGTAAAAACAATAATGAAATGAAACAGACGATAACCGCTTTATTGATTGCCGCAACGGCACTGCAAGGATGCAGTAAGGCCGAAAAGCAGATTACAGCCATAGATGGCGGGAACATACAGGTTACTGCCACCGACAGGGCCGACGGAGCCGAGGAGGTGAGAGAAATTCTAAAAAAATACAGTGCTGCAATAGACAGCATAAAAGCACCGGTGATAGGCACGGCTGCTGTGGAGCTCACTGTTTCTCCACCCGAGAGCCCTCTTATGAACTTTGCCGCCGATGCATTGCTGGCAACCGCGCAGCAGCACAGCAGCAAAAAGATTGACATTGCAATAACAAACAAGGGCGGCCTGCGCAGCACCATTCAAAAGGGCAACATCACCTATGGCGATTTATACAATGTATTCCCGTTCGACAATTACCTCGCCCTCCTCACTCTCACCGGCGAACAGCTCACCGAGCTATTCAAGGATATTGCAAAGGTAGGCGGCGAGGCCATAAGCGGAGCAAGGCTCACAATAACTGCCGACGGCGAGCTAATCGACGCAACCGTTGGCGGCAAGAGTGTAGAACCGGAAAGAGAATACCTCATCGCCACCTCCGACTACCTTTCACAGGGCAACGACAAGCTCTACACTCTGGGGAAGGGTAGCAACATTATTTTTAAGGAGGAGATTACCATACGCGACCTTATGATACAGTATGTTTCCGACCTTCACAAGGAGGGAAAGGCCGTGAGCGCAACAACAGACGGCCGCATAACCATCAAGTAACAGCCAACAAGATGAAAAAGATATTTTTGTTTATATTCGCCATTACGGCCACAGTGGCACAGGCGCAGGAGAAGATTGTAATTCTGCACACAAACGACACTCACAGTTGCATAGAGCCCGAGAAGAACGGCAATGCCGGCATTCTGAACCGCGCCTTGCTCATCGAGGATATCAGGGAGAAGGAAGGGGCCGACAATGTATTGCTGTTCGACTGCGGCGACTTTTCGCAAGGCTCGCTCTACTACAACACCTTCAAAGGTGATGTTGAGATTGAAGCAATGAACGCAATGGGCTACAATGCAGGAGCCATAGGCAACCACGAATTCGACTGCGGAATGGAGAACCTTGCCCGCATAGCAAAAAAAGCCGATTACCCCCTGCTCTGCTCCAACTACGACTTTACAGGCACCCCTTGCGAGGGAGTGATAATTCCATCAATGACAATAGAGCGCAAGAGAGTGAAAATAGGCATTTTCGCCCTTTCGCCCAACCCCGAGGGACTAATCTCGAAGAACTACTATGCAGGGATAAAATATCTGTCACCGGTGGAGACTGCCAACAAATATGCACAGATGCTGCGCAAGCAGGGCTGCGATGTTGTTATCTGCCTGTCGCATCTTGGCTATGAAATGCCCGACAACGACTGCGACGACAAAAGGCTCGCCACCGCAACAAGCGGCATAGACATAATATTGGGTGGCCACTCACACACTTATTTGAAAGAGCCCGACAAAATAACAAACAGCGACGGGAAAGAGGTTCTTGTGCAACAAATGAACAAGAACGGTCGCTATTTAGGATGCGTAACGCTGCACATTGAATAAAACACAACGGATGTTAAAAAACCGCAACCGGCGCATACATTATTGTTAATTCACTATTTTTGCAAGAACAAACAAACGATATTATGAAAAAAATCTCACTTTTGGCATTGGCCGCACTTTCATTTGCCGCCTGCCAGAATAACAGTTACAGAATCGACGGTACCACCGACGACAGTATGGAGGGAGCAACAGCCTACCTCATAGACAGCAACACCAACGAGGCCATCGACTCGTGCGTGGTAACAAAAAAGGCATTCACCTTTGCGGGAGAAATTCAAAAGCCGCAAATATGCCGCGCACAGATAGGCCGTCGCAGCAACATAGTGCTCACCGAGCCCGGCAGCGAAATTATTATCGACTTTACAGCTACCGGCCCCACCCAGCAGGCTGTCACCGACAACAATGGTGCCAACAATGCAAAGAACGAGTTTATACAATCGTTGAACGAGTTTATGAGTGGCAAGCAGGAGATATACGAGCAGATGATTAAGGAAGAGGAGGCACAAGAGAAGATTATGGCGTTCAGCAACAGCGCGCAAAAGGAGATGAACGAGCTTTACAAAAAATGCATAAGCGACAACAAGGACAACATTTTCGGTGCCTTTATGCTTGCTAACATCGCACAGAACCTGTACGGCGACATTGCCACACTCGATTCGGTAATTTCGGCCGTTAAATATGCTGCCGACATTAAGCAGTTGCAGGATGTGCGCAAGGCTATGAGCTACAAGGAGGCAACAAAAGAGGGCAAGCCCTTTGTCGATTTTAAAGGCAAGGGTGTCGACGGCAAGGAAGTTTCACTCTCCGACTTTGTAGGAAAAGGGAAATATGTGCTCATCGACTTCTGGGCAAGCTGGTGCGGCCCCTGCCGTGGCGAAATTCCCAACCTCATCGCTGTAAACAAGGAATTCGGAGGCGACACATTCGAGGTACTCGGTGTGAATGTCTGGGACCAAGAACAGAAGTTCCACGAATCAATAAAGAACGAAGGGATGGATTATGAACAGATATTTGTTCCAAACGAGGTGAATGCCACCGAGCTCTATGGCATAAACGGTATTCCGCAGATTATGCTCATAGGCCCCGACGGAACCATCATCAAGCGCAACCTTCGCGGCTCGGCAATAAAAGAGGCTGTAAAAACCGCATTGGGGAAATAGCCCCTCCGCACACATATATAAAAGTATAGGCTTGCCACGGCAAGCCTATACTTTTATATATGTCAATAGCAAGCAGCAGTTACTCCTTTTCGCCAAAACAGAGGTCGCCCGCGTCGCCGAGCCCCGGAACTATATAATAGTGGTCGTTGAGCACCGGGTCTATGGCCGCACAATAAAGAATGGTGTCGGCAGGGAATTTTTCTTTCACAAAATCCACAGCCTCTTGGCTGGCAATAACCGCAGCAATAATAATTTTGGAGGGAGTGCCCTTTGTGAGCAATGCACGATAGCATAAATCAGTGCTGCATCCTGTCGCAAGCATAGTATCAACAAGCAGCACGCACTTGCCGTCGAGACGGGGCGAAGCAAGATACTCCACCTTCACATCAAAATGAGTTTCATCGGTGTATTCACGATAGGCCGACACAAAGGCATTCTCGGCACTATCGAAATAATTGTGAAAGCCTGTGTGCAACGGCAATCCTGCACGAAGAATGGTAGCAAGCACCACTTTGTCGGACGGCACATTATGCACAGCCTCGCCAAGCTGTGTGCTCACTCTCTTTGCCTCGTATGCAAGTTCCTTGCTTATCTCATAGGCCATAATCTCACCAATGCGTTCAATGTTACGACGGAAACGCATCTGGTCTTTTTGAATATCCTTGTCACGAATTTCCGTCAAGAAACAATTTAAAACAGAATTTTGTTTCGATAAATCTACAATTTTCATCTTTTTATTATGATTTTCGTATGCATTATTCTTCAATTCCTTCGCGAATATAATCTTTTTTATTCAAAAAAGCACAACCTTGCCGGATGTCACACATATTTATAATAGAAATCGCACAAAAACAGCCAATAGCACCGCCCGAAACAAAATGTCAAAATTTAAAGCATTTTGCAATACAAAAGTGGGCAAACTACGCAAAAAAGCTCACGTAAAAAAGAACAAACAAGAAAGAAACGGTAACAAGATGACATTGAGAAAGGGATAAAAAATACCAAAAACGCGGCTTCTGATACCTTTTTGCAGTAATTAAAGAAATTTTTATTTAATTGTTTTGAGAGTTTAAATAAAAAGATATATCTTTGCATTAGGAGAACTTCGGCAAGTTTGAGCAAAAATGTTAAAAAAGTTCACAAGCGAACCGATTTTCCGCAAAATAAAAAAGATTATTAACAAACAACTTATTTTTTTAAAGTTATGGCAACAATAGATCTTACCAAGTATGGTATTACCGGTGCTACCGAGATTATCTACAATCCCTCTTACGAGCAGCTTTTTGCCGAGGAGACAAAGCCCGGTCTTGAAGGTTTTGAGATTGGTCAAGAGACAGAGCTTGGCGCAGTTAATGTAATGACAGGTGTTTACACCGGCCGTTCTCCCAAAGACAAGTTCATCGTTAAGGATGCAACATCGGAGAACACTGTATGGTGGACATCGGAGGAGTACAAGAACGACAACAAGCCCGTTACAACAGAAACTTGGAACGCGCTCAAAGAGATTGCTACAAAAGAGCTCTCCAACAAAAGACTCTTCGTTGTAGACGCATTCTGCGGTGCCAACCCCACTACACGTCTTAAAGTACGTTTCATTATGGAGGTTGCTTGGCAGGCTCACTTCGTTACAAATATGTTCATTCGCCCCACAGCCGAGGAATTGGCAACATTCGGCGAGCCCGACTTCATCGTATACAACGCCTCAAAGGCAGCCGTTGAGAACTACAAGGAACTCGGCCTGAACTCTGAAACAGCTGTTGTGTTCAACCTCACATCACGCGAGCAGATTATCCTCAACACTTGGTACGGTGGTGAAATGAAGAAAGGTATGTTCTCTATGATGAACTACTACCTCCCCTTGCAGGGCATCGCTTCAATGCACTGCTCGGCCAACACCAACGAGAAAGGCGAGACAGCTATCTTCTTCGGTCTTTCCGGTACAGGTAAGACAACTCTTTCTACCGACCCCAAGCGTATGCTTATCGGTGACGACGAGCACGGCTGGGACGACGAGTCTGTATTCAACTTCGAGGGTGGTTGCTACGCAAAGGTTATCAACCTCGACAAAGAGAGCGAGCCCGACATCTACAACGCAATCAAGCGCGATGCATTGTTGGAGAACGTTACTGTTGACGCTAACGGCAAAATCAACTTCGCCGACAAGAGCGTGACAGAGAACACCCGCGTATCTTACCCCATCAACCACATCAACAACATCAAGCCCGGTTCAATGGCAGCTCCCGCGAAGAAGGTAATCTTCTTGTCGGCTGACGCATTCGGCGTATTGCCTCCCGTGTCTATCCTCTCACCCGAGCAGACACAGTACTACTTCCTCAGCGGTTTCACAGCGAAACTCGCCGGTACAGAGCGCGGTATCACAGAACCCACTCCCACATTCTCGGCCTGCTTCGGTGCTGCATTCCTCAGCTTGCACCCCACAAAGTATGGCGAGGAGCTTGTTAAGAAGATGGAGAAGAACGGTGCAAAAGCATATTTGGTTAACACCGGTTGGAACGGTACAGGCAAGCGTATCTCTATCAAGGATACACGCGGTATCATCGATGCAATCCTCGATGGCTCAATCGATACAGCTCCCACAAAGACCATTCCTCACTTCGACTTTGTGGTTCCCACAGAGCTTCCCGGCGTTGACCCCGCTATCCTCGACCCCCGCGACACATACGCAGATGCTGCACAGTGGGAAGAGAAAGCTATCGACTTGGCCGGTCGCTTCATAAAGAACTTCACCAAGTACACAGGCAACGATGCCGGCAAGGCACTTGTTGCAGCAGGTCCCAAACTCTAATCAAGAGAATACAGAACCTAACATACGACGACATAGGGCGGCACGTGCCGCCCTATGTTTTTTACAGGCTCGGCGTTGAGATTACAAATATTATTTCCTATATTCGCAGAGGCTGCTAATACAGGCCGCAGACAATGAACAAAGATACCCGCAAATTCATACAGGAACACCGAAACGACAATGTGCACACCCTCGCCCTGCAAGCAGGGCGTTACCCCACCGTGGATATACGTGAGGCAGTGACACAGATAGAGGGGTGGCAGACTGCAAAAACAAAGCTGCCGGAGTGGGCCGAGAAAGAGGGTATCATCTATCCGCCACGCATTTCTATGGAGCAGTGCTCCTCACAAGCTACCGCACTCTACAAGGCATCTCTTGTGCAAGGAACATCCATTGCCGACCTCACAGGCGGCTTTGGGATAGACAGCAGTTACCTTGCCCGGAAATTTGAAAAAGCCTTCTACATCGAGCGCAACCCGCAGCTTTGCGAAATTGCACGCAACAACTTCTCGGTGATGGGGTTGCAGCATATAACCGTTACAAACGGAGAGTGCGAAGAGATATTGCCCACCCTTCCACCGCTCGACTGGATTTTCATAGACCCCGCGCGACGCGATGGCGATGGCAGAAAAGTTGTTGCGCTTGCCGACTGCGCCCCATCGGTAACCGAGCTTGAAGAAAAGCTGCTGAAAAAAAGCAACAACATAATGATAAAATGCTCGCCTATGCTCGACATTGCCGTGGCACGCCACGAACTGAAAAGCATAAGCGAAATACATATTGTTGCAGCGAACAATGAATGCAAGGAACTACTTTTAATCCTTACAAGAAACGGCGGCAACATAGTTACCCACTGTGTAAATATCACGGGAGATTGCAAAGAAACATTCTCATTCACCGCCGACGAAGAGGCGGCATCAAATTCGACATACGCCGGTGAGCCCGGGCAATACCTCTATGAGCCCAATGCTGCAATACAAAAAGCCGGGTGCCACCGCGCGCTTGCCACAGCCACAGACTGCATAAAACTGCACCCCAACAGCCAGCTATATACGGCAAACGACCTTATAGCCAACTTCCCCGGGCGCAAATTCAGAATAATAAAATCGTACGGTTTTACAAAAAGCGACATAAAAGAACTTGCAACGCTGAAAAAAGCCAATATCACCATACGCAACTTCCCCGACAGAGTGGAACAACTGCGCAAACGCCTTAAACTTGCCGACGGTGGCAACAACTACATTTTCGCCACCACTCTTGCCGACGGACACAAAGTGCTCATTCTATGCGAAAAGATATAAATCACTCAACCTCGCCCTTGTACAAGCGAGGCTCCTCTTCGAGCGAAAATGTGTGGTTCTTCCTATTATAGCGAATAAACAGAGCCGTATCGGGCCAATAATAATAGCCATCATTGAGGATAAACAGCATAACAGTATCATTGAGGAGCTCAAAAAAG
>JAFTUV010000056.1 GCA_017466065.1 Bacteroidaceae bacterium
AAGAGGCTGAAACCAATGTGTATAATGGGTTGCGCCGTGAGCTACCGCCCAATCCTTCATAGCGGCTGCCACAGCATTTGCGACCGTCAGATCAAGCTCCTTTCCTTCATCAATCGTCTTTTTCAAGGAAGCGTAAACCTTGGCGTCAAGGCTCGCTTTCATCACTCTGTCATCAAAGACCAGACTTCCGAATTGTTCTTTTACCGTTGCCATAATATATTTCTCCTTTGCAAATTGTTCTAAAAAATGTGATAGGCGTCTGTCCTGTTTTTTACACAAGAAAGACGCCATTGCCTTCACTTATTCACTTTTCACTCTTACTTATTACCTTAAACTATGCCCTGTGCATTCATTGCATCTACGACCTTTTCAAAGCCCGCAATGTTCGCACCGACTACGTAATTGCCCTCGAAGCCATACCTCTTTGCGGCATCGTCAATGTTGTGATACAAACGAACCATAATGCCCTTGAGCTCACCGTCTACCTTTTCAAAGCTCCAAGACAAGCGTTCGCTATTCTGAGACATTTCAAGCGCCGATGTTGCAACACCGCCTGCATTTGCCGCCTTACCCGGAACGAAATACACGTTGTTCTCTTGGAAATACTTGGTCGCCTCGGCAGTGGTAGGCATATTTGCTCCCTCGCAAACTGCGATCACACCGTTTGCAACCAGCATCTTTGCATCCTCAAGGTCAAGCTCGTTCTGCGTAGCACAAGGAAGAGCGATATCACTCTTAACGGTCCATACACCCTTGCCCTCGTGGTATTCGGAATTTGGTCTGTATTTCTTATATTCCGTAAGTCTTTGTCTCTTGACTTCCTTGATCTCCTTGAGCGCCGCAACGTCGATTCCGTCGGGATCGTAAACCCAACCGGTAGAGTCTGAGCAGGTCACAGGCTTTGCCCCCATCTGCGCTGCCTTCTCGATTGCATAAATGGCAACATTACCGGCACCCGAAACTGTAACGGTCTTTCCCTTTATATCTACACCGTGGCAGTTCAGCATTTCCTCGGTCAGATATAAGAGGCCATAGCCCGTAGCCTCGGTTCTTGCAAGTGAACCACCATAGGAAAGTCCCTTCCCCGTGAGTACACCCTCAAACAAGCCTCTGAGCTTCTTATATTGACCAAACATATATCCAATCTCGCGTGCCCCCGTTCCGATATCTCCCGCGGGAACGTCTGTGTCTGCTCCGATGTATTTGCAAAGCTCACTCATAAAGCTCTGACAGAACGCCATCACCTCTCGGTCACTCTTGCCCTTGGGATCAAAATCGGAACCGCCCTTTCCTCCTCCAATGGGAAGACCCGTAAGCGAATTCTTGAAAATCTGTTCAAAGCCGAGGAACTTAATAATTCCAATATTAACAGAAGGATGAAGTCTTAAGCCTCCCTTATACGGACCGATCGCGCTATTAAACTGAACGCGATAGCCGGTGTTGACGTGTACCTGTCCTTTATCGTCGATCCACGGTACACGGAACTTGATCTGGCGCTCGGGATTACACAGACGCTCCAAGAGAGCATCGCGTCTGAACTGCTCCTCATTCTGATCGACCACTACTCGGATCGATTCCAGAACTTCCTTGACTGCCTGATGAAATTCGGGCTCGTTTGGGTTTTGACTTACAACTTGCTCTATTACCTCATCTACGTATGACATAACAGAAATCCTCCTTAATGTATGAAACATAAAAAGGCAAAGGCGGCTCTGATAGGTGTTACCCTGTCAAAGACGCCTTTGCCTTTACGCGACACATTATACACCCTCGCTTGTGGTTTGTCAAGGGGTTTTTGAAAAGTTTTTTGAAAAATCCTGCAAAATCTGAATTTTTTCCCAAAAACGTCTTGACAATCTGCAAGTTTCGTGCTATAATGCTTGCATATGAGCAAAGGCGTTCATAGGATACAGCACACGCTGTCTATCCGTGAACGCCTTTGCTTTTTTGTTTCAGGAAAGGCAATGGTTACTATTATGTTGAAAGAAGGTCAAGTACGTATTCCATCGGGATGCGCCATCGCAGCGGTAATCGCCAAGGACGGTGAGAGAATGTCGGGCAGACCGATCATTGAAGCGATGATGCCTATGCACGACCGTTCCAACGGTCTGGGCGGTGGCTTTGCCGCTTACGGCATTTATCCGGAATACAAGGATCTGTACGCTCTTCATTTTTTCTTTGATGAGCGTACAACGAGAAAGAATTGCGAAGTATTCTTAAAGGAAAGATTTGAAATTGTAAAATCCGAGATCATTCCCACGAAAAAAATACCATCCATTACCGACGAGCCGATCATATGGCGTTACTTCGTTGCTCCCTTGCGTTCCGTGCTTGATTCCATGCAGCTTGACGAAAAGGAATTTGTCGTTCGTACCGTCATGAAGATCAATACCGAAATGCCCGGCGCATACGTATTTTCCAGCGGAAAGAATATGGGAACCTTCAAGGCAGTCGGCTTTCCCGAGGATGTTGGCGAATTCTACAGATTAGATGAATATGAAGGATACTCGTGGACTGCTCACGGCAGATATCCGACCAACACGCCCGGCTGGTGGGGCGGAGCGCATCCCTTTACTCTCCTTGATTACTCTATCGTTCATAACGGAGAGATCTCTTCTTACGATGCAAACAGAAGATATATTGAAATGTTTGGATACAAGTGTAATCTCCAGACCGATACCGAGGTCATTACCTACATCTTTGATTATCTCGTGCGTGTGCAGGGACTTACGCTTGAAGAGGCAACAAGCGTTGTTGCCGCTCCCTTCTGGAGCACGATCGCCAATAAAACCGATATAGAGGATAAGGAGAAGCATACCTATCTTCGCACCCTTTTCCCAAGCCTACTCGTAACGGGTCCGTTTTCCATCGTTTTGGGTTACAACGGAGGACTTATGGCGCTCAACGACCGTCTCAAGCTTCGTTCCATGGTTGTCGGTGAAAAGAATAATAAGGTATATATTGCAAGCGAAGAAGCGGCGATTCGCGTAATGGAACCGAACGTGGAAAATGTCTGGGCACCCGCAGGCGGTGAGCCCGTTATCGTCAATGTAAAGGAGGGCTGTTTCTGATGGCTGTAAACTTTATCTATCCGGAATTTGAAGTTGTCAGAAATGACAGCCGCTGCGTGACCTGCCGTGTTTGCGAACGACAGTGCGCCAACGAAGTACATACCTACGATGAGGAACGCAAGATCATGCTCAGCGACGAGTCAAAGTGCGTGGACTGCCACCGTTGCGTTTCTCTGTGTCCGACACGTGCACTCAAGATCGTAAAAAGCGACTGTCAGCTTCGTGAAAACGCTAACTGGCAACAGGATACCGTCAATGAAATATACAAGCAAGCGGGAAGCGGTGCGGTCCTGCTATCCTCAATGGGAAATCCCAAGCCTCTTCCCGTATATTGGGATAAAATCCTGATCAATGCATCTCAAGTCACAAATCCGCCAATCGACCCTCTTCGTGAGCCAATGGAAACCAAGGTGTTCCTCGGAAAGAAACCCGAAAAGGTCGAGAGAGGTGCTGACGGTAGGCTGATCTGCAAGCTTCCGCCTCAGCTTGAGCTTTCGATGCCGATGATGTTCTCCGCGATGAGCTACGGCTCAATTAGCTATAACGCACACGAAAGCCTTGCGCGTGCCGCCAAGGAGCTCGGTATTCTTTATAATACGGGCGAGGGCGGACTTCACGAGGATTTTTACGTCTATGGGGAGAACACCATCGTACAGGTTGCATCGGGACGATTTGGCGTTCACGAGGAGTATCTGAAGGCAGGCGCGGCGGTTGAGATCAAAATGGGACAAGGCGCCAAGCCCGGAATCGGCGGTCATTTGCCCGGTGCCAAGATCGTCGGTGATGTCTCACGTACTCGTATGATACCCGAAGGCTCGGATGCCATCTCCCCTGCTCCGCATCACGACATTTATTCTATCGAGGATCTGCGTCAGCTCGTTTTTTCCTTGAAGGAAGCAACCGATTACAAAAAGCCGATCATCGTCAAGGTTGCGGCAGTCCACAACATTGCCGCTATTGCCAGCGGAATTGCACGAAGCGGTGCGGATATCATTGCTATTGACGGATTCCGCGGCGGTACGGGTGCGGCTCCTACGAGAATCCGCGATAACGTAGGTATTCCGATTGAGCTTGCTCTTGCTTCGGTTGATCAGCGTTTGCGCGATGAAGGCATCAGAAATAACGTATCCCTTGTGGTAGGTGGTAGTATCCGTTCTGCCGCAGACGTGGTAAAGGCAATCGCCCTTGGCGCGGATGCCTGCTATATTGCTACTGCAGCTCTGCTCGCCCTCGGCTGTCATCTCTGCCGTACTTGCCAGACCGGCAAGTGTAACTGGGGTATTGCAACACAACGTCCCGAGCTTGTCAAGCGCCTCAATCCCGATCTCGGTTATCAAAGACTCGTCAACCTGATGCACGCTTGGCAACACGAAATCAAGGAGCTGATGGGCGGTATGGGTATCAATTCAATCGAAGCCCTCCGTGGCAACCGACTGATGCTCAGAGGTGTCGGA
>JAFTUV010000013.1 GCA_017466065.1 Bacteroidaceae bacterium
CCCTGCGGTCGAAATGACAAGGTGAAGCAGAAACGCAACTCCTCCACCGCGGAGCGGTCCCCCTCCTCTCACGGAGGAGGAGTACGGCAGTAGCCGGGAGGGAGTACAAACACGGAGGAGGAGTTATTTACAACTGTCCCGCTTTTTAAAGAGGGACGAGAAATTTACCTGTAAATTTCGGAGGGAGTTTTAAAACACCGCAAATGTAGGGGCAGACCGATGTGTCCGCCCAAGAAAGAGAAAGAACAAATGATACAAAAAAATGAGAGGGTGCCTCACGGTACCCTCTCACATCTATTAAGTAAGTAATTCGTTATTCGGCTGTGGCTGTTGTAGCTGGCTCTTCAGTTGCCACTGTTGCCTCTTCTACCACGGGAGCGTCTGCTGCCTTTTTGGTAGAACGACGGCGGCGTGTCTTCTTTGCAGGAGCCTTTGCCATATTCTCGTTGTAGTCAACAAGCTCGATGAAACACATCTCGGCTGCGTCACCGGGACGGGTTCCGAGTTTGATGATGCGTGTGTAGCCACCGGGACGCTCGGCCACCTTAACAGAAATCTCCTTGAAGAGTTCTGTAACGGCCTCCTTGCTTTGGAGGTAGCTGAATACAACGCGACGAGAATTGGTTGTGTCGTCTTTCGACTTTGTTATCAAAGGCTCAACAAACTTTTTGAGTTCTTTTGCCTTTGCAAGGGTCGTAGTGATTCTTTTGTGCATAATCAAAGAGATAGCCATATTTGAAAGCATAGCTTTTCTGTGAGATGCAGTACGGCCCAAATGGTTAAAAGATTTTTTATGTCTCATAATTATTCTTTGTCTAATTTATATTTTGAAATATCTGTTCCAAACGAAAGATTCAGACTCTCGAGCAAATCATCAAGCTCAGTGAGCGATTTCTTACCGAAGTTGCGGAATTTAAGAAGGTCGGTCTTGTTGTACTGCACAAGCTGACCAAGGGTCTCTACATCGGCTGCCTTCAAGCAGTTGAGCGCACGAACCGAGAGGTTCAGGTCGACCAACTTGCTCTTCAACAACTGACGCATATGCAATACTTCCTCGTCAAATTCTTCGTTGCCGTCGATGTCGGAAGATTCAATTGCAATCTTCTCGTCGGAGAACAACATAAAGTGATAGATGAGGATTTTTGCGGCCTCTTTAAGTGCCTCCTTCGGGTGGATGGAACCATCTGTTGTAATTTCGATTACCAAACGGTCGTAGTCGGTCTTCTGCTCTACGCGGAAGGGCTCACGCTGGTAATTTACGTTACGAATAGGAGTGTATATCGAGTCGATTGGAATCATTGTGGGCTCGGTGCAGAACTCACGGTTTTCATCGGAAGGAACGTAGCCACGACCCTTGTTGATGTTGATTTCAATCTGCATTTTAGCCGATGAGTCTAAATGGCAAATGACTAACTCGGGATTTAACACTTCAAATCCGGTTAAATACTTACCAATTTCTCCGGCAGTGAACACTTCGGTGTTCTCTACGTTGATTGAGACTTTCTCGGTTTCGAATTCCTCAACGATTCTTTTGAATCGAACCTTTTTAAGATTCAATATGATGTTGGTTACATCTTCTTTAACGCCGGGAACTGTTGCAAACTCGTGCTCAACGCCTGCTATCTTGATGCAGTTGATTGCGAAGCCTTCCAATGAAGACAACAGAATGCGACGCAGTGCGTTACCTACGGTTGTTGCAAAACCGGGCTCCAAAGGACGAAACTCGAACTTTCCATAAAAGTCGTTCGCCTCCAACATCACTACTTTATCAGGTTTTTGAAATGTTAATATCGCCATTATCAAATATTAATTTTTGCTATACAACTCAACGATTAACTGCTCCTTGATGTTCTCGGGAATCTCCGAACGCTCGGGCATATTCAAGAATTTGCCTGCCATTGAAGAGTTGTCCCACTCCAACCAAGGATATTTGCTGTGGTTAAGACCGGCCAAAGAGTTCTGGATAACTTCGAGCGATTTTGAACGCTCGCGTACACCTACAATCTGGCCTGCCTTGATGATGCGAGAAGCAACGTTACATACCTTGCCGTCTACCAAGATGTGGCAGTGGCTAACCAACTGACGTGCTGCTGCACGGGTGGGAGCAATGCCCAAACGGTAAACGATGTTGTCCAAACGTGACTCCAACAACTGCAAAAGTACCTCACCGGTGATACCGGGAGCTGAATCGGCCTTGTCGAAGGTGTTGCGGAACTGACGCTCCAAAACTCCGTATGTGTATTTAGCTTTCTGCTTCTCGGCCAACATCACGCCATACTCCGAAGTCTTGCGACGACGGTTATTTCCGTGCATACCGGGAGCATAGTTTTTCTTGGAAAGCACTTTGTCGGCACCGAAAATGGGTTCACCGAAACGACGTGCAATCTTGCTTTTAGGTCCTGTATATCTTGCCATTTTAATTCTGAATTAATTTTGATTATACTCTTCTTCTCTTGGGAGGACGGCAACCGTTGTGGGGCAGCGGTGTTACGTCTATAATTTCGGTAACTTCGATACCTGCACCGTGTACTGTGCGGATTGCAGACTCACGACCGTTACCGGGTCCCTTAACATATGCCTTTACTTTGCGCAAGCCCAAGTCGTAAGCGATTTTTGAGCAAGCCTCGGCAGCCATCTGAGCAGCATAGGGAGTGTTCTTCTTTGAACCACGGAATCCCATCTTACCGGCTGATGACCAAGAGATAACCTGACCTTCGTCATTAGCAAGGCAAACAATGATATTGTTAAATGACGAATGAACGTGAAGCTGACCGTTGGCTCCTACCTTCACATTTCTTTTCTTTGTTGCAACTGTTTTCTTTGCCATATTACTTACTTAATTATTTTGTAGCTTTTTTCTTGTTAGCAACAGTCTTCTTGCGACCCTTGCGTGTGCGAGCGTTGTTCTTTGTGCTCTGACCACGAACGGGCAAACCGTTACGATGACGTATGCCACGATAGCAACCTATATCCATCAGACGTTTGATGTTCAACTGAATCTCTGAACGGAGGTCACCTTCTACTTTAAACTCTGCACCAATAATCTCACGGATCTTAGCTGCCATATCATCGGTCCAGTCCTGAACCTTGATGTCTTTATCTACACCAGCTTTATCAAGGATTTTGGCGGCACTGCTGCGTCCGATACCATAGATGTATGTCAACGCAATCTCTCCTCTTTTGTTTTGAGGAATATCTACACCAACTATTCTTATAGCCATATACGAATATATATTTTTAATTACTACTTTTAATTAACCCTGACGCAGTTTGAACTTGGGGTTCTTCTTGTTAATCAAATACAAACGACCGTTGCGACGAACAATCTTGCAATCGGGGGTACGTTTCTTAATAGATGCTTTTACTTTCATAATATATTGTTTTTATTTATATCGGAATACGATTCTTCCTTTGGTCAGGTCGTAGGGGGACATCTCTATTCTCACTTTGTCACCGGGGAGAATTTTTATATAGTGCATTCTCATCTTACCCGAAATGTGGGCAATAACTTCGTGACCGTTCTGCAATTCTACACGGAACATTGCGTTTGACAATGCCTCTACGATTGTACCGTCTTGTTCAATAGCACTTTGTTTAGCCATATCAATATCCTTTGTTTCTTAAAACTTCTTCGACAAACTCGAACGAAGATAAAATATCGGCGCCGTTTTTACCTACGGCTACGGTATGTTCAAAGTGGGCTGCGTTCTTGCGGTCGCGGGTTCTCACCGTCCAACCGTCGCGCTCCATAAATATTTGGCGTTTGCCCAGTGTAATCATCGGCTCTATGGCGAGACACATTCCTTCGCGCAACTGCAAGCCGTTACCCTTGCGCCCGTAATTGGGCACCTCGGGCGATTCGTGCATCTCGCGCCCTATGCCGTGACCGACAAACTCGCGAACTACGCCGAACCCGCTTTGCTCACAGTGTACTTGGATTGCGTTGCCAAGGTCGCCTAAACGCTTGCCGTGAACAGCCTGTTCAATTCCTTTATAGAGCGACTCTTTTGTTACACGCAGCAAGGTCTTTGTTGCTTCGTCCACTTCGCCTACACAAAATGTGTAGCAGGAGTCGCCACAAAATCCGTTCAACAACGTGCCACAATCGACCGATACTATATCGCCATCTTTCAGTGGCGTGTCGTTGGGGATTCCGTGTACCACTACATCGTTTACCGATGCACATATCGAGCCCGGAAAGGGGACACCTTCGTAGTTGGGATAACCTTTGAAGGTGGGGATGGCCCCATTGTCGCGGATGAACTCCTCGGCTACTCTGTCGAGTTGCTTGGTTGTTACTCCCGGCTCAATTATTTTAGCAACTTCGGCAAGCGTTCTGCCTACCAGCAGGTTGGCCTGCCGAAGTAGTTCTATTTCGTCTGATGTTTTAAGAAAAATCATTCTCAGCTCTACAAATTAACCTACACGCCCTTTTATGCGACCCGAGCTCAACAAGCCGTCATAGTGTCTCATAAGAAGGTAGCTCTCTACCTGTTGCAATGTGTCGAGAACAACACCTACAAGGATGAGCAGAGAGGTTCCTCCGAAGAACGATGCGAACTCCTGCTGAACGCCAAACACACCGGCAAATGCGGGGAAGATGGCGATGGCAGCCAAGAACAACGAACCGGGGAGGGTTATGCGTGACATAATCGTATCAATATATTCTGCGGTGGGCTTGCCGGGCTTTATTCCGGGGATGAAACCGTTATTGCGCTTCATATCGTCGGCCATCTGCATCGGGTTGATGGTGATGGCTGTGTAGAAGTATGTAAATAATATGATAAGCAACGCAAATATAAGGTTGTAAAGCCAGCCTGTTGTGTCTGACAACTTCTGTACAAATGCCGAAGGCTCCTCGGCCCCGTAGCTCATAAATGCCAAAGGAATGAACATTATCGCCTGTGCGAAGATGATGGGCATCACATTGGCAGCATTAACTTTAAGGGGGAGATACTGACGGGCACCGCTGTATGATGCGCCGTTGGCAGCCTGTTTAGCATACTGCACGGGCACCTTGCGGGTACCGCGCAACAATGCTACACCTGCACATATTACCAAGAACAGGAATATCACCTCGAAGAGGAACATTATGATACCACCACCTGTTGCAGCTGTCATTCTCGAAGTGAACTCCTGAATGAATGCTTGGGGCAGACGGGCGATGATACCAATCATAATTATCAATGATACACCGTTGCCAATACCTTTGTCGGTAATGCGCTCGCCCAACCAAAGGACGAACATACTGCCTGCTGCAAGGATTATGGTTGATGCTATCATAAATACGTTCCAGTTAATCGACTCGCTCAAAGCTGCACCTGCGGTGTAACGCAAGTTCAAAAGGTAGGAGGGACCTTGAACAAGAAGAATCAGCACGGTCAAATAACGTGTGTACTGGTTAATCTTGCGACGGCCGCTCTCACCCTCGCGCTGTAACTTTTGGAAATAAGGCACAGCGATAGCCAAAAGCTGTATTACGATTGAAGCCGAGATGTAGGGCATAATACCCAAGGCAAAGATAGATGCATTAGAGAATGCACCACCCGAGAACATATCGAGTAGAGACATCAAACCGCCACTTGTCTGATTCTGCAAGTTGGTGAGCATCGCGGGGTCGATACCGGGAAGCACCACGTATGAGCCGAATCGATAGATTGCAACAAACAGCAGGGTGATGCCGATGCGCACTCTTAAGTCTTCGATCTTCCAGATATTTTTAATAGTCTGGACGAATTTATGGTTTGATAGTTTATTTGCCATTTTTTAGAGCTTTACTACTGTTCCACCTACTGCTTCGATAGCCTCAATTGCTTTCTGTGAGAAAGCGTGAGCCTCTACTGTCAATTTCGCTGTCAAAGTACCGTTAGCAAGTATCTTCACCAACTGTGCGGGAGAGATAAAACCTGCTGCAACCAAAGCCTGAATGTTGATGGTCTCCAAAGACTTGCTCTCGGCAAGAGCTTGGAGAGTTGAAAGGTTGATTGCTTTGTACTCTACGCGATTGATATTTTTAAAACCGTACTTGGGCACACGGCGTTGCAAAGGCATCTGACCACCCTCGAAACCAATCTTCTTTGAGTAGCCCGAACGCGACTTGGCACCTTTGTGACCGCGAGTTGAGGTACCACCTCTACCCGAACCGGTACCGCGTCCAATTCTTTTGCGTGCCTTGACAGAGCCCTCGGCAGGTTTAAGATTATTTAATTTCATAATCGAATCTTTTTTTTAATTAATTACTCTTCAACAATGGTAACCAAATGCTGAACTTTCTTAACCATTCCACGAATTGATGCGTTGTCGGGACGCTCAACTACCTTGTTCATCTTTGTAAGGCCGAGAGCATCGAGTGTCAACTTCTGTGTCTTAGGAGCACCAATGCGACTTTTAACTTGTTTAATTTTAATTGTAGCCATTTGTTATCCTCCTATTTGATTATCCGTTAAACACTTTGCTCATACTAACACCTCTGTTCTGGGCTACCATACGTGCATCACGCATTTCGCTCAAAGCTGCAATTGTGGCCTTAACCAAGTTGTGGGGGTTCGAAGAACCTTTTGACTTGGCAAGAACGTCGGTAATACCAACACTCTCCAACACGGCACGCATAGCACCACCGGCTACCACTCCGGTACCGTGAGATGCAGGCTTGATGAATACTTCTGCACCACCGAAGCGAGCAATTTGCTCGTGAGGAACAGTTCCTTTGAGAACAGGTACGCGAACCAAGTTCTTCTTGGCAGCCTCTACACCCTTGGCGATAGCAGCTGTAACCTCGCTTGCTTTACCAAGACCGTAGCCGATGATACCATTCTCGTTACCTACAACAACGATTGCCGAGAAACTGAATGTACGACCACCCTTGGTAACCTTGGTTACACGGTTGATAGCAACCAATCTATCTTTCAATTCAACGTCGTTTGCGACTTTTACTCTATTGTTAATTGCCATATTCATTAGAATTTAAGACCTCCATTACGCGCAGCATCAGCTACCTCTTTAACTCTACCGTGGTAAAGATAACCGTTACGGTCGAAGACTACGGTTGTAATACCGGCCTCCTGTGCCTTCTTGGCAATCATCTCACCAACCTTTGCAGCCTGCTCCTTCTTGGGCATAGCTTCAAGACCGAGCGAAGATGCAGAAGCCAATGTACAGCCTTTCTGGTCATCAATTATCTGAACATAGATTTGTTTGTTGCTGCGGAACACGCTCATACGAGGACGCTCGGCAACACCTGAAATCTTGTTGCGCACTCTATATTTAATCTTGGTACGTCTTTCTATTTTTGTTGTCATATACTTACGATTTTACTATATTATTTTGCACCTGCCGACTTACCAGACTTGCGACGTATAACCTCGCCAACAAACTTAACACCTTTACCTTTGTAGGGCTCGGGCTTGCGGAATGAGCGGATTTTTGCACAAATCAAGCCAAGCAACTCCTTGTTGCAAGACTCCAAAATGATAAGAGGGTTCTTGTTTCTCTCTGACTTTGTCTCTATCTTAACCTCAGCAGGGAACTGCATATAGATAGGGTGAGTAAAACCAAGCAACAACTCAATAGCGTTATTGGGTTTGTCGTTTACACGATAACCAACACCAACAAGCTCAAGTTCTTTCTTGAAACCGGTTGAAACACCGATAATCATATTGTTGATGAGCGCGCGGTACAAGCCGTGGAAAGCGTGCTGCTGTTTGGTAGCCTCGGCGTATGTTTCAACGTCGGCATACTTAACGGTCAATACACCATCCTCTACCTTTACTGCGATAGAAGAATCAATCTTCTGTGAAAGCTCACCTTTGGGACCTTTTACAGTAATTACGTTCTCGTCGCTTATAGCAACTGTAACGTTTGCGGGAATACTAATAGGTAATTTACCAATTCTAGACATTGCTCAATCCTCCTCTATTAGTAGACATAGCAGAGTACCTCGCCACCGATTTTCTCGGTAGCTGCCTCTTTGTCTGTCATTACACCTTTGGATGTCGACAAAATCGCGATACCCAATCCATTAATCACTCTGGGCATATCTTTGTATCCCGTATAACGGCGCAAACCGGGAGTTGAAACGCGAACCAAGTTCTTGATTGCGTTCACCTTGTTAACTGCGTCGTACTTCAAGGCAATCATAATTGTGCCTTGGGGGCCATCCTCAACAAACTTGTAGTTCAAGATGTAACCCTTCTCAAAAAGGATTTTTGTAATCTCCTTCTTGATGTTTGAGGCAGGAACTTCAACCACTCTGTGCTTTGCTTGAATGGCATTTCTCAACCTCGTCAAATAATCTGCAATTGGATCTGTCATAAAAATTAATTTTAAATTGATCAGGACTTCCCTGACAATATTTATATTAAACACTCAAAATTTACCAACTTGCTTTCTTCACGCCGGGAATCAAACCCTGTGAAGCCATCTCGCGGAACTGAATACGTGAGATGCCGAATGTGCGGATATAACCTTTGGGACGACCTGTGAGCTTGCAACGGTTGTGCATACGGATGGGGTTCGAATTCAAAGGCAGACCCTGCAACGCACGTGATGCCTCATAAGCCTCTTCGGGAGTACCGGTGTTGATTATCTTTTTAAGGGCTTCACGCTTTGCAGCATATTTCTTGGCCAATTTTGCTCGCTTAACCTCGCGAGCCTTCATTGATTCTTTTGCCATAGTTAATTATTAATTTTTAGCGTTTTTAAAAGGCAATCCAAACTCTTTCAAAAGAGCATAACCCTCTTCGTCTGTTTTTGCTGTGGTAACGAATGTGATATTCATACCGGTCAGACGCATAATGTTATCGATGTTTATCTCGGGGAAGATAATCTGCTCCTTGATACCCAAAGAGTAGTTACCGTTACCGTCGAACTTGCTCTCGATACCCTTGAAGTCGCGGATACGGGGAAGAGCTACACGGATAAGACGCTCCAAGAACTCGTACATACGCTCGCGACGCAGAGTTACCATAACGCCGATAGGCATCTTCTTACGCAACTTAAAGTTTGAAATATCCTTACGAGAAACAGTAGCAACGGCTTTCTGACCTGTGATAGCTGTAATCTCGTTGATTGCAACATCAATGATCTTCTTGTCCTGTGTAGCTGCGCCAAGACCTTCGTTGATAACGATCTTTTTGAGCACAGGTACCTGCATAGGTGACGAATAGTTAAACTGTTTCATCAATGCCGGAGCAATACGCTCGGCATATTCTTTTTTAAGGCTGGCTGTATTACTCATTTTTAAATCTCCTCTCCTGATTTTTTAGCATAACGAACCTTCTTTCCCTCGGCATTAACCTTGCGGCCGATGCGTGTTGCCTTACCGCTCTTGGGGTCAACCAAGTTGAGGTTCGACACGTGGATTGAAGCTTCTTGTTTTACAATACCTCCATGAGGGTTCTTTGCGCTGGGTTTCGTGCTTTTTGAAACCATATTAACGCCTTCTACGATGGCACGGTCCTTCTCTACGATTACCTTCAAAACCTTACCGGTCTTGCCTTTGTCCTCGCCAGAGTTTACGATGACCATATCACCTTTCTTGATATGTAATTTCTTCATTACTTCAAAAATTTAAATATTAAAGTACTTCGGGTGCCAATGATACAACCTTTGTATAATCGGTTGCACGAAGCTCACGCGCTACGGGGCCGAAGATACGGCTACCGCGCATTTCGCCGGCATTATTAAGCAGAATGCAGGCATTGTCATCGAAACGGATATAAGAACCGTCCTGACGACGCACCTCTTTCTTAGTACGAACAATCAGAGCTTTTGATACAGCTCCCTTCTTCATATCGCTTGAGGGGATTACGCTTTTTACAGCAACTACAATTACATCTCCCACAGAAGCGTAGCGACGGCGTGTGCCACCGAGGACACGGATACACAAAGCCTCCTTCGCGCCGCTGTTATCACATACTGTAAGTCTTGATTCTACCTGTATCATAATTACTTAACTTTTTCGATGATTTCTACTAATCTCCATCTCTTTGTCTTACTCAAAGGACGAGTCTCCATTATGCGAACTGTATCGCCCACAGAGCACTCATTCTTCTCATCGTGTACGTGATATTTCTTTGTTCTGCTCACGAATTTACCGTAGATGGGGTGCTTCTCTTTAAATTTGGCAGCAACGGTGATAGTCTTCTCCATTTTGGTGCTTACTACAATACCGGTGCGCTCTTTTCTCAAATTTCTTACTTCCATAAGTCTTTCTATTATTTATTTAATTCGCGAGAGCGCAACTCACCTTTCATACGCGCGATGTCGCGGCGTAAATTCTTCAACTGCTCGGGGTTCTCCAACGGCGAGATTGCGTGATTCAGTTTCATTTGGGCATAACGAGTTACATCAGCCTCAATTCTTTCTTGCAGCTCCTTTGTAGCGAGCTCTTTGATTTCTGCTATTTTCATAATTATGCCTGATTAAAATCGTAATCGCGTCTAACAATAAACTTAGTTGTAACAGGAAGTTTTTGTGCTGCAAGGCGCAAAGCCTCTTTTGCAATATCGTAAGAAACTCCCTCTACCTCAATCAATATACGGCCCGGTGTAACGGGGAATACAAAACCTTCGGGATCACCTTTACCCTTACCCATACGTACATCGGCAGGCTTGCGGGTGATAGGTTTGTCGGGGAAAATACGGATCCAAATCTGGCCCTGACGTTGCATATAACGAGTTACTGCGATACGAGCAGCCTCAATCTGGCGACCGTTTAACCATTTATATTGCAAGCACTTGATTCCGAAAGAACCGAATGCGAGTTGGTTTCCTCTTTGAGCAAAACCCTTCTGCACACCGTGCTGCACTCTTCTATATTTTGTCTTTTTAGGCTGTAACATAATTCTTCAAATTCAATTCGTTAGCGATTGTTGTTTTTCTTACGTTTGAAGTTTCTTCCGCCAGCCTGGTTGTTACCGAAACCGCTCTCCTTGCTCTGTGTGAAGTTAGGAGTGAGATCTCTTTTACCGTAAACCTCGCCACGGCAAATCCAAACCTTAATACCGAGAATACCCACTTTTGTGAGGGCCTCTGCCTGACAGTAGTCGATATCGGCGCGGAATGTGTGCAAGGGAGTACGACCCTCCTTGTACATCTCCGAACGAGCCATTTCGGCACCGTTCAAACGACCTGAAATCTGGATTTTGATACCCTCGGCACCCATACGCATTGTGCTTGCAATAGCGGTCTTGATGGCGCGACGATATGCGATTTTACCTTCAACCTGGCGTGCAATATTGTTTGCTACAATAGTTGCATCCAATTCAAGTTTCTTAACCTCAAAAATATTTATCTGAATCTCCTTGTCGGTGATCTTCTTCAACTCCTCTTTCAGCTTGTCAACCTCTTGACCACCCTTACCGATGATGATACCGGGCTTTGCGGTACATACGGTAATTGTAACAAGTTTCAAAGTACGCTCGATGACAATCTTCGAAACGCTGGCCTTGGCCAAACGCACGTTAAGGTATTTTCTGATTTTTGAATCTTCAACCAATTCGTCACCGTAGTTCTTACCACCGTACCAGTTGGAATCCCATCCTCTGATGATACCTAATCGATTACTAATTGGATTAACCTTCTGTCCCATTGCTTTCTACTTTTTTATTGTCATTATTTACTTTGGTATCCACGTAGATTGTAACGTGGTTGGAACGCTTGCGAATTCTGTATCCACGGCCCTGAGGTGCAGGACGCATACGATACAATGTACGTGCCTCATCTACAAAAATTTGTGAGATGTAGAGCTCGCCATTCTCGGCTTTGCGCTCGTTTTTCTGCTCCCAGTTGGCTATTGCCGAACGCAACAGTTTCTCAACGTTGTTCGATGCAGCCTTTGTGGAGAACTTCAACACGCCAAGAGCGCGACCAACCTCCATACCACGCACCATATCTGCTACAAGGCGCATTTTGCGGGGTGATGAGGGGATATCTTTCGCACTGGCGAAGTAAAGGCTTTTGCGAGCCTCTTTTCTCTTGTCAGCAGCTAATTTTTTTCTTGCTCCCATTATTATAATTTATTTAATTCAATTTAAAAAAACCTGTTTATTTCTTACGGTTACCCGAGTGACCACGGAATGTACGAGTGGGGGCAAACTCTCCCAACTTGTGACCTACCATATTCTCGGTAATGTAAACAGGGATAAATTTATTACCGTTATGAACAGCTATTGTGTGTCCTACAAAATCGGGAGAAATCATAGAAGCACGAGCCCAAGACTTGATGACCGATTTCTTACCGCTCTCGTTCATGGCAAGCACTTTGCTCTCCAATTTTACATTGATATATGGACCTTTTTTTAATGAACGACTCATATTATTTCAAAAATTTCCTTATTATTACTTCTTTCTTCTCTCAATGATGTACTTATTCGACTGCTTCTTGGGCGCACGAGTCTTGAGACCCTTAGCGTACAAGCCCTTGCGAGATCTGGGGTGACCTCCGGAAGCACGACCTTCACCACCACCCATCGGGTGATCAACGGGGTTCATAACAACACCACGGTTGTGAGGACGACGTCCGAACCAGCGAGAACGACCGGCTTTACCGGAGCTCTCCAATGCGTGATCCGAGTTACCTACTGTACCGATTGTGGCACGGCAAGTACCAAGGATGCGGCGAACCTCACCCGAAGGCAACTTGATTACGCAGTAGTTCTCGTCGCGAGAAACAATCTGTGCAAAGTTACCGGCTGAACGAACGAGGATTGCGCCCTGACCGGGACGGAGCTCGATGTTGTGTACCACAGTACCGATAGGAATTGACTTCAAGGGAAGCGCGTTTCCAAGCTCGGGAGCCACGTCGGCACCCGACATCAATACTGCACCAACCTCCAAACCATTAGGAGCAATTATATAACTCTTTTCACCATCAGCGTAATACAGCAACGCGATACGAGCCGAACGATTAGGATCGTACTCGATGCTCTTTACTGTTGCGGGGATACCGTCTTTGTTACGCTTGAAATCGATAAATCTGTATTTGCGCTTGTGACCACCGCCTCTGTAACGCATAGTCATTTTACCGGTGTTGTTACGACCGCCGGTCGAACGCTTGCCGGTTACAAGCGATTTCTCTGGTACCGCAGCAGTTATCTCTTCAAAGGTACCAATAATCTTATGTCTTTGGCCCGGTGTTGTAGGCTTAAATTTACGTACTGCCATCTTTATTAAATGTTACTATAAAAATCAATAGTATCGCCCTCTTTAAGTGTGACGATAGCTTTCTTCACAGCGTTTGTACGGCCTTTCACAAAGCCTGCTTTTGTGTAACGGCTCTTGTTCTTGCCTGCGTAGTTCATAGTGTTAACCTCAACTACTGTTACGTTGTACAACGCCTCAATCTCTTTCTTAATTACCAACTTGTTAGCTTCGGGACGAACAAGAAAACCGAAACGATTAAACTTATCGGTAATGTTAGTCATCTTCTCTGTGACTATAGGTTTAATCAATACTCCCATTGTTTACGCCTCCTTTTTAGCTAATGTGTTGTTAATAACTTCGAGAGAGCTTTCAGTCACAACCAAAACTTCGGCATTCATAATACCATAGGTATTTATGTCCGAAGCAACTGCAACTTTTGTGCCCTTCAAATTACGAGCTGACAAATATACGAATTTATTGCTAGACGGCATTACAAAGAGTTGCTTCTTTTCAGAAATATTAAGTTTATTTAACACTTCTACAAAAGATTTTGTGCTGGGAGCATCAAAAGTGAAGTCCTCAACTACAATTATTGCATTGTCAATAGCCTTCTGCGACAAAGCCGATTTACGTGCAAGCTGCTTAACTTTCTTATTAAGTTTGAAGCTGTAATCACGGGGTGTGGGACCGAACACGCGTGCACCACCTACCAACAGGGGTGAGTTGATGTCACCACGACGCGCACCACCGCCGCCCTTCTGACGACCGAGCTTGCGTGTAGAACCCGAAATTTCGCTTCTCTCCTTCGACTTGTGTGTTCCCTGACGCTGTGCAGCGAGATATTGTCTAACGGCCATATAAACAACGTGCTCGTTAGGCTCGATGCCGAAGATAGATTCGTCTAACGTAACCTTTCTTCCGGTGTTTTCACCTTTTATATTTAATACGCTGACTTCCATATTACTTTTCAATTATTACGATTGAACCATTGTAACCCGGAACCGAACCCTTGATAACCAAGAGGTTGTGCTCAGGAATAACCTTTAACACTTGAAGATTGTGTGTTGTAACACGAGCGTTACCCATCTGTCCACCCATACGGAGGCCTTTGAATACCTTTGCGGGGTAAGAACAAGCACCGATAGAACCCGGCTTACGAGCGCGGTTGTGCTGACCGTGAGTAGCCTGACCTACACCACCGAAGTTGTGACGCTTAACAACACCTTGGAAACCTTTACCCTTTGAAGTACCTGTTACTGTAACGTAAGAGGTGTTGGCAAAAAGTTCCACTGTAACAACATCGCCCAAGTTGAGCTCTGTTTCATAACCCTTGAACTCGGCCAAGTGTCTCTTGGGAGCTACACCGGCTTTCTTGAAGTGACCCATAAGAGGAGCGTTAACGCGGCTCTCTTTCTGGTCCTGAAAACCAATCTGAACAGCCTCATAGCCATCCTTCTCGATTGTCTTCACCTGTGTAACTGCGCAAGGACCTGCTTCGATAACAGTGCATGGAATGTTTTTACCATCGGCACTGAAAACGGACATCATTCCGATTTTTTTTCCTAATAATCCTGGCATTTCAGTTTAAATTTAAATTAATTACTTTGTTATTAAAATACTACACTTTAATCTCAACCTCAACTCCTGAGGGAAGTTCGAGCTTCATAAGAGCATCAACAGTTTTAGCAGTAGAGCTGTAAATGTCGATCAATCTCTTGTAAGAAGAGAGCTGGAACTGCTCACGCGACTTCTTGTTAACGAAGGTTGAACGGTTCACTGTAAAAATACGTTTGTGTGTGGGCAAGGGTATAGGACCGCTAACGATAGCACCTGTTGCCTTCACTGTCTTTACAATCTTCTCGGCCGACTTGTCAACCAAGTTGTGGTCGTAGGATTTAAGTTTGATTCTAATTTTCTGACTCATCGTCTTTAAATGTTTATAAAGTTCATAATTGCCTGCCGGTTAAGAGTCATTCGCTAACCGGCAGGCGTTTTATTTTATTACTTCTGCAATTCTTCGAGAATCTGCTTTGTCAAAGAAGCACTCACTTGGTCGTGGTGATCGTATGTCATTGAAGAGGTTGCACGGCCCGAAGTGATGGTACGCAACGAAGTTACATAACCAAACATTTCAGACAGGGGAACCATAGCCTTCACGATACGGGCACCGGTGCGACTTGTCTCGAAGCCCTCAACCTGACCGCGACGCTTGTTAAGGTCGGCAATAACATCACCCATACTCTCCTCGGGAGTAACAACCTCCAACTTCATAATGGGCTCCAAGAGCACAGGGTTAGCCTTCAAGCAAGCATTCTTGTATGCTTGGATGGCGCAAACCTCGAATGAGAGCTGGTCGGAGTCAACGGGGTGGAAACCACCGTCGAGCAATGTAACTTTGAGCGACTCCATAGGATAACCGGCAAGAACACCGGCCTTGATAGCTGTCTGGAAGCCCTTCTGAACCGAGGGGATGAATTCCTTGGGAACGTTACCACCCTTAACCTCGTTCACGAACTGCAAGTTACCCTCTTTGAAATCTTCATCGGCGGGACCGACAGCAACAAGAATCTTCGCATATTTACCCTTACCACCGGTCTGTTTCTTATAGGTCTCATCAACCTGAACAGTCTGTGTGATAGCCTCTTTATAGCTAACTTGGGGACGACCTTGGTTACACTCTACATTGAACTCGCGTTTCAGACGGTCGATGATAATCTCCAAGTGGAGCTCACCCATACCAGAGATAATTGTCTGGCCCGACTGCTCGTCTGTCTTCACTGTAAATGTGGGATCCTCCTCGGCAAGTTTGGCAAGACCGTTGGCGAGCTTGTCCAAATCCTTCTGAGTCTTGGGCTCAACAGCGATAGAGATCACAGGATCGGGGAACGACATAGATTCGAGCACGATAGGTGCATCCTCTGCGCAGAGTGTGTCACCGGTGCGAACATCTTTAAGACCGATTACCGCGCCAATATCACCGGCACCGAGAACCTCAACGGGATTCTGCTTGTTCGAGTGCATCTGGAACATACGCGAGATACGCTCTTTGCGGCCTGAACGTGTATCGAAGATATATGAACCCGATTCGAGCTTACCTGAGTAAACGCGAACATAGATCAAGCGACCTACGAAGGGGTTTGTAGCAATCTTGAACACGAGAGCCGAAGTTTTGTCATCCTCGCTGGGCTTGCGTGTTTCTGTCTCGTCGGTTTTGGGATTGATACCCTCCACAGCCGCGGTATCGAGAGGCGAGGGAAGGAATGCGCACACAAAGTCGAGAAGGGGCTGAACACCCTTGTTCTTGAACGAAGAACCGCAGGTCATAGGAGTGAGTTCCATTGCAAGAGTACCCTTGCGGATAGCCGCGATAAGTTCCTCTTCTGTGATGCTGTCGGGATCTTCGAGAACCTTCATCATCAACTCCTCGTCATAGTCGGCAGCCTTCTCGAGAAGGTGCTCACGCCATTGGTTAGCCTCGTCAACGAGCTCTGCGGGAATCTCCTCAACGGTATAATCGAGGCTGCCATCCTTGTAAACGAGAGCCTTCATAGTGATGAGGTTGATTACACCTGCAAACTTCTCTTCGGCACCGATGGGAATTGTCACGGGGCAAGGATTAGCACCGAGAATCTCCTTCATCTGACGCATTACCGAGAAGTAGTCGGCACCCGAACGGTCCATCTTGTTGACATAAGCGATACGGGGAACGTTGTATTTGTCAGCCTGACGCCATACAGTCTCAGACTGGGGCTCAACACCACCTACTGCACAGAATGCAGCGATAGCACCGTCGAGCACGCGGAGTGAACGCTCTACCTCGGCGGTAAAGTCAACGTGTCCCGGAGTGTCAATCAAGTTGAACTTGTATTGTGTACCGTTCCAGTTCCAGAATGTGGTGGTAGCAGCCGAGGTAATGGTAATACCACGCTCCTGCTCCTGCTCCATCCAGTCCATTGTAGCAGCACCGTCGTGCACCTCACCTATTTTGTGAGAAAGACCGGTGTAGAACAATATACGCTCCGATGTGGTAGTCTTACCGGCATCGATGTGAGCACTAATACCGATATTACGGGTAAATTTCAAGTCGTTTGCCATCTTCGTATAATTTTCTTAATTAGAAACGGAAATGTGCGAAAGCACGGTTAGCCTCGGCCATACGGTGCATATCCTCCTTACGTTTGAAAGCACCACCCTGATTGTTGTAAGCATCCATAATCTCGTTGCAGAGTTTCTCGGCCATAGATTTGCCGCCACGTTTGCGAGCGAACAAAATCATATTCTTCATTGAGATAGACTCTTTACGGTCGGCACGGATTTCTGTGGGAACCTGGAATGTTGCACCACCGATACGACGAGATTTAACCTCTACTTTGGGAGTGATGTTCTCCAAAGCCTGTTTCCAGATTTCAAGGGGAGTCTTCTCCTCGTTCTTCATTTTTGCGCCAAGAATATCGAGTGCGCCATAGAAAATTGTGTACGAAACGTTTTTCTTTCCGTCATACATCAAATGGTTAACGAATTTAGACACCATCTGATCGTTAAATACGGGATCCGGAAGGACCACACGTTTTTTTGGTTTTGCTTTTCTCATTTTCTCTTACGAAAATTTATGTTTTTGTTTGGGCTGCGTTATTGCAAATTCTTCAACGCCTCCACCGAGGCATTTACTCAACCTTTTATAACCTATCCAACAAACCAAAAACGGTTAAATAAAAATAGTTTTTAAAGCCTTGTTGCATTTTTAACGAGCTGCAACCGCTTCACTGCCGCTCGAAGGCAAGGTTCTCAATTACTTTTTAGCCTTGGGACGCTTTGCACCGTATTTCGAACGACGCTGTGTACGGTTGGCAACACCGGCAGTATCCAAAGTACCGCGAACAATGTGGTAACGTACACCGGGGAGGTCTTTTACACGACCACCGCGAACCAACACGATTGAGTGTTCCTGCAAGTTGTGACCTTCACCGGGAATGTAAGAGTTCACCTCCTTCTGGTTAGTCAAGCGAACACGAGCAACCTTTCTCATCGCAGAGTTAGGTTTCTTGGGAGTAGTTGTGTAAACACGCACGCAAACGCCACGACGCTGGGGACAATTGTCGAGTGCAGGCGATTTACTCTTCTCAACGATAACCTCTCTGCCTTTTCTTACTAATTGCTGAATTGTAGGCATTTTGATTAAATTTTTAATTATTATATTATGTTTTTAAATATATTCTACACAAGTGAACGCAGTCATTCATTTTGGCTTGCAAAGATAGATATTATTTTTCTAATAAAAAAGGAGTTTCTTGCTTTTTTCACAAAACAGCTGCCAAAATACACATATATTATATTATTTTAAAATACTTTAACAAGCAGAAAAGAGCAATCTATCCACGCAAAGCACAGGACCACTATATATAAAAATAAAAAAGGTATAGCAAAAGTGCGTATTTTTAGGAAATTATAATATATTTGCACAATGCAACATACAACAAAAACAAAACAAACTATATACAATATGAAAAAGATTTACACAACAGTTCTAACGCTCTTCTTCCTTGCCACAATGCAGATATTTGCAGCGGAAGGAATAAAGCTAAGTTTCACAAGAACCGGCACCGATGCATCGAGCGTCACCATCAGCGTAACCGACGAGAATGGCACAGCCATTGACGGCGCTAGCGCAACGATGACCACCTCTCACGCCTTCAAGAGCACCGGCAACGCCGTTACCGAGAGCATCATCTGCCCCGATGTAAACGGAAACACAAGCCCCACAATCAAGCTCACATTCTCCATTGCCGGAGTACCGCAGGGCTTCAAGTTCAACAACATCAACACCCACATCCACGCACTCAACGGCGGTGGCAACTACCAAGAGACAGGCGACGGCAAAGTACGCCAGTGGAACGTTGAGGCAAAACAGGGAACAAGCGAGAGCGACCTTGCCACATTCGGCTCGCTCAACAACATCGACATTGCAGCCGGCATTCCCGGTGCCAACCAAGCGTGGAGCATCGCAGGCAGCAAGGTTACAGCAGGCGAAACAATAGAGATTGAGCTCACAATCACAGCCGGCACCACAAACTCGGGTTGCTTCTTCGGCCTCTCCGAGCTTGCACTCACATTCGAGGGTGAAGACGAAGAAGAAACCCCCGTTACCCCCGATACCTGCGAATACGACAACATCAAGCTCGGATTCACAAGAACCGGCACCGATGCATCGAGCGTCACCATAAGCATCACCGACGAGAACGGCACAGCCATTGACGGTGCAAGCGCGACAATGACCACCTCCCACGCATTCAAGAGCACGGCTAACGCCGTTACCGAGAGCATCATCTGCCCCAACGTAAACGGAAACACAAGCCCCACAATCAAGCTCACATTCTCCATCACCGGAGTACCGCAAGGCTTCAAGTTCAACAACATCGGTGCCCACATCCACGCACTCAACGGCGGCAGCAACTACCAAGAGACCGGCGACGGCATATCGCGCCAATGGAACGTTGAAGCAAAGCAAGGAACAAGCGAGAGCGACCTTGCCACATTCGGCTCGCTCAACAATATCGACATTGCAGCCGGCATTCCCGGCGCCAACCAAGTGTGGAGCATTGAAGGAAGCGAAGTTTCAGCTGGCGAGACAACCGTAATTGAGCTCACAATCACAGCCGGCACCACAAACGCGGGCTGTTTCTTCGGTCTCTCCGAACTTGCACTTATCAACACCGAGGAGAGCAGTTCCGAAGGTGAAGGCGAGGGTGAGGGCACCGACGACAGCAACGCAAAAATCTACAACATCAGCTGGAAGACCACCGGCGGCAACTATATAACCGAAGGCACCGACCAGTCGATGTATGTTGCCTCATACAGCGTCACCGAGCGTCAATTCTGGAAGTTCATCCCTACCGGAAACGAAAACTGCTACTACATACAGAACACAGCCACAGGCCGCTACATAGGCAGTTGCAACAAGACCCCCTCATCGGCATCACGCATAAGCACCACAACAACACCCGTGGAATACTATGTAGCCCCCACAAGTGCCACAAGCGGTGAAATTGCCGGTTGCCACTACTTCTCATCGACCGATTGCAGCGACTACGCAAACGAAGCAAACGGCCCACGCGCCCTCAACAAGGACGGCGCATCCAACTACGTCATCACTTGGCAAGCCGGCACAAGCCGCGTAGGTTCATACTGGAAACTGATAGAAACAGAAGACCTATACGAAATACGCCCCTTCGAGCCCAGCAGTGCCATAGGCAACATTGAGGTATCCTACACCGTGAACACCACAACCAAAAGCATCACCCTCACCGATGCAGGCGTTTCACTCACCACCAAAGACCCCGCCAACGACAAGCAAGGCTGGTACTTTGTCGGCACCACCAACCGCGAAGGCTACCTCATAGCATCGTCGGCATCTCCCACAACAACCATCGGCATTACCGACGGCAACATAACCACAAACACCACAGCCGACACCCGTTGGAAAGTATATGCAACAAGCGACGCATCGGCCTATTACTTCAAGAGCGCAGCCACCGGCCAAACACTCATAATCGACGGTGACAGCCTCTTCACCTTCGGCAAGTTGCGCAATTCCTACGCCCGCAACACACAAATTTACAACAACCCCTGCGGCTACCTGTCGAACAACTACATCACACAAGCCACCCTCACAGGCAACGATGTACTTAAAATCATAACCTACGAAGCAACCTCACGCCCATCCAACTGGCACGTGCTCTACACATTGAGCCGCGGCGAGATTGCCGAGGGTGGAAACTTCGACATCGACATCACACTCGCCCAATCGGCCAACGAATACCTCGAAGTATATGCCTACTTCGACTGGAACACCGACGGCGTATTCGAAGATGCACAACCTATGCAGATTGACGGCACCACCGTTGCCGGAACCTTCACCGTTCCCGCAGAGGCCAACCTCGGCCAAAGCCGTATGCGCATAAGAGTAAACGAGAACGCGCTCAACCTTGCCGAGGACGATGTAGAAGGCGTTGCATACGACTTCATCATCACCGTATCTCCCGCAATGGCACACCGCACCGTAACCGCCGATGTAAACGCCAAGGGACGTGGCACCGCCACCCTCTCGGACATTGCCGACGAATACACCCCCGGTACCACCCTCACCGCAACCGCGACACCTGCCGGCAGCAACACATTCGTATGCTGGAAAGAGGGCAACACCATCGTATCCACCGATGCCGAGTACACCTTCACCGTCGACCACAACATCGCACTCACCGCTTACTTCACCCCCGATACAAGCGGTAGCGACAGCCCCACAACAGGCATACAGGCAGTGCAACAAGTCACCGGCAACGACATTACCATAACCAAGGAGGGAAATACCATCACCGCCAACGCATCGAGCCCCATTGCAAGCATCACCATCTACAACTGCAATGCCGCGCTTGTAGCAAAAGCACAAGGCAACCGGATTTCCACCAACAACCTCGGCAACGGCATATACATAATAAAGGTACGCGCGCGCGATAGCGAAAAGAACTTCAAGTTCCTCAACCAATAACCCAAGAGAGAGAATAAAAAGCACTTAAACAGATAATAAAGAACAACAATATGAACAAAGAAAAATTTATGTTGCTCGGCTGCGGACTGCTAACAGCAGCCACAATGCAAGCACAGGAAGCAAAGAAGCCCAACATCATATACATAATGTGCGACGATATGGGCTACGGCGACCTCGGTTGCTACGGACAGAAATACATAAGCACCCCCAACCTCGACAAGATGGCAAGCGAAGGAATGCTCTTCACCGACGCCTACGCCGGAAGCCCCGTGAGTGCCCCCTCGCGTGCATCGTTTATGACAGGCCAGCACACCGGCCACACCAAGGTGCGCGGCAACAAAGAATACCGCATCGGCAGTATAACATACGGCAAGACCACCGACCCCACACAGACCGGCCAAGAGCCCTACGACCCCGACCACAAGATTCTCCCCGAGATTATGAAGGACAACGGCTACAACACCGGAATGTTCGGTAAGTGGGCCGGCGGCTACGAAGGCTCCGAGAGCACCCCCGACAAGCGTGGCGTCGATGAATACTACGGCTTTATGTGCCAATTCCAAGCCCACCTCTACTACCCCAACTTCCTTAACAAATACAGCAAAGCCGACGGCGACACCGCGGTAACTCGCGACATATTGGAGAACAACATCGCCTACGCAATGCACGGCGACGAGTACAAGAACCGTCGCGACTACTCGGCCGACATAATTCATCGCAAGGCAATGGAGTGGATAGACAAGCAGACAGAGGAAACACCCTTCTTCGGCATCTTCACCTACACCCTGCCCCACGCCGAGCTTGCACAGCCCAACGACTCCATTCTGCAAGCCTACCGCAACAGTTTCTGCGTAGAAAAGACATACGGCGGCGATTCCGGCTCGCGCTACAACCCCACCGACTGCGCCCACGCACAGTTTGCTGGAATGATTACCCGCCTCGACGCATACGTTGGTGAAATATTCGCCCTGCTCAAAGAAAAAGGCCTCGACGAGAACACCATCGTATTCTTCACCAGCGACAACGGCCCCCACGAAGAAGGCGGTGCCGACCCCTCATTCTTCAACCGCGACGGCAAGCTCCGCGGCACCAAACGCTCCACACACGAAGGCGGCATTCGCGTGCCCTACATCGTACGTTGGCCCGGCAAGATTGCAGCAGGCAGCATCAACGACCACCAGCTCGCCTTCTACGATGTTATGCCCACACTCTGCGAAATTATAGGAGTAGAGGACTATGTGAGCAAATACAGCAACAAAGAGATTGAGAACGACTACTTCGACGGAATCTCATTCGCAAAAACCCTCCTTGGCAAGGAAGGACAGGAAGAACACGAGTTCCTCTACTGGGAATTCCGCGAAACAAATATGATGGCACTGCGTATGGGCAACTGGAAGATGGTAGTGCAGAATGGAAACTACCGCCTCTACGACCTCGCTTGCGACGCTCACGAGGACAACGACATTGCATCGCAATACCCCGATGTTGTAAAGGAGATGATAGACATCATACACCAAGAGCACGTAGAAAGCAACATTAGCAATTTCCAAGGAGTAACCCTCCCCGCGAAACAATAACCATTCACACACCCTATTGCATCATCCGCGCACCCCACAAGGTGCGCGGATGATGCTTTTGCAAGCTAAGGCACAACAACACGACAACATTTTAAAAGCCGGGCGCACCAGTGTACAACCAACACGTTCTTGATATAAAATTCTGAAACAACTCTCACTATTTTCTGTGGAAGCCTTTGTATTTGTCACAAATTTACCGTATTTTTGTGACAAAATATAGGCTGTATGAATAGTGTAACATCGAAAATAGAACAACAAATTTTGTCGTTGGAGAAAGGAAGCATCTTTTTTCCCGATGATTTTGTTGATTTGGGAACACCCGATGCCGTAAGGCAAACTCTTACAAGGCTTTGCAAAGAAGGCTTGATAATTAGGGTCGCTCAAGGTATATATTGTTATCCCGAAGTTGAAGAAAGATTGGGTTTGGGA
>JAFTUV010000014.1 GCA_017466065.1 Bacteroidaceae bacterium
AGTATTCTGCGACGCTGTAGGCAAGCGTACAAATGCCGGGGATATGTTGGTATCCTGCTAAGCGCACGGGTCATGCCGTGAATCAAGGTGGCACCGCGGATAGTGTTGCACTTGCAAAGCAATGTGCTTTATTCGTCCTTGACAGATAAGTTGAATTCTGTCAAGGGCGTTTTCTGTTTTATAACTCCTTTGACAGTGATAAGTCAAAGGAGTTTTTCCTTTTTACAGGAGGTAATGTTATGAACTTTTCACCCACTTTCAGTGAAGTCAAAAAAATTGCATCCACCGGTAAATATGATGTGCTGCCGGTCAGCTGTGAAATTTTATCGGACTTCACAACACCCATTGAAACAATGAAGATACTGAAAAACGTATCGACTCACTGCTATATGCTGGAATCCGCACAGGCAAATGAAATATGGGGACGTTATACGTTCCTCGGCTTTGACCCGAAAATGGAGATCACTTGTATAGATGGTGAAATGAAGATTGGGAATCTCAAGGTAAAGACAAATAATCCGTCTGACTACCTTCGTCAGATCCTTGCCGATTATAAAAGTCCCCGCTTTGATTATATCCCTTCTTTCACGGGTGGTCTTGTCGGATACTTCTCCTACGATTATCTCGGATACAGCGAACCGACTGTCAAGTGCGATGTGGAAGACAACGAAGCTTTCAAGGACGTCGATCTGATGCTTTTTGATAAGGTCATCGCCTTTGACAATCTGAGACAGAAAATTATCCTCATCGTCAATATGCCACTTGACGATGTAGAGGTCGGCTACAATAAGGCGGTCATGGAGTTAAAACAGCTTGTCGAGCTTCTTCGTAACGGTGAAAAGAAAAACGAACCGGGCGGTAAGCTGCTTGGCGAAGTTACACCGCTGTTTAACAAAGAACAGTTCTGCGGTATGGTTGAAAAAGCGAAGCATCATATCCGCGAGGGCGATATCTTCCAGATCGTGCTGTCCAACCGTCTGAGTGCTCCCTTTGAAGGTAGTCTCTTAAACACCTACCGTGTACTCCGCACTATCAACCCTTCACCGTATATGTTCTATTTCTCGGGCACCGATGTAGAGGTTGCAGGAGCTTCTCCTGAAACTTTGGTTAAACTGGAAAACGGCGTGCTGCATACCTTTCCCCTTGCGGGAACCAGACCGAGGGGCAAAACTGTGGAAGAAGACAAAGCTCTCGAAACAGAACTGCTTGCTGACGAAAAAGAACTTGCCGAACACAATATGCTGGTCGATTTAGGACGAAACGATCTCGGAAAAATAAGTAAGTTCGGTACTGTACAGGTCGAAAAGCTCCATTCCATCGAACGCTTCTCCCATGTTATGCACATCGGCTCTACGGTGCGTGGTGAGATCAGCGAAAATCACGATGCGCTGGATGCCATTGAAGCGGTATTACCTGCTGGAACGCTTTCCGGTGCGCCGAAGATCAGAGCTTGCCAGTTGATCGGAGCGCTTGAAAACAACAAGCGCGGCATCTATGGTGGTGCCATTGGTTATATCGACTTCACGGGGAATATGGATACCTGTATTGCCATCCGCATTGCTTATAAGAAGAACGGTAAAGTATTTGTGAGAAGCGGCGCCGGCATTGTGGCTGACTCGGTTCCCGAAAAGGAATTTGAAGAATGCCTGAACAAAGCTAAATCTTCGCTTAAAGCACTTCAACTTGCACAGGAGGCAGAATTATGATTCTTCTGATTGATAACTACGACAGCTTTTCCTATAACCTTTTTCAACTCATCGGTGAGATTGAGCCGGATATCAAGGTCATCCGCAACGATGAAATGACGGTGGAAGAGATAAGAAAACTAAACCCCGCCCGTATTATTCTTTCCCCGGGGCCCGGCAGACCCGAGGACGCAGGCGTTATTATTGAAGCCGCAAAAACACTCGGCAAAGACATACCGATTCTCGGTGTTTGCCTCGGTCATCAGGCGATATGCGCTGCATTCGGTGCGACTGTCACATACGCAAAGGAGTTGATGCACGGAAAGCAGTCGGATGTTAAGTTTGATGCGGATTGCCCGCTGTTCAAGGGTTGTCCTGAAATTGCATCGGTTGCCCGTTATCATTCCCTTGCAGCGGATGCCGACACTATCCCCGAAGAATTAAAAATAACCGCTCTCACCACAGACGGCGAGATAATGGCGGTACAGCACAAAGAATATCCCATCTACGGCGTACAGTTCCATCCCGAATCCATTATGACACCGGATGGAAAGCAGATGCTTAGAAATTTTATAAAGGAGATATGAGCCATGATTAGAGAAGCAATTGTAAAGATCGTAAATAAAGAAGACCTCACCTACGATGAGGCGTATACCGTCATGAACGAAATTATGAGCGGTGAGACCACACCCACACAGAATGCCGCTTTTCTCGCTGCACTCTCTACCAAAAGTGCAAGAGCCGAAACTACGGACGAGATCGCAGGCTGTGCGGCCGCTATGAGAGCGCACGCTACCAAGGTGGAAACCGGCATGGAACTCTTTGAAATTGTCGGTACCGGCGGTGACAACGCTCACAGCTTTAATATTTCCACTACCTCTGCTCTCGTTGCGGCGGCAGGCGGTATGAAGGTCGCAAAGCACGGCAACAGAGCCGCATCCTCGCAGTGCGGAACAGCAGATTGTCTGGAAGCCCTGGGCGTTAATATTCAGCAGAGTCCCGCAAGATGTATAGAACTACTGAACGAAGTAGGAATGTGCTTCTTCTTCGCACAGAAATATCACACCTCTATGAAGTATGTGGGTGCTATCCGAAAAGAACTCGGTTTCCGCACCGTGTTCAACATTCTCGGACCGTTGACCAATCCCGGTACACCTTCCATGCAGCTTCTTGGTGTCTATGACGATTATCTCGTGGAGCCGCTCGCACAGGTTCTTATTAATCTCGGAATCAAGCGTGGCATGGTGGTATACGGACAGGATAAGCTGGATGAAATTTCGATGAGCGCACCGACTACGATATGCGAGATCCGAGACGGCTGGTTCAAATCTTCGGTTATCACACCCGAAGACTTCGGCTTTGAGCGCTGTACCAAAGAAGACCTGAAGGGCGGCACGCCCGAAGAAAACGCCAAAATTACCCTTGCTATCTTAAACGGTGAAAGAGGTCATAAGAGAAATGCCGTTTTGATGAACGCAGGTGCGGCGCTCTATATCGGTGGCAAGGCTGATAGTATGAGGGACGGCATTGCACTTGCTGCAGAGATCGTTGACTCCGGAAAAGCTCTTGCAACGCTGAATAAACTTATCGAAGTCAGCAACCGCCCGGAGGTGTAAGTATGACGATTCTTGACCAGCTTGCCGACTACGCACGAGAACGTGTAGCTGAGGCAAAAAAGAAAATACCGCTTGAAGATATTAAACGACAAGCGTTATTAATGCCCAAAGGCATCTTCGCTTTTGAAAACGCACTCAAAAAGCCGGGGATATCCTTTATCTGCGAGTGCAAAAAAGCATCCCCGTCCAAAGGGCTTATTGCTCCGGATTTCCCGTATTTGCAGATTGCAAAGGATTACGAAGCGGCAGGCGCAGACTGTATCTCGATACTGACCGAGCCGAAATGGTTTTTGGGGCGTGATGAATACCTGAAGGAAATCGCTAACACTGTCAATATTCCTTGCCTTCGCAAGGATTTTACGGTGGATGAGTATATGATCTATGAGGCAAAGGCGCTGGGCGCATCGGCGGTGCTGCTGATCTGCTCTATACTGACCGAAGAAGAACTGCGGGAATACATCTATCTCTGCGATGAGCTTGGGCTTTCCGCGTTAGTTGAGGCGCACGATGAAACAGAAGTATGTGTGGCAGTAAAAGCAGGAGCACGCATTATCGGTGTCAACAACCGCAATCTTAATGATTTTTCTGTTGATACGGACAACAGTATAAAGCTGCGGAGACTCATTCCCAAAAATGTTCTGTTTGTTTCCGAAAGCGGAGTAAGCAGTTCCGAAGATGTGGCGAAGCTCCGTGAAATCGGCGCAGATGCGGTGCTCATCGGCGAAACTCTGATGAGGGCACCTGACAAGATAGCCAAGCTCAATGAACTGCGAGGTGCGGTATGACAAAGATAAAGCTGTGCGGACTATCCCGTGCTTGTGATATTGAAGCAGCAAACGAACTAATGCCGGACTATATCGGATTCGTCTTCGCACCGAGAAGTAAGCGGTATGTAACACCTGAAACAGCAACAGAATTGAAAAGGTTGCTTGTTCCTGATATAAAAGCAGTCGGTGTGTTTGTGAATGAGTATCCGGAAACCGTTGCCGACCTTTTGAATAGCGGTGTTATCGACATAGCCCAGCTTCACGGTGATGAGGATGGGGACTATATTAAGCGGTTGCGGCAGCTAACCGATAAACCTATCATTAGGGCTTTTCGCATTAAAAACGCAAATGACATTGAAACTGCTGAACAGAGCACTGCGGATTATATTCTGCTTGACTCCGGTGCCGGTACCGGAACGGTATTTGATTGGAAGCTAATAGCAAAGATCAACAGGCCATATTTCCTTGCGGGCGGACTGGATACAGAGAATGTGAGTGAAGCAATCAATGTATTAAAGCCCTTTGCGGTGGATGTCAGTTCCAGCATTGAAACAAACGGACTCAAAGATAAAAACAAAATGGCGGCATTTGTTGCCGCTGTCAGAAAGGAAGAGAGATCATGACAAATAAAGAAGGACGCTTTGGCATTCACGGCGGTCAGTACATCCCCGAAACGCTGATGAATGCGGTCATAGAACTGGAAGAAGCGTATAATCACTATAAAAGCGATCCCGAATTTAACAGAGAACTTACCGAGCTTTTTAACGAATATGCAGGCAGACCTTCACGGCTTTATTACGCTGAGAAAATGACACGTGACCTCGGCGGTGCAAAGATTTACCTCAAGCGTGAGGATCTCAACCACACGGGAGCGCATAAGATCAACAATGTACTCGGTCAGGCACTTCTTGCAAAGAAGATGGGCAAAACTCGATTGATAGCTGAAACAGGAGCCGGTCAGCACGGTGTCGCCACGGCAACTGCCGCCGCACTAATGGGAATGGAATGTGTGGTTTTTATGGGCGAAGAGGATACTATCCGTCAGGCACTCAATGTGTACCGTATGCGTTTGCTTGGCGCTGAGGTTATTCCTGTCAAGACAGGTACGGCAACTCTTAAAGATGCTGTATCCGAAGCTATGCGCGAATGGACTTCCCGTATTTCCGATACCCACTACTGTCTCGGCTCTGTTATGGGACCGCATCCGTTCCCGACCATCGTCCGTGATTTTCAGGCCGTTATCTCAAAAGAAATCAAGGAGCAGATTCTTGCCAAAGAGGGCAGACTTCCCGATGCAGTCATCGCCTGTGTAGGCGGCGGTTCCAACGCCATCGGCAGCTTCTACAACTTCATCGAGGATGAAGGCGTAAGGCTGATTGGTTGTGAAGCAGCAGGCAGAGGTATTGATACCTTTGAAACAGCGGCGACTATCGCTACCGGCAGACTCGGTATCTTCCACGGAATGAAGTCCTATTTCTGTCAGGATAAAGACGGACAGATCGCTCCGGTTTATTCTATTTCCGCAGGTCTTGACTATCCCGGTGTCGGTCCCGAGCACGCACATCTGCACGACATCGGCAGAGCCGAATATGTGCCTGTCACCGATGATGAGGCGGTAAACGCTTTTGAATATCTTGCCAAGACCGAGGGCATTATTCCGGCTATTGAGTCTGCTCATGCTGTTGCTCACGCTATCAAGCTCGCACCTACGATGGATCGAGATAAAATAATCGTTATCACCATATCCGGCAGAGGCGACAAGGATTGTGCCGCTATTGCCCGTTACAGAGGGGAGGATATCCATGAGTAAGATAAAATCAGCATTTGAAAACGGAAAGGCGTTTATCGCCTTTATCACCTGCGGCGATCCCGATCTTGAAACTACCGCCGCCGCTGTTCGTGCCGCTGTGGAAAATGGGGCCGACCTCATTGAACTTGGCATTCCGTTTTCCGATCCCACTGCCGAAGGTCCTGTCATCCAAGGTGCAAACCTGAGAGCGCTGAATGGAGGTATCACGACCGATAAGATCTTTGCTTTTGTTAAAGAGCTTCGTCGGGATGTGAAAGTGCCGATGGTGTTTATGACCTATGCCAATGTGGTATTCTCATACGGCGCGGAAAAATTCATTTCTGCATGCAAGGATATTGAGATCGACGGACTTATCCTGCCCGATCTGCCCTTTGAGGAAAAAGAGGAGTTTCAACCGATTTGTAATAAGTATGGTGTCGATCTGGTATCCCTCATAGCGCCCACATCCGAAAACCGGATTGCCATGATTGCCAAAGAAGCGGAAGGTTTTCTTTATATCGTTTCCAGCCTCGGTGTGACGGGTACCAGAAGCGAGATTAAGACCGACCTTGCGTCTATCGTTGATGTAGTGCGGCAAAATACCGACATTCCGTGTGCAATCGGCTTCGGCATTTCAACCCCCGAACAAGCCAAGAAAATGGCGGATATCTCGGACGGTGCTATCGTCGGTTCGGCTATTATAAAACTGCTTGAAAAACATGGCAAAGACGCACCGAAGTATATCGGCGAGTATGTAAAGTCAATGAAGGATGCTATCAGATAATAAAGAAAGGCGTCGCAGATGCGGCGCCTTTAATGTGAATGAATAATCATAGAAATACCCTCGCTCCATATCTGGAACGGGGGTTGTTTCATTTTGCATCTGCTGTATCGGTCTTGACAGCCCACTGTGCAAGCGGGATAAGGATGGGACCGAGTTCCTTCGCCTTGTCGGTGGCTTCGTATTCTACACGAATCGGCACCTCTAAAAATTCGGAACGGTGGACAAGACCGTCGGCTTCCAACTCTTGCAAGGATTTGGCGAGCATCGTGTTGGAAATGCCGCTGATCTTACGCTTCAGATCGTTATAGCGAACAGGCCCGTCCACACCCAACGAGCACAGAATGGCCAGCTTCCATTTTCCTCCGATCATCTCCATCGCACGCTGAAGCGGACACGTTTCGGTGCAGGGACAGTTATGGCTATGTGACATATGCGGTTTCCTCCAACTCATATTTTTCTTACTTACTCACAATTATTTGCGTAATTGACACGTGTATCGTACAGTATTATAATTATAGCAGATAAGTTTTGCGGAGTAAAGAGCAAATTAAGAGTTAGGAGGAAATTTTTATTTTGGAATCCTTTGATCTTGCCCAATATCTCACAAGCGGGGTTGAAAATCTTGTAAAAAACATTCTTCGCGCCACCCTCAAAGACCCGAAGGAAAGCGCGTTTATGATGAAATACAGCCGCAGCGTAAAGGAGGCTGCCAAAAGACGTACAGAGCTTGAAAATAACGGTGAGCACATCCCGCCGTTTCTGATTGCAAGCATTACGAGCAGCTGTAACCTTCACTGTGCAGGCTGCTATGCCCGCCATAACAATGCCTGTTGCGATTCCTCGCCGGTAGCACAGCTCAGCGATAAGGAATGGCAGAAGATATTTAAAGAGGCGAAAGACCTGGGCATCAGCTTCATTCTTCTTGCCGGCGGTGAGCCGATGCTTCGCCGTGACGTCATCAAAGCGGCAGGTAGCGTTCCCGAAATCCTTTTCCCGATCTTCACCAACGGAACGATGATAGACGATGCATATCTTGCTCTGTTTGAAAAGCATCGCAACCTTGTTCCTGTGTTCAGTATTGAAGGTCATCGGGAGAATACCGATTCTCGCCGTGGCGAAGGTGTGTATCAAATGCTGACTGATGGTATGGAGCAGATGCAGAAGAATCATCTGATCTTCGGTGCCTCGGTTACCGTTACCCGTGAAAATCTGTGTGAAGTGCTCTCAGGGGATTTTGTAGAAGATCTAAACAGTCGAGGATGCAAGGTCGTGTTCTATGTTGAGTACGTTCCCGTCAGTACATCGACGGCTGACCTGGCGCCGACCAATGAAGAACGAGCCTATATGGAAAAGCAGATGTCTTCTCTGCGTGAAACTTACCCTGAGATGATCTTCGTCTCCTTCCCGTGCGATGAAAAAAGCTCGGGCGGGTGTGTCTTGCAGCAGGCAGAGGCTTCTTCCATATCAATTCTCACGGCGGAGCAGAACCCTGTCCTTTCTCGCCGTATTCGGATATCAATGTCAGAGAAACCTCCCTCAGAGAAGCATTAAAATCCGAGCTTTTCCGCACGTTGCAGAGTGAGAGTATCCTGACAGGACAGCACACAGGAGGCTGTGTGCTGTTTGAGCAGAAGGAAAAGGTGGAACAAATTATTGAGAGAGGTAAGAAGAATGGATAATATTGAAAAACTCGTCCGTGAAAGACGAAGCTTCCGAACCTTTGATGGAAGGGCGTTGACCGCAGAAGATAAAGCAAAGTTGTGCGCCTTTATAGAGACTATCGATAATCCCTACGGTCTTCCCGTAGAGTTTAAGCTACTTGAGAAGATGGGCTGTCCGGTGGTAGTTGGCACAGATCTGTATATCGGAGCAAAAATGAAAGACGCACCCGACATGAACGTGGCTTTCGGATACTCCTTTGAAAAGCTGGTGCTTTACGCGCAGGCACTTGGAGTTGGTACCGTGTGGATCGGCGGAACGATGGACAGAGGTGCTTTTGAAAAGGCGATGGAGCTTGGCAAGGATGAGGTGATGCCCTGCGTAAGTCCTCTGGGATATCCTGCAAAGAAAATGTCCCTGCGGGAGAGTATGATGCGCAAGGGCGTTAAAGCAGATGAACGGCTCAGCTTTGAGGATGTCGTATATTGGAATGGCTTTGAGCAGCCGCTGAACGCCGAGGCAGCAGGCAAACTGTTTTTACCGTTGGAAATGGTGCGGCTTGCACCCTCTGCGGTAAACAAACAGCCCTGGCGAATGGTTGTGATGGATGATGCAGTACACTTTTATCTGCAGCGTTCCAAGAATTTCAGCGGCGGAAAGCTGGATATGCAAAAGATCGATATGGGCATCGCTCTTTGCCATTTTGAGCTTACGGCAAAGGAGCAAGGCATTAGCACCGAATTTGTGATCGAAGAGCCGAATATCCCCCAAAAAGACGGTATGGAATATATCGCTTCTTATAAATGTAGAATATAAGTTTTAGGAGGAACGATTATGTCGAAGATTTTAGTTGCGTATTTTTCAGCAAGCGGTGTGACCGAAAAGGTTGCGCGAGAGCTTGCAAAGGCAGAGGGTGCAGACCTGTTCCAAATTTGCCCCGAAGCCCCCTACACCAAAGCAGACCTTGATTGGACAAACAAGCAATCGAGAAGCACCCTTGAGATGCAAGACCTTGACTGCCGCCCCGCTGTGTGCAGTAAGGTAGAGGATATGGCGCAGTACGACGTTATATTTGTCGGTTTCCCGATTTGGTGGGGACGAGAGCCGAGCGTGGTGGATACATTCCTTACATCCTACGATTTTAAGGGTAAGTGCATCATTCCGTTCTGCACCTCCGGCGGCAGCGGTATGGGCAACACAGCTCAGCGAATCCGTGAGCTTACCTGTGCAAACGTAGATTATGGAAAGAAACTCGGTGCTGAGGTTTCAGAGGAAGAATTGAAACTCTGGACCGTCGGACTTGGGCTGTGATGCAAGTGAGTGAACTCTATGTGATCATGCTACACATTGCCGAAGGAGCGACGCCGCAAAGGATTTGCTATACAGGGAAGGGCGGAGGTATCCCGATCCTGCGAGAAACACCAAACTGTTGGTATGTAGAAAATCCGCCTCACGGATTACCGGAGAGGTTCCGCAAGGCAGAGGAATATAAGCTGCTCAACAATCGGTTTGGCATTTATATGTTCGGCAGAGACAGTAAGGCACTTGCAAAGGTGTGGAACGAGTCCACGTCGGTCAAGGCATAAAACCATACTTCACCGGCTAATTTTGTCGGTGAAGTTAACTATTATTTATCAAGGCTGATGTGAATGTTGAAGGCGTCGCTGTAATGCGGCGCCTTTCACTGTTTTATCTCACTGATCAAAACGAGCCTTGTTAAAAATCTTTATCAGTACAATTCCAAGAACAAGACCGGCAATGCCCTGAACTCCATTTGCAGGAATATTCACTACCGAAGGACCGAATCCGTACATAAAACCTTCAAACACGAAGTAGCCTAAAATCATTATGATTTCTGCCACTGTTCCGCTTATGATTCTCGACGGAAGATCACCTAATCTCTTATGTAACAGCTTAAAACCGTAAAAAGCTATCAGCGCCATTACTCCTTTGATAATAAACGTAGCCGGTGCGTACACCACATATCCCGAAAACAGGTCTGCAAGTGCCGAACCAAGCCCCGCTGCAAGAAAACCGTAAACCGGTGAGAGCATCCATCCGGCAATCAGAACGATGCAATCACCCAGATTGATATATCCCTTCAAGGGAGACGGGATCTTTATAATCATCGTTGCCACGCAGGCAAGAGCAGCAAGCAGTGCCGCCATAACAATTCTTTGTGTAGTATTTTTTACTTTCATTTTTAATCCTTCTTTCTTATAACAATTCTTCATTATACACGGCTCTTGTTCCACCAATGAATTTCGGTCGAGTCCGAGCGGCAACAACGATTGCTTCGCCAATTCGATTATTCTCAAGCCGTACAGGAACCGCGACCTGTTTCAGATGCATACCAATTAAGGTAAGGCCGATGTCTATCCCTGCGTCTGCCTTGATTTCCTCAACGGCAACAGGATCCTTGAAATGCGCATACGCCTGTGTTGCCATAGAGCCGCCCGCTTTGGGTTGCGGAACAACATTCACGGTATCGGCAAACGGAATTGCTTCTCTTTCAATAATAATAGCACGGTTCAGATGCTCACAGCACTGCACGGCAAACTGCCACCCCATCTGTGTTGCATATTCATATATGGCTTTAAAAACCGTCTTCGCGGTGTCGGGACTGGAGTTGGTACCGATCTTTGAGCCGATGATCTCGCTGGTAGAACAGCCAACCACTACAATATCCCCGCGCTTCAGCCTCGCCTTTACGCCCAGTTCTTCCATAACGGCTCTTGCCTGTAAAGAAAGTTCATTCATCATCTTTTCATTCCTCTATTGATTGATTTGCAAAAATAGTGTATAATAAATCTGACGATATGGAAATAGTCAGAAAAGGAGAATTTTATACAACCAGATGAAATATAGAATTGACATCACTTCAAAAGCCCCGGCGTACCTGCAACTTTATACTCAGATACGGGATGATATCGTAAAGGGAATTTATCCGCTGAACAGCAAGCTACCTTCGAAACGAGTGATATCTTCCGATACAGGTGTAAGCACCGTAACGGTGGAGCACGCCTATGCACTGCTCTGCGATGAAGGCTATATCGAATCCAGAGAGCGCAGCGGTTTCTTTGTAATCTTCCGAACCGATGACGGTTTCGTTTCGGTTCCGGAAAAGCGGCGTGCGACAGCAACCGTATCAAACCATAACAGTAAGGATTTCGATTTTCCTTTCTCAGTTTTTGCCAAGACTATGCGAAAGGTGATCAGTGATTCACAGGAAGATATTTTACAGCGTTCACCCAATTCAGGTTGTATGGAACTGCGGGAAGCAATCCGACTGTACTTGGCGCAAAGCAGAGGAATCCTTGCTGAGACAGAGCAGATCATTATCGGCTCCGGTTCGGAATACCTTTACAGTCTCATCGTGGAGTTGTTGGGTCGGAACAGGGTTTATGCCATTGAATCTCCTTCCTACAAAAAGATCGAACAGGTATACCGTGCCTGCGATGTCCGCTTGCAAAAGCTGCCGCTTGGCGAAGACGGTATCGAAAGCGCAGCACTTCGTTCCTGCAAGGCTGATGTGTTACATATCTCCCCATATCGCAGTTATCCCAGTGGTGTTACTGCATCGGCATCCAAGCGTCACGAGTGTCTCAGGTGGGCGCAGCAGGGGGCAAGATACATCATTGAGGACGATTTCGAGTCTGAATTTTCCGTGTCAAAGAAACCGGAGGAAACCCTGTTCTCCCACTCGCCGCAGGATAACGTGATCTATATGAACACCTTCTCTAAGACGATATCACCGTCTCTTCGTGTTGGATATATGGTCTTGCCTGGGCATTTGGCGGAAGTGTTTCATGCGAAGCTTGGGTTTTACTCCTGCACCGTCCCGACCTATATTCAGCTCGTGTTGGCGGAACTCATTTCAAACGGTGATTTTGAGAGGCATATCAACCGCGTCAGACGTGCAAAAAGAAAAGAACTGTTATCCGATAGATGAAACAAAGGCGTCGCTTTCGATAGCGACGCCTTGTTCTTATTGGTCTTCAGCAAAGATAAAACCCCCGGTTCTACCGGGGGAATGCTTTAGTAAAAATAAAAGTGGCGAGCAATGGCAAGCCACAAAAACGTAGAGAAAAAACTTAACCTCCGAGTATAATAGAAATGGTTTGGCAGCCGCATTACTAAAATACAAGGAGGTTAACAACATGTTTAAAAAGATGGTAACAACGAAATAAAAACATTATCCCACTCAACATACAGATGTCAGTATCATATAGTATTTGCTCCAAAATACAGGA
>JAFTUV010000069.1 GCA_017466065.1 Bacteroidaceae bacterium
ACGCTTCGGTCTGTCAATGCAATCAAGAACTGCTACTACCTCGCCCATGACGGTCTTGAGGCAGTACACAGCGATTCGAATCTGAAACCCGGTAGTGACAACGTCGAAATCACAGCGGTTACCGAGGATGACCTCAGGAACAACACAATCGCCACCCGGCTTGGCACGTTATGGGAGCAGGGAGAGAATTATCCGGTGATTAAAAAGTGAAAAATTAAAACTGAAAGGTGAAAAGTGAAAGGTGAAAACTGAAAGATGAAAAAACGGTTTTCAATTCCTTAAACAATGACCTTAAAGAGATTATAGCAATCATCACTTCAAGCATAATAACTGCAAAAAACAATCAAAAGTAAAAAGAATATGAAAAATATAACAAACAAACTGTGGGATTTGGTGAAGTTTTCCGTTTTCACCTTTCCGTTTTCCGTTCTTATTTCTTGCTCCCAGCAAGAAATCGAGCCCACAGGCTCGACGAAGGACACGCCCCTTGCCATTGCTTCGGCTGGCGTGGCGGAACTGACCACACGCGCCACCATCAACAATGACCGCCTCGAAGAAGGCAGCATCGGTGTGTATGTGTACTCTACAACCGGTGATAGCTATAAGGGCGACAACATCAAGTGGACCTACCGCAATGTTTTTTGGGAGCTGGATGCTGAAACCGTGGTGCTCTTCGAGAACAATGGCGAGAAGCAGCAGATAGCAGCTTACTATCCGTATGCAGAGCCGACCGAGGGCAAAGTTCAAATCACCCTTCCCGAAGCATACGGCGATGATTACGACAACTACGACTACCTCTATGGCGAGTATGCGCCGCTGACCAGCAACCCAGCCGCCATCAAGATGAAGCACTTGATGGCAAAGGTGACGGTAAACCTTACCACGGGCACAGACATTGACGCGGGCGACGGCGTAAAGAGTGTCGAACTCGTTGGAGTTCCACGCACCGCCGACTGGACTCTTCCGGATGTTAAGCTCAGCAATTACGGCACAAATGCTGACATCGCCTTGTATGGCAAAGGCTCCGCATATTGTGGTTATGCTTTGCCGAACGAGGCCGAGTCTCTTGCTCTACGCATCACGACAGACAGCGGTCGCCTCTTCACCCTTACCGCCTTATTGGATAATGCCGAGACTACTGACGATACCGAGGTGCTGTCCAGTGGCATCCACTATACTATCAGCGTGAAAGTGGGTAAGGACAAGGTGACTATCGAGCAAATATCAACGAGCGATTTTGACAGCCCGTTCGGAGACGGCTGGAACAATGAAAACGACCTTATGTAAGGGGAAAGGTGAAAACTGAAAACTGAAAAGTGAGAACTGAAAAGTGAAAAAAGTATGGATAATATAATTGACCAAAAAAGTAAGGCATTTGCGGTTCGTATTGTGAAGTTCACCCGATATTTACAAGAAGAGAAAAAAGAATTTGTGCTGTCAAAACAGATTCTTCGCTCGGGAACAAGTATAGGTGCCAATACGAGAGAACGCAAGAATGCACAGAGCAAGGCAGATTTTGTAAGTAAACTTTCCATTGCACTGAAAGAAGCTGACGAAACCCAGTACTGGCTCGAACTGCTTTACGAAAGCGATATTGTAGACCAGGCAGTTTTCAATTCCTTGAACAATGACCTTAAAGAGATTATAGCAATCATCACTTCAAGCATAATAACTGCAAAAAACAATCAAAAGTGAAAAGAATATGAAACATATAACAAACATAACAAACAAACTGTGGGATTTGGTGAAGTTTTCCGTTTTCACCTTTCCGCTTTCAGCTGACAAACTGTGGACTTTGGTGAAGCTTTCCGTTTTCACCTTTCCGCTTTCCGTTTTAGTTTCTTGTGAACAAATCGAAGATTTTTCTCAAGAAACAACCTCGTTGCAATTCGTAGTAAGCGATTTCCCTGCTTTTGGTGAAAGCCCCGACACCCGTGTTATCGGCACTCAAGATGTCGGTAAGACAGCGTGGGATATAGACGATCAGATCATTGTCACCCTTACTTCAAAGAAGTTTGGTGCACAGAGCGCTGCACTTATCTACAACGGCACATCGTGGAGTACAGCAGTAAGTTTCTTGTATCTCGATAACGAGACACCTGCCGTCAGTGCCATCTATGCACCATGCTACGAAGTGACGGAAGATGGCGTGATGAAGTTGAGTGACGGTATGCAGCTCGGAATGACAGAGTACATTCCTGCGGATTGCAGTCTTGCTAATGGTTCCATCAGTATCAACTTCACTGGAGTGAAACGCACCTACAGCCGTCTGCGTTTA
>JAFTUV010000070.1 GCA_017466065.1 Bacteroidaceae bacterium
AAAGTACTGTTAATAAATAATTATTTATACCGCCGTGGCGGAGCAGAAGTAGTGTTTCTCAACACAGGTGAACTTTTGAAAGCAAAAGGGCACGAAGTCGTCTATTTCAGCCAAGAGTGGAAAGAGAACATTCCCTGCGACGACGCGAAGTACTTTTCAAAAGGAATAGACACAAAATCGACAGGGATTATCGACAAGTTCAAAGGAGTGAGCAACTATTTCTATAACAGCGAAGCAGCAAGACAGCTGGAAAAACTAATAGAGATTGAAAAACCCGTGATTGCGCACATACACAACTTTTGGGGAGGAATATCGGGCTCTATATTCAAAGTGCTTAAAAAGCACAACATCCCCATCGTGCACACCGTGCACGATTACAGAATGGTGTGCCCCGGCTACGCCTTCAAGAACGGCAAGAACGAAATATGCGAGAAATGTGCCGGCAAGAACTTTCTTCACTGCATAAGCAACCGCTGTTCGAGAGGCAGCCTGGCAATGAGCACCATAATGTGTGCGGAAATGTATTACAGAAACAGCTTTACCAACCCGCTCGACAACATCGACAGCTTTATGTTCGTGAGCAACTTCTCCTACAACAAATTCCTGCAATATGCACCACGCTACAAGGAAAAACATTGCGTAACAATGTACAACTTCCAAGATGCCGAAGTGCTTGCACAGGCCGATAAATATCTTGCCACATACAATGGATACTACCTGTTCTACGGCCGCCTCTCCTATGAAAAAGGAATACAGACATTGATAAACACATTCTGCACTCTACCAAGCCTTAAACTGAAAATTGTGGGAACAGGCCCTCTTGAAAAAGAATTGAAGGAGCTGTGCGCCACAAAAGGAGCTGCCAACATAGAGTTCCTAGGGTTCAAGACAGGAGAGGAACTGTTCGGTATAATAAAGAACGCAAAATTTGTTTGTGTACCATCGGAGTGCTACGAAAACAATCCAATGACCATAATCGAGAGCTACACATTGCGCACTCCCGTGATAGGCGCAGCGATTGGCGGCATTACCGAAATTATAGAAGATGAGAAAACCGGTTACAGGTTCCAGGCCGGCAACGAAAATGATTTAAAGAGAGTTGTAGAAAATGCAGAACTGTTAAACGAAGAGGAATATGCAAGGATGAAGGACAACGCCGAAGAATTCGCAGAGAAGAACTTTGGCAAAGAACCATACTACACCAATTTAATGGAACTATACAAACAAACTATTTCCAACTACAAGAGGAATCAGGCAATTATATAAAACATAACCAATACATATATGAAAATTATATTTATAGGTTGCAGAGATATTCATTTACTGGGAGGAATAGAGGCCTATATGAAAAACCTCACAGCCGAGTTAGTGAAACTCGGTCACGAGCCTGTTATCTATTGCGAGAGCAACAAAAACTCCACCGAAATGTACAACGGAGTAAAGGTTATACACCGCACAGGCTTCAAAAACATACTGCTGTGCAAGCCTTGGGTAGGCCTCAAAGCAACCATCCACGCCCTGTTTAAGGAGAAAAACATATCCATCATACATTACAATGCGTGGCCCCCATCGTTGTGGAGTTTCATTCCCCGCATATTCGGAATAAAATCCCTGATGCAAGGGCACGGACTCGAATGGCAACGCAGCAAATACTCTCCACTGCAACAGAAGATTTTAAAGTTTATGGAAAGAGTAACAGCCCACACTAACCAACACCTTATTATGTGCAGCGAGGGGCAGACCGTCTACTTTAAAGAAAAATATAACCGAACGGCAACAACAATCCCCACCGCCGTGAACCTTCCGCCACAGCAAGGAAGCAACGAAGCCGCAACACTAAACAAATTCGGGTTAGAGACGAAGAAATATTTTCTCTTTATGGCTCGCCTTGTTCAGGACAAGAACCCCGATTTTCTCATTAAAGGCTTTAAAGCCTGCAATCACGGGGAATTCAAATTGGTAATTGCCGGGAACAACGATGCCGACCCTCAATATGTCGAGCATCTGCATAAATTGGCCGGCGGTGACAAGGATATTGTATTTACCGACGCAATATATGGCGACGAGAAAGATGCCATTTTAAGAAATGCCTACACATTCTGCATTCCATCGACCATTGAGGGATTGTCGATTGTGTTGCTCGAAGCAATGAGCTACAAACTGCCAGTCATAGCATCGGACATCGATGCCAACCGCGAACTGCTGAACAACGATGCAGTGTGGGTGAAGCCCGAGAATGCCGACGACATAAGCAAAGCTGTTGAGTTCTGCATCGAGAACAAGAGAGTCATAGACACATTCGAAACAATAAACTACAATAAAGTAGTAGAGAACTACACTTGGGACAAAGTGGCAAAGAAGTATATCGACTACCTGCAAAGCATCGGAGTAAAATAACAAAGCCTATAAAGGGCGATAATAAACAGAGTTTAGCCGCAAAGTTTTTACTTTGCGGCTAAACTGCTTTAATAACCAACCCTTTTAAACACACCACAGCTGTCTCTCAAAGCTATCTTTACAGAACAGGCAGCCTCATCTATTTCTGCTCCAACAACATCTTGAACCTCTTTTTTGCCAAGAACAATTGGCTCTTCACAGTGCCGACGGGAAGCCCAAGCTCCGTTGCAATCTCCTCATATTTATAACCCTCGATGCGACGATGAAGCAACTGCGAGAATTCTGTCGGCAGTTTGTCGATGAGCGCTTGCAGTTCATTGCCATAATAGTTACTCTCGCTATCGGCAACTGCATCGGCAAAGTAAGTATCATCGGCATCGTCGTAACCGATGATAAGCGTTCGGGAACGATTGCTTGCACTGCGCTCATTATTCAAAAAGATGTTGCGCATAACAACCAACGCCCACGAAATAAAGGAGTTGCGGTCGTCGTAATTGCAAGCATTGGTTAGAATGCGCAAAATAGTATCTTGCAATAGGTCGTCGGCACGTTCCGCATCGCGTGTCAATCGCAGAGCATAAAGGTAAAGTTGTTTCCGCACTGCCAACACATTTTGCTCATAATCTTTTCTATGCATTGTTCATTCTTTTTTACTCACATAGAACAATAGAGCGTTACAAAAAGTTTTATAAAATTTGTATTTTTTAGCGATACAACAACAAGATTGTTGAATATATTAAAGACAGAAGAACAGAAGCAACAAAAAAGCGCAACTCCTCCACCGCAAGGCGGTCCCGAACTGTCCCTCTCATAGAGGGACGGCGCGAGGGAAACGAAGCGCGGAGGGAGTACAATCACGGAGGAGGAGCTATTTACAATTGTCCCGCTTTTTAAAGAGGGGCAGTGCGGAGCCACAGCACTGCTTGCGACGACGGGATATTTATATCCCCAATGTTGCGATTAAGCGAGTGCAGAAGGCAAGTTTACTTGCATTATGCCGAGCGCAAGCAACTTCGCCAAAAGCAAAGGAGTGCCGAAACGCAGTGAAGGCCGCGGTAGCCGCGAGAGAAACGAAGTGCGGAGTGAGTAGAAAAAATGTAGGGGCCGGCCAATGTGTCTGCCCAAAAAGAAAGGGTTGTGTCATTCTATATTTGCAAGGTCATTGGCTCGTTTTACATTTCGCCACCCGCGTGGCATAAACTTCGTCTATGCTTCAAGCGACC
>JAFTUV010000015.1 GCA_017466065.1 Bacteroidaceae bacterium
CAATTGATAGTACTCGTTATTCGCGCACCGCGTGGCACAAACTTTGTCTGTGCTTCACGCGACTTTCGCTACTCGTACTATCGATGGTGAAATTTACTTGTTCCACAAATTTCCCCATTCACCGCGGTTGGTGTTACCGAGCTGTGTGCCGGGGGTTGATGTGTCAACAGTTGTGTTGCTATCACTACTTACGGGGAGTGATGCGGCGATGATGTTCTCTGTTACTACGTTTACCTCTGCTGTGAGGGGTGATACATAAGTCTTCTTCATATTGTCTTATAGTTTTAAATTATCGGTTTAGTAACCTTGTAATGTTCCCCGTTCACAGGGGAACATTACAAGTGCGTGCTATTTACTTTACAAAAGTCTTCTTTCCGTTGATGATGTAGATACCGGGAACGGTGATAGCCTTAATCTGGCGACCTGTGATGTCGTAGATAGCCTCTGTTGCGTTCTCCTCTACTGCATCCTCGATGTTCTCGATGCCTGTTGTGCCACTCCATTCGAAGCCATAGAATGTAGCTGTGCTCTGCTGTTCGGGGAGTACCATATAGGCCTTGCCTGCATTGTTAAGGAAGTGCGAATCGCCATCATTGCCATCAGCATCCTTGTTCAATTCAGCCATGTAGAGACCTACACCGTTTTCTCCGTTTGCAAGAACATAGGCAGCGCCTTCAACGTATGAGTTTTCAACAGAACCATAGAGCAGGTTTCCTGAAAGTGCAGCTGTATAGTTGGCGGCTTTCTTGAATGTGAATTCGCCGGCAGTTTCAAGAAGAACACCTGTGTTTGCAGGGATAGTTCCTGTAATCTGCTCCTTGGTTACATATCCATATTCTACACCTGTTACTGCATATACATTTACACCCTCGGGTACGTAAGTTGCGTAACCAAGATACATTGTAGCCCAGCCTGCGCTTGTTACATTAACTGTGCTCTCCTTATACTCTGAAAGGAAGAATGTAGAACCGGCGTCTGTTGAAGACCAGTGAGACAACTTTCCGGCAGAATAATTTGCATTCAAGTAGTTTTGAGAATCGCTCTTGCGCAAGCAGAAACCATTTGTAGCATTAGCAGATGTTTCCGAAGTGTTTGCAACAAATAATGCTGTACCGGCATCGGTGAGTGTTACGTTTCCGCTACCTGTTGAAGTAAGCTGTTTGTTTGTGCCCTTGTTAACTACGGTAATACCATCAAATACGTTACCTACGAAGCCCCAAACGAAGTTCTCCGATGCAACATCCGAACCTTTACCACTGGCAACGTTGATTGTGTTGTCGTCAGCAATGTCGCCAATGTAACCGGGCTCGTTGGTGTGCATTTGAATATAGTACCATGTTGTGATAGCATCTGCGCTCTCGGCTGTAACGAAGGGCAGTTCCTCTGTTATCTCAACTGTGATGTCTGCAGTGGTAGTTCCTGTAACAGTGCCGTCGGGTTTGCTACCCAAAGTAACACCATAAGGTGCAACATAAGCAGGATCGGGATATTCTGCATCGGGAATAACTGCTATTGTTTCTGTATAAACCTCTTCGCCATTATATTTGTAGCTGTATGTTACATTATAGAATGAAGGAAGTTCAGCCTCTACAATAAACCAAGATGAAGCGCTGTTTGCATTGTCTGTATTCCAAGATACAATGTTGCTGCCTGTACCGGTACCTCCGCCGTGATTGTTAGCGTGCATCTGCCATCCTGTTACGATGATGCCATATTCGTAACCTTTTTCATTCTCAGTTGTTGAGAAGATTTCAACATCCATTTCTGCACCTGTTGCATCGTCTGCAAGGCTCCAAGCACCCGACTCATTTGCATTACCAATAAGGTATTTGCCATTAGATGCGTTTTTCAATGCAATGCCATTTGCAGTTGCTACAGCTTCCCAGTAGAATGTCTTATCGTCATTGTTCAAAGTCTTCCACCCGGGTGCATCACCGTTGGCATATACGGCTTTTGTTTCAGCAAAGGCTGTGAGTGAATTGTGGAACTGATAATATTTTCCGGCTGTGGGAAGAATTTTCTTTACAGCATTTATGGCAGTCAGCAATTCTGTAACATCGGCATCTGTAGCGGCTTCACCTATGCCTTCTGCTGTGGTAATCGCAGTGCTCAAAGCATCTGCTGTTTCTTGTGCGTATTCACCGATTTGTGTACCTATGTTTGCGTTTATCTCTGTGAGTTTGGTGTTGGCAACAGTGATAAGTTCTTCAAGGTCGGCTACGGCACCCATAGGACGCTCCTCAACATAGAATGTAGAACCTGAGCCGGCACCACCTGTCCAGTAGGCAAGTTTGCCACGGTTGTTCATTCTGTTGTTAGCATAACCTTTTTGTGCAAGGAAGAAGCCGTTTGTGATGTGTGTGCTGCTTGTTGCAATCCAATATTCGTTGTTACCCTCGTCAACAGGTTCCTGTGTCATAATGGGCCAAGTGTCGGAACCTGTTGTTCCTGCCATTGTGGTAGAAGAAGAAAGGATGTAGCCATCACCTGTTGCGCGGTTTACAATTTTGTAACCATTGAAGGGGTCACCAATGAAAGCCCAAGTGTAAGCATTCTTGTTGTTTAAATCAACAGCTTTGCTGCCAAGGTCGATGTAGCCTTGGTCGGCATCGTGATGCAGGTAGAATTTGTTGCTGCTGTCGAATATCAAATAGTACCATTTCATATTTGCGTCATCATAAGATGTTGCAGGCTCAAAAGGAAGAGAAACCTCTACTTCAATATCTTGTGTAGCATTCTCTGCGCTAACAACGTCGGTGGGTACGCTTGCTGTTACACCAAAAGGAAGTGTTACGGTAATTGCAGGAAATTCACCACCTTCTACTGCTGTTGCTGTTTGGGTAATTCCTGTAGCCTCACCATTGTATGTAAAGTTGTATGTAACCTCGATAGGTGTAGAAGTAAACTCCGATTCATTAACAATCTCCAAAGCCCAGTTACAAGCACTGGCCTCGTCAGCGTCGCAATAAGGGTACGGCTCTGTCTCGCCGGTAGAAGATGCGCCGGACTTGTACCATTTGCCGGCATTAACGTTTTTAAGTTTGTAGATGCCATCCCCGTTCTCTACAAGCTGAACAATACCTTTGCTGTAACCACTGGGTATAGTGGTGTTTGTGTCATATGCATCGACATTCCAACCACCGTGAACGAGGTAATAACCCGATTTTGATTTTACATAGTATTGTCCATCTGTTCCTGTGCTCTCGAAATACCATACTTGGTCTTCGTTGGCTGTTTCCTTTGCAAGGAAGGGTACACCACCGCGAGCGTTATTTGTACCATCGCCATTGTAGCGTACAATTGTAAGATAGAGATTTCTGTCACTTTCTTTAAGACGGTACATTTGTTCTTCGACAACCTGTCCCCACGTTGTTACTGCAAATAGCAGCATCAACATTAATGAAGTAAATTTTTTCATAAGGTTAAAATTATTTATTTATAAAATAAGGTTTATTTTGCCTCTTCTTTTGCTTCTTGCGGGTGTTAAGGTTCTTGCAGTGTAAAAGTTTTTTAATTTTAAGTGTATATAGGTGTTTATCAATTATTTAACTTTTACAAAACCTTCTATCCACAATAGCGGTGCGCAAATGTACAAAGATTGGGTCAAAAAATACCCCCCCACTGTTAAAAATTGTTAACAGTGGGAAATTTTATAAAATTCGGGCTTTTGTTGCTGCAATTTATGGATAACAAAAGAGGGGCTTTTGTGGAGTTTCTGTCTGTTAAACTTTCTCCTTAATTTATTATAAGAGGAAAATTTTGCCTCTTCGTGGTACTGCAAACAAAAAAACACCTTCCCATTAAGTGAGAAGGTGTCGATAAAAGTAAAGAACAGCCACTATTTATTACCGTCTTTGTACCACTTTGCGGGCTTGTCGCTCATTTCAAATGTGAGCGTGCCGCCTCGTTCAATATCCTCGTGCAGAATGTAGAGCAACCGATGCTCCTTGCCGTTGAGCAGCACTTTTTTTATGTAGATATTCTGCGGGCTGTTGTTTATGGTGTTTATAGTGAATGTGCCTCCCGCAACCTTAATTTCGGCCTTGTCGACGATGGGCGAAGCGAACCAATAACGCGCTCCGGCAGGCTCTACCTGATAAAATCCCAGAGCCGACATTATGTACCACGCCGACATTTGCCCCATATCCTCGTTGCCCGAGAGGCCGTCGGGCGTGTCGTTATATTGCTCCTTCATCACCTTGCGCACAAGTTCGGCACTCTTGTGCGGTTCGCCAAGCATAGTGTATAAGTAGAGAATGTGGTGCGAGGGCTCGTTGCCGTGGGCAAATTGTCCTATCATTCCCGAAATATCGGGCGAGGGGTCGCCCTCTATGGTCGACGGGGCAGTGAAGAGCGAGTCCAATCGCGCGAGCATCTGCTCCCTGCCGCCGAAACAGGCTGTGTATCCCTCAATATCGTGCGGCACCAACCAAGTATATTGCCAAGCATTGCCCTCGCAATAATCGTCGGCGCGGTGAGCCGAGTAGTAGGGGTTAAAGGGTGTGCGGAATGTTCCTGTGCTGTTTACTCCGCGCAAAAAGCCCTGTTCTTTGTCGAGCAGGCGGCGGTAGCTGTGGCTCATTCGGGTGAAGTGCGCCTCATCGTCGTTTCGCCCAAGCGCAGCGGCGGCTTTTGCAACCGCGCCGTCGGCAAGAGCATATTCAAGCTCGTATGCCACCGCTTCGCCAAACATATTGCAGGGTATATACCCATATTCCCGGCGCAGCCCCTTGCCGCGTTCATCCTGCGCAGCGGTTCTTTTTATTGCTTCAAAGGCTTTCTCGTGGTCAAAATTGTCAACATTCTTTACTATTGCGTCGGCAACCACCGGAATTGCAGGGTCGCCCACCATACAATTAGTTTCGTTGCCCCACAGGTGCCACACGGGCAGGTCGCCCTGCTTGTCGCAAATATCGACCATACTTGCGACAAATTCCCCGGCCTTTTGTGGTTGAATAATGGTCATCAACGGTTGTTTGGCACGGTAGGTGTCCCACAGCGAGAAGTTTGTGTATCGCATTTGCGGGCTGTGGTAAATCTCTCCGTCGGCACCGCGGTAGTGTCCGTTTGTGTCGCTGAACAGTGCGGGAGCCATCATTGCGTGGTACATTGCAGTGTAGAATATGCGTTCCACTTTTTTGTCGCCGGTGGTTATGCGTATGCGTGAAAGTTCCTTCTCCCACGCATTGTCGGCAGCTTTGCGGGCATAATCAAAATCCCAGTGGGGCAGCTCCTCCTGTAAAGCGAGCTTCGCCCCTTCTATGCTCACTGGCGATATTCCCACTTTGAGCATAATAGCTTCCCCCTCTTCGGTTGCGAAGGATGCGCTCCCGTACATATTATTTCTGCCTTTCAGTTCAAAATTCTTGAACGGCTTGCTGAACTCCATTGCAAAATAGACACGTTGCGCCCTTGCCCACCCTTTGGAGTAGCGATAGCCGCTTATGCGTGTGTTACCCTCGGGGGTGATAAATGTTTCGGTGGCACGGTCCCAACAACCGCCATTTTCAAGGTCTAATACTATGGCGGCTTGCTGCGAGGCGGGGAAGGTGTAACGGTGCATTCCCGTGCGTGCCGTGGCAGTAAGTTCGGCCATAATGCCGTAGCGCGTGAGTGGCACGGCATAATAACCGGGGCGTGCAACCTCTCTTGTGCGGTCGGCGGGCGACCACAAGCCGCTGTCGGGTGCGTCGAGCGTGCCGCGTGCGTATGTTACATTGCCTGTTACCGGCATTATGGTAATGTCGAAAAGGTCACCGATGCCCGTGCCGCTCAGATGTGTGTGCGAGAAGCCTATCACCGATGCTTCGCTATTGTGGTAGCCCGAACACCAATCCCACTCCTGACTTATGCTCGTAGGCCCTAATTGCACCATTCCGAAGGGAACGCTTGCCCCCACAAAAACGTGCCCGTGTCCGCCACTGCCTATGAGCGGTTCCACCTTGTCGGTCAGCCTGTCGGGCGTGCAGGCGGTAATGGCAAGGCTGCACAGCGCGAGTATGTTGCATAGTCTATTCATTGTTCCTCTCTTTGAGTGTAAAAACTATTTTCTTGCCGCTTGTCAACTGTTTGTGGTCGATGCGGTAGCTGTTCATCTTTCTGCCCCCGATGGTAATCTCCTTTATGTACCGGCTGCGGGGCGATTCCTTGCGACACTCAATTTCAATATTGCCGTCGGGCAGTGCAATGCTCACCTTGTCGAATGTGGGTGCGGTGAGTGTGTAGAAAGGTTCGCCGGGGCAGTCGGGGTAGAAACCCATCATAGAGAATACCGCCCACGCCGACATTGTGCCTGTGTCGTCGTTGCCGGGCAGCCCGCCGGGGCTGTTGCTGTAATATTTTTTCAGAATTTTTGCAACCTCGCGCTGTGTGCGCCACTCCTCTCCCGTGAAACGGCTGAACAGGTAGGCGTATGCAATGTCCGGTTCATTGGTGGGGTCGTAGAGCCCCTCGTCGAACACTCTTTGCAGGCTCTCTATGAACCTCTTTTTTCCACCCATAAGGCGTGTGAGCCCCTTAATGTCGTGTGTGGCGGCAAAGGTATAATTCCACGCCGAGCCCTCGTGAAAGCCGGGCACATTCTCAAAGTGCTTGCCTGTAAAAGGGTCGAATTCATCGAGGAATTTCCCCTCCTTTGTGAGCGGGCGCAGAGTGCCGTGCTCCTTGCAGAAGTAGCGGCGATAGTTGTGCGAGCGTTTCAGAAATTCCTTTGCACGTTGTTTGTCGCCCAACGAGTCGGCAAGCTGCGCGATTGCATAGTCGGCAGCGCAATATTCCATTGTGTGCGACACGGAATTATCGCCCGAAAGGTCGTTCGAGAAGTACCACAGGGGAATGTAGCCGTCGTTTATGTAAGGGTCAATGTCGGGGCGCAAGGGATTTTCCTCGCCCTTCGCAGTAGCCGATTTTATCATAGCTTCGTAGCCCTTCTCGATGTCGAAGCCTCGCAAGCCCTTTATCCAGCTGTCGGCAATTACTATTGCAGCAGGGTCGCCGGCCATTGTAAAGGTCTCTCGCCCGAAAAGTTCCCATCGTGGCAACCACCCCCACTCGTCGTACATTCCCACTATCGAGCGCAACATTTCGGTCTGCCGTTCGGGGTACACCAAGGTGAGCAGCTGGTGCAGGTTGCGGTAAGTGTCCCACAGCGAGAATACCGTGTAGCGGTTGTAATCGCTCCTGCCTGTTTCGGCACTCTCCATTTTGGGATATTCCCCGTTTACATCGCTTATTATGCAGGGGTGTATGAGTGCGTGGTAGAGTGCTGTGTAAAATATAGTCTGTTCCTCCTTTGTGCCGCCCTCCACACGAATGCGCCCAAGGTCGCTGTTCCAATTGTCGAACGCTTCTGCACGAATTTTGTCAAAGTCGGCATTCTTCTGCTCGCAGTCGAGGTTCTTGCGGGCATTCTCCGTCGATACAAAGGAAACTCCTATCTGCACCGTAATCTGCTCCCCCTCGGCAAGGTCGCTGTAACTGAACCGATAGCCGATGTTGTCGCCCGCAATCTCCTTGTGGTAATCCTTGTATAGCTTGTATGTGCCGTCGTCGGGCGACCATTGTGCTTCAATTCCCTTCATTGCCGGTTGGAATTTCCAAGGGCCGCACTCCGCGGCCTTGCGCGACACACGCAGCACAAAGTAGAGCGGGAACACAGCCTGTGTGTTGTAACAGAATGTTCCAAGCAGTTTGAAGCCCTCAATTTCAGTGTCGTTCACCCTGCGCACCATAGCACCGCTCTCATTGGTGAGTCCCTCGCCAAGATTGATTATTATGTGCCCCTCGCCGGCCGGGAAAGTGAACCTCTCGCACGCAGTGCGTGTGGTGGCTGTTGCTTCGGTCTTTATGCCGTATTTGGTGAGGCGGTTCGAATAGTAGCCGGGCACAGCCTCTTCGTCGCAGTACTCCGAACCATAGGCCGAATAGTCGACATTGAGGCTGCCGCTTGTGGGCATTACCAAGAGCGACGAAGCCTCGGGGCACCCTACGCCGCTGAGTGCAACGTGTGCATACCCTGTGAAATACTTGTTATTATGTTCGTAGGGAGTGGACAGCCAACGGCTGTCCTTGTCATAAATGTTAAGGTCGCTCCCCGTTACATTGAAAGGGGTTACCGACATCATTCCGTTGGGGGTTACCGCTCCGGGGTGTGTGGCGCAGTAGTTGCTTGTTCCGATGAACGGGTTTACAAGCCCGGCGGGCTCTTGTGCGCGGCTGCCTGTTGCCGTCACGGCCCACAAAATGAACAGTGCTGTCGTCTTTCTCATTATGTGCGTTCCTTGTCAAGTTCATTAAGCGCAAAAGCGTATGCTCCCACCGAAACGGCTTTGCTTGCACCCATTTTGGATATTGCCACTCCCACCCGTTTGTGAAAGTCGTAATTGACATAATTTTCTTGCCCGTACACTTTTATTTTTTTGCTCTCTCCCTTCGCAAAAAGCTCGAATTCATCGGGGTTTTCTATGTTATATGTGTACATCTGTACAAGGTTCAGCCTGTCGCCTCCGAGGGTGCCAATCTGCGAGCGCATCTCCTCTAACAGTGCGGGCATAATCCAGCGCGATGCTGCCGAAATTCCTCCGCCAATCACAACCAATCCGTCGATGATGGTTACAGCAGTGGCAATGGCAGCCCCGGCAGTTGTTCCCACCGCAGCAAAAGTGGCTCTTGCAGCTTCCTTGTCACCGTCGCGTGTGCCGTCGGCAATTTCGCAGATTTCCTTCGGGGTGAGCCCGTGGTTGGGGTTGTTGCTCTTCTCGCCATATATACGTTGTACGGCGCGTATGGTAACACCCTCTTCCACAATTATATCCGGCATATTCTTGTGGGGCAGGCAGAATGTCTCCACGCAGGAATTGTCTCCACGGTTCAAGCGGTTGTCTATAACCACACCTATGCCGAACCCCGTGCCCAGAGTGTAGCCTATGAGGTTCTTAAACTGCTTTGTGGAACCGGCCTCTCGCAAGCGGCGGTTCACTTCGGGGAGGGTGCCGCAGAGTGCCTCGCCATAGGCAAAAAGGTCGCCGTCGTTGTTTATGAACACCGGTAGGCCGAAGTGTGCTTCGAGAAAGGCTTTCAGTGCCACTCCCTCGCGGAACGAGGGGAAATTGGGCAGATAGCCGCCTATTATGCCGTTGGGGTAGTCGGCTGGGCCGGGAAAGGCGAAACTTATTGCCACAGGCTTTTCATTGAGTTTGTCTATAATCCCTTCAAAGCCGTTGACCATATTCTGCAAGCATAAATCGAGGTCGTGGGCCTGTGACGGCAGGGTTATAGGTTCTGTTATAAATTCCCCGGCCTGCATTGCTCCGAATACGAAATTGGTGCCGCCTGCGTCGAGCGTTACCACTATGCGATTGTCTTTTGTGTACATAAGCAACTTATTTTATGTTTCTTGTAAATTCCTCTATGATTGCTATTGTGGAGGAGTCGTCGGCAAATACCGAATACCACCCCTGCGGTTCGTGTGGCGGGTCGCACAGATAGTCGTCGCCCTCTCTCCACACTGCCTCGCGCACCTTGCCGTTGCCGCCCCAGCCCCAGAAGTTGCATCCGGCTATCGGGCCGCCGCACTCGATGCTTTTCAGCACCTCGTCAAAGACGAAACGGTAGAATGTGTCGCGGCTGTCGACAGGAATGTCGTGCCCGGCCCTGTTACCCTCGCGCGGATAGCCGAATTCCTCGATTACAAGCGGCTTTCCGAGTTTTTCGGCCATAGCAATGTGCTCTTCAATGTAGGCCTTGCTTTTTGAACAGGCATTACCGATGCCGCTGTCGGGGTTACTGCGCGGGGCCCACCCCCAGTTAACGGGCCAGATGTGTATTGTTAGGTAGTCGATGTTCTTGTCGCCGTGTATGCGCTCGCACAACTCCCTGTCGGCCTCACAACCTATGTAGCCCTCGCTGCCTGTCGATACAAGGTGGTTGGGGTCGGCTGCCTTTATTATTGCGGCGGCCTTTGCTATCCAGCCGGCAAATTGCTCCTTGTTGTCGCGGGCAAACGGACGGGGCTCGTTGCATAGTTGCCACGACATTATTGCCGGCTCATCCTTGTAGAAACGGCCGGTGATGCTGTTCTTTCGTGTAACAATCCTTTTTATGTAGTTGTAGTATAGCTCCTGCGCCTTCTCGCACCGCGAAAAATCGGCCGAATAGTTTACGTAGCGGTCGTAACCTCCCTCGATGTTGGCATTGGGCGAGTCGCCGTATCCGCATTCTTTAAGATAGAAGCCGTAGCCTCCGCTCCAATCCCAAGCATTGTTCAGGTATATGACAGCCTGCATATTACGCTTTTCAAGCTCGGCAAGCGTGTAGTCGAGCCCTCTGAGAAGAGTGTCGTTCAGAACTCCGGGAGAGTGTTGCAGATAGGGCTTTGCGGGGTTGGCGAGTGCGCTGCCGGCGTCGGGGCCCGTGAGTATTCTCAAATTGGTTATCCCCAACGCTTTAAGGTTGTCGAGCTCGGCGAGGAAACGCACTTTGTCGCCCCCGCTTCCGCTTGATGCTATGATTGTGGCATACCACATATTGGTGCCTATGTAGTTATACTGTTTCCCGTTTTTTATGAATTTCGTGCCGTCGGTTCTCACAAATTGCGCATTGTCGTTTGCCGGGTTTCTGCCGCAGGAAAGAGTGAGAAACAGGGCTGCAAAAAGCGTGGCATATAATTTTTTAATCATACAATAGTGTGTTGTGCAGTTATTTTGCGAAGATAGAAAATTGTATTTAAGAAGTTCCTAATTTTAAAAAAAATCTTATTATTTGGGACGATAGTTCCGTTTTTATAAAAACCGACGATATAAATTCAAGCAACTTCCGAAAAACGTTTTTTTTCAAATTGAAAGTTCTTCTGTTTTATATTTATAATGTGTAATTGCGCATTTTCCTCGCATTATCATTGTCTTTTGGTGAACATTTTTTATCTTTGCGGGCAATTCTCTTCTTGCGCCGTCTATGCGGCAGCGGGCAGGAAACCTAAAAACAAACAGTATGAATTTGAATATTATAGTATTGGCGAAGCAGGTGCCCGACACTCGTAATGTGGGGCCGCAGGCAATGAATGCCGATGGAACGGTTAACCGTGCGGCGTTGCCGGCGGTGTTCAACCCCGACGACCTTTGTGCTCTTGAACAGGCTTTGCGCATTAAAGATAAAAATCCCGGAAGCAGAATCACAGTGCTCACAATGGGTCCCAAACGTGCTACCGAATTGTTGCGCGAGGCTCTCTATCGTGGAGCCGATGAAGTTATCCTCCTGTCCGACCCTGCATTTGCCGGTGCCGACACGCTGGCAACCTCCTATGCACTTTCGACAGCAATACGCAAGATAGGTAATCCCGATGTTATACTTTGCGGTCGTCAGGCCATAGATGGCGACACTGCACAGGTGGGGCCGCAGGTAGCCTGTATGCTCTCCCTGCCGCAGATTACCTGTGTGCGCAATATTGTGGATATTGACGCCGGCAACCTGCTTGCCGAGCGTTCGGTGGAAAATGGTACCGAGCTTGTGAAGGCATCCCTTCCCTTGCTTGTTACGGTCGATGGCTCGGCAGCCCCCTGTCGCCCCCGCAACGCCTATCGTATGTTACGCTTCCATCGTGCCGCCACCGCTGCGGAGCAAGCTGCCGCGGAGTATGAATATAAAGAACAGGCTCTTGCCGATGAGGCTCTTACCATAAAGGAGTGGAGCCTTGCCGATGTTGGCGGCGATGCTTCGCGCTGCGGTCTTTCGGGCTCACCCACCAAGGTGAAGGCCGTTGCCAATATTGTGTTTAAGGCAAAGGAGAGCAAGCGATACAGCGCAGCCGCGGATGAGGTAAAGTTGCTCGTTTCCGAGCTGTTGTCCAACCAAATAATAGGGTAGTGATTATGAACAACATATTGGTATATTGCGAATTGAACGATACACAGGTTGCAGCCGTCAGCCTCGAACTATTGAGCGAAGGCCGTCGCCTTGCCGACAAACTCGGTGTACAGCTCGAAGCGGTAGCTTTGGGCTCGGGCTTGCAGGGCGTTGCGGCGCAGGTGTTCCCCTATGGGGTCGACACATTGCATCTTTTCGACGATGAATGCCTGTCGCCCTACACGACACTTCCGCATAGCACGGCACTCTGCAAGCTGGTGAAAGAGAACGACTATCAGATATTCCTGTTGGGAGCCACGGTGACAGGGCGCGACCTTGCTCCACGCATTACCGCCAATCTTCACTGCGGCCTCACAGCCGACTGCACTTCTCTCGAAATAGGTGATTATGAGGATAAAAAACGCGGCACCACCGTAAAAGACCTCCTCTATCAGATACGCCCCGCGTTCGGCGGCAACATAGTGGCAACCATCGTGAACCCCTATCACCGTCCGCAGATGGTAACGGTGCGCGAGGGTGTGATGCCTTTGTGCAAGGTGCGCGAGGATGGCTGCACGGGCAACATAGTGGAGCATAATGTATCAGATTATGTGAACGGGAGCGATTTTGTTGTATCGGTGATAGAACGCCACGTACGGCCGGCCGAAAATAACTTGAAGAATGCTCCCATAGTGGTTGCCGGCGGTTACGGAGTGGGCAGCAAAGAGAATTTTGAACTGCTGTTCTCGCTTGCCCGTCTGTTGCACGGCGAGGTTGGAGCCACCCGTGCGGCAATAGATGCCGGATATGCCACTCGCGACCGTCAGATAGGGCAGACGGGCCTCACTGTGCGCCCAAAGGTCTATTTCGCTTGCGGAATATCGGGGCAGGTGCAGCATATTGCCGGAATGCAGGATAGCGGAATAATCATATCCATAAACAGTGACCCCGATGCTCCCATAAACGCCATTGCCGATTATGTGGTGACAGGAAAGGTCGAGGATGTTATTCCCCAAATAATAACATATTACCAACAGAAGAATGAACTACTATAACGATAATAAGGCACTGCGCCACTATCTCAAACACCCGCTTCTGCAACGCATAGTGGCAATGAAGGAGCGCGGTTATGCTGAGAGTGCGGCATTTGACTATGCCCCCTCGTGCTTTGCCGAGGCCTGCAAGGGTTACGAAGAGGTGTTGAACCTCGTGGGAGAACTTTGTGCCGAGGTTGTTGCGCCCAACGCGGCGCGTGTAGAGAAAGAGGGTCCCTCGCTCATCGACGGACGTGTGAAATATGCTCCCGCCACCGAGGAAAATATTGCCCTCTTCCGTCAGGCAGGGCTTATGGGAATATCTCTCCCGCGCAAATATGGCGGCCTTAATTTCCCTGTTGCCGTGTTTACGATGATACAGGATGTGGTGTGCCGCGCCGATGCAGCCTTCGGTAACCTTTGGGGCTTGCAGGATTGTGCCGAGACTATATATAATTTCGGCTCGACAGAGCAGTGCGAGCGCATTTTGCCGCGTATATGTGCCGGCGAAACAATGTCGATGGACCTCACCGAGCCCGATGCGGGCAGCGACCTGCAAAGTGTGTCGCTCAAAGCAACCTTCTGCGAGGAGGATGGCCGCTGGTATCTCGACGGAGTGAAACGCTTTATAACCAATGGCGACAGCGATGTTCACTTGGTGCTTGCGCGTAGCGAGGAGGGCAGTGTAGATGGTCGCGGCCTTTCGCTCTTCATTTGTGAGAAAAGTTGCGGAAAGGTAAAGACCCGCCGCATAGAGGAGAAGATGGGCATACACGGTTCGCCCACCTGCGAGATTGTGTTCGACCACGCCCCGGCCGAGCTTTGCGGCAGCCGCAAGATGGGGCTCATAAAGTATGTAATGTCGCTTATGAACGGTGCCCGGCTGGGAATAGCAACGCAGAGCGTAGCCATTGCACAGGCAGCATACGAAGAGGCACACTCCTATGCCCGTGAGCGTAGGCAGTTTGGCAAGAAGATAATAACCATTGCACCGGTGTACGAAATGCTTGGGACTATGCAGGCACGCCTTGATGCTGCCCGCAGCCTTCTCTATGAAACTGCCCGCAACGTGGATATGAACTATCAGTTTGCCGACCTTGCCCGCGAGCGCACTCTCACTCCCGACGAGCGTCAGGAGTCGAAACTCTTTTCAAAGAAGGCCGACGCGCTCACTCCCATTGTAAAGGGAATGGTAAGCGAGATTGCCAATAAGAATGCCTACGACGCAGTGCAGGTACACGGCGGTTCGGGCTATATGAGTGACTACACCTGTGAACGCCTCTATCGCGACGCACGCATTACATCCATCTACGAAGGTACCACGCAGTTGCAGGTGGTGGCTGCCATACGTTACGCCACGGGAGGCTTCTACACACAATTGTTGCAGGAGTATCTGTCGGCAGATGTCCCGGCAACCCTTCAACCTTTAAAAGAACGCATAGCAACCCTTGCGGAACTATATAACGAGGCCCTTGCCGTGGTGCAGACACTCGACAATCAGGAGGCACTCGACTTTTTGTCGCGCCGCATTTACGAAACGGCAGCCTATGGAATAATGTCGGCACTTCTGTTGCTCGATGCCGCAGCCGACGAGGAACTGTTCGCTCCCTCGCTTGCACGCTTCGTGGCTGTTGCCGAGGCCGAGGTTGCCGCTCACACTACCTTTATAAAGAATTTTACCCCCGAATTATTGACACAATATAAAAAATAACAAATATGGAAAAGATAACAAACAAGAAGATTCGTGTGGCATACACACTTATATCACATCGCAACGGAGAGAGCGAGGAGGTTGAAAAGACAACCCGCGAGCAACCTTTTGAGTTCTTGTCGGGAGTAGGTTACACGCTCGATGCTTTTGAGGAGAATCTTAAAGAGTTGAAGAAGGGCGATACGTTCGATTTTACAATCCCCTCGGCCGAGGCGTATGGCGATTACGACCCCGACCACGTTCAGGATTTTGACCGTGAGGTATTTACCATCGATGGCAAGTTCGACTCGGCACACATATATGCCGGAAATGTGGTTGAAATGATGCGTGCCGACGGTTCACCTATTCTGGGTACGGTAAAAGAGGTTACTCCCTTTAAGGTGGTTATGGACTTTAATCACCCTCTCGCCGGCTGCGACTTGCAGTTCTTTGGCAATGTGGTCGATTCGCGCCCTGCTTCGGAGGCCGAAATGAAGAAATTTTACGATGCCTTGCGTGCGGCACAGCGCGGTTGCGGTGGTTGCAGCGGTTGCAAAGGCGACGGTTGCGGCGACGGTTGCGAGGATGGCTGTAACGGTTGCCATTGATTAAAAAATAACAGCGATGAATAGTTTAGGAACCCTTTTGCGCCTGACAACCTTCGGCGAATCGCACGGCGAGGCCATAGGCGGAGTGCTCGATGGCTTTCCATCGGGGATAATTATCGACGAGGAGTTTGTGCGTGCCGAAATGCAACGCCGTCGTCCCGGGCAGAGTGCCGTGACAACCTCTCGCAATGAATCCGATGAGGTTCATTTCCTCTCGGGTATATTCGAGGGTCGTTCGACAGGTACTCCCATTGCTTTTGTTATACACAACACCAATAACCGCAGTGGCGATTATGAGAATTTGCGCACAGCCTATCGTCCCTCTCACGCCGATTATGTCTACGACATAAAGTATGGCGTGCGCGACCACAGAGGCGGTGGCCGTTCCTCGGCTCGTGAAACGGCTGTTCGCGTGTGTGCCGGAGCATTGGCTAAATTGGCGTTGCAACAGAAAGGAATCAGGGTGCAGGCCTATACCTCGCAAGTGGGTGATATAGTGCTCGAAAAGCCTTATACGGAATATGACCTCTCCCTCACTGAGAGCAATGTGGTGCGTTGCCCCGACAGCGAGAAGGCTGCCGCAATGGAACAACTTATTTTGTCGGTGAAGCACGATGGCGACACGATAGGCGGGGTGGTTACTTGTGTAGTAAAAGGTGCACCCGCAGGGCTGGGAGAGCCTTTGTACAATAAACTGTCGGCATCTTTGGCCTCGGCTATGCTGTCGATAAATGCAGTAAAAGGGTTCGACTATGGCAACGGCTTTGCTGCCGCCACCGGTCGTGGTTCGCAACAGAACGATATTTTCTACAACGATAATGGCAGAATATCCACACGCACCAATAACAGTGGCGGAATACAGGGCGGAATTTCGAACGGGAGCGATATTTACTTCCGTGTGGCGTTCAAGCCTGTGGCTACAATTCTGGTGGAGCAGCCCACGGTTACTCCTGCCGGCGAAGAGACTGTGGTGAAGGCCCGTGGTCGTCACGACCCTTGTGTGGTTCCTCGTGCCGTGCCTGTGGTTGAGGCAATGGCGGCACTTGTGGTGCTCGACCACTATATGATGCAGTGTGCAAGGAGTGTTACAAAGAATGTGTAATAAATGTTGAAATGAAAAACACGAATAAAAAGGATAAAAAGGAACAAAAGGGCAGCAGGCCGAAATTTACATTGGATATTGCTCGCTGCACGAAGTATGTGCCCTTGGCTTTTTTTGCCGCAGTATGGGCCTTGCTTGTCTTTTACGATGGCGACACCCTTTACAGGGCGAGCGAGCAGTCGCTATTCCTCTTTAACGGCTATTTTTTCGAAGAGGCTATGACATTGCCGGCGGGATTTCTTTCCTATCTTGGTACGTTTTTTGTCCAGTTTTTTCACTACCCGCTGTTAGGGGCCACGCTGTATGTGGCAATGCTTTTTGCTCTGTATCTGCTCACGAAGAGGGTTTTTGAAATTCCCGAATGTTGGTCGCTGCTGGCTTTATTGCCTGTTGCGGCGGTGCTTGCCGTTTCCACCCAAATGGGATATTGGATTTTTTATATGAAAGTCCAAGGCTTCTATTATATGCCGCTATTGGGTACAATGGCGTCGCTTCTTGTGGCGTGGGTGTGCTATAAACTGAAAGGGTTGTATGCTCCGGTGATTCTCCTGTGGATTGTTGCGGGCTATATGCTTTTTGGCGTGTATGCTCTTGGCGGTGCGGCGGTTATTGCCGTGGGCTCGCTGGTCGACAGAATTAAATGCCGCTATGGCCGCATATATGTAATTTCGGCCTCGCTTATGCTTCCGGCCGTGCTTGTTTCTATATGTGCAGTGCCGGTGATGCTCTATCGCGAAGGTTTTTACTCGACAATGGCGCTCGACCAGATGCATCTTGCAGGAACTCCTGTGCACCAGTGGGTTTTAGGCAATGAACAGGTCTATCCCGATGGTATTTTCTCCTATTGGGTGCCGTTTATATTGCTGCTGCTTGTGTATATGCTGCTTGCGGTGTTGCGCGGCTCCTTGTCGGGCTGTGGTGCCGAGGGCGAGAACAAGAGCCGTTTCACGGCCGTGCAGGTTATCTTGCTTGTGAGCACACTTCTCTTTACCTACTCCTATTGGTATAATGACAAGAATTTTCATATAGAGAACAGCCAGAATCGTGCAATGTGGAACGAGGATTGGGAGGCTGTGGCTGCTTATGCCAAGAGTGCCGATGTTCCCACTCGCCAGATAGTGCTTAACAAGAATATGGCGCTTCTTAAACTCGGTCGTGCGGGCGAGGAGGCCTTTAAATATCCCGAAGGCAGTTCCGATATTGCCCATCCGGGCGTGGTTCACCTCACGCAGACAGGTGGTATGATGAACTATTTTCAGTATGGGAAATTCAACTTCTGCTACCGTTGGTGTATAGAAAATTCCGTGGAGTACGGGTGGCGTTTGGAGTATCTGAAACACGCTGTGAGATGCACACTCCTTTCGGGGCAGCACAAATTGGCAATGCGCTATATAAACATTCTCAAAAGCACGCTTTTCTACCGCTCTTGGGCCGAGGAGATGGAGCGTCTGGTGGAAACACCGTCGTCAATATCCAAGCAGAAGGAGTTTGCAATGCCTCTCCTTATGTATAATTATAACGATGCTCTTGAACTCGACGACTCCTATGTAGAGGTATATCTGTCGAAAAGCCTCTCCTATACATATTCTCCCACCGACTCTCGCTTGCAGTCGGAGGCAGCGGTGATATTTGCTCTCACACGCAAGGATGTAAAACTTTTTTGGGACGCAATGACGCGCTATATAAATAAAGGTAAGATAACCCGTGTGCCGAATCATTTTCAGGAGGCAATCATCCTGTTTACCAATCTGAGCAAGGATGTTACCACCAATATTCCCATCGACCCCATAATCAAAAACCGCTTCGATGCCTTCCTTAAAAAGACACAGAACTATAAAGGAATGAAGGAGAGTGAAATGGCACCCTATTTTGTGGAGGAGTTTGGCGATACCTATTGGTACTTCTATTTCTTTGTGCGTGATATTAAGACAAACTGATTTATTGGAAATTTAAACAGCTTCTAAGATAGCATTATGAAAAAAATGTTGATGGGAATGGTGCTGCTGGCAACTATATGTTCCTGCACACCCTCGGTCCCCGATAAATATGTGGCAATAGAGAAGGTTCCCGCAATTCTCCCCGATTATGCCGATGTTACAATTCCGGTGAATATAGCCCCCCTTACATTCTCCATAAACGAGAATGGCGATAAGTTCGTGACACGTTTTTCGGCAGGCGGGAAAGAACTGTTGCTTGCAGGGAAGGAGGTTCTGCCCCCGCTCGAAGAGTGGCGCAATCTGCTCTCGGCAGCCGTCGGCGGTGAGGTAAAGGTGGATATTTTCTCCTCTCTCAATGGGAAATGGCGCGGTTACACACCCTTCTCGTTTAAAGTGTCGCCCGACACGATAGACCCTTATATCTCCTATCGTCTTATTCCCCCCTCTTATGTGGCGTATGAACGATTGAACATCTGCCAACGCGAAACATCGAGCTATAAAGAGGAGATAATATATAACAATATGCTCGTTACGAAGGAACCCGACGGGCAATGCATAAATTGTCACGCATACAAGAATTATCGCACCGACAATATGCAATTCCACGTTCGCCAGTATAAGGGCGGCACATTGTTCGTGCATAATGGCAAGGCATTCAAGCTGAATATGGCAACCGATTCCACCCTGTCGGCAGGTGTATATCCGGCGTTTAACCCGGTGTACGATGTTGTAGCATACTCTGTGAACAAGACCGGGCAGATATTCCACACGAAAAGTTCCAATAAGGTAGAGGTTCAGGATACCGAGAGTGATATAATAATATTCAACCCCGCCACAATGACAATATCAAATGTGGCCAACGATACTACTAAACTCGAAGTGTTCCCTTGGTGGTCGCCCGATGGTCGCACACTCTATTATTGCTCCTCGGAGTTTCCCGACCGAACAGGCTCGCAAACAGCCGTAGAGGCCGAGATTAAGCACTACAAGGATGTCAAATACAGCATATTGCGCCGTTCGTGGGACCCCGAAACGGGAGCCTTCGGTGCCGTGGATACTGTGTTCAATGCGGCCTCCTTGGGCAAGAGCGCGACCTTCCCGCGTATATCTCCCACCGGCCGATACCTGCTTTTTGCAATGGCCGAATATGGTTGCTTCCATATATGGCACAACGATGCCGACCTATATATAAAAGACCTTGAAACGGGAGAATGCTGGCCGTTGGAAAAGGCAAACTCCTCTTATGCCGAGAGTTATCACTCGTGGAGCAGCACCGGCCGTTGGATAATGTTTGCCAGCCGTCGCGACGACACAAATTACAGCCGCCTTTACATCGCGCATATAGACGAGAACGGGCAGGCCGAAAAGGCATTCCTTCTCCCGCAACCCGGTGCCGATTTCTACGACTTTTTCGACCGCTCCTATAATGTCCCCGAGTTTATGGTGGAGCGGGTGAAGTTCACCCCTCAGGAGTTTGCCGACATAATCAAAGGTAATTCCGTGAATGTTAAATATGTCCCGTTGAAAAAGTGAATTTTAACATTTAAGTGTTAAATAAATAAAACGCGATATTCCCTCGGTTTTTTAGCCAAGACAGGCAAAAATCGAGGGAATTTTGTTTTTATTTCAAAAAAAATGCGATAAACGGCAAAAAATAATGAGATTTATGCGAATATTTATTTAAAAGTCTTATTTTTGCACGTTACATAGTGGCTAATTGTGCCGTTTGGTGATAAAGCGAAAAAAACAAAAAAAATATAATTAATAAAAATCGAACTTATGTTAAGACACCGTTTAAGCAAATTTAGCAAAACATCGCTATTGGCGTTGTGCACATTGCTCGTTGGCGGGATGTTCAATTCTTGTCAAGACCATTTCGACGAGTACACCTATGACGACGGCGACCAACCGTCGTGGCTCGGTGAGAGTGTTTATTCTTTTTTGAGAAACAACACTTCGGGACACTCTTACAACTATTATGCCGACATTGTTGACCGTTTAGGTCAGACCGAAACTTTCAACAGAACAGGTAGCAAGACTCTCTTTGTTGCCGATGATGCGGCTTTTGAACGTTTCTTCCAAAACAACAACTGGGGCGTTAAGTCGTTCTCCGATTTAACAACGGCACAGATGAACGTTCTGCTCAAAGCCTCTATGCTCGATGATGCAATGTTGCTCGATATGCTCTCGGCTTCGAATGCCGATGTAACATCCGAGGGAACATGTATGCGTCGCTTGACCTCATTGACCACCGTAGATACAATTCCCGTAGTAACAGCCGACCAGATGCCGCAGTACAACAAGTATTGGGATGCATTGCGTGGCAAGGAGCGCGATGCTTCGTTGCGCATCGCAATGGATGGTACCGATCCTATGATGATACACTTCCTTCCCGACTTCTTGCGCAAGAAGGGTATTACAGAGGACGACATCTCTTTCATGTTGCGTAAGAACGGCGAGCAGGTCAAGACATATAAGACCGGCGAGGTTTATATCTATGATAAAAAGGTGATGGCCAGCGGTGTTATAAACGACGGCTTCTCCGATGATACAATGACCATAACCTGTAAGAACGGTTATCTCTATCGCTTGGACGAAGTGCTGGTGCCTCCCTCGAATATGGCTGCCGAAATGCGTCAGCGCGAGGACTTGTCGGTGCTCAGCCGCTTGTTCGACCGCTTCTGTCTGCCCGTTTACGACGAGGCTTTGACACGTAACTTCAACAGTGTTACAGGAAGCACCGACAGTATCTTCCGTCTGCGTTATTATACAATCGCCGGCGGTGGAGGTATTCAATCGAATAACGCGATATTGAAACAAGAGGATCAGCCTCTTGGCTCCGACGTTCTCAAATTTGATCCGGGTTGGAACCAATATGTTCCCGAAAAGACCAACGTGCAGGCAGATATGGGCGCAATATTGGCTCCCAACAACGAGGCAATGCTCGACTACTTCACATTGGGCTCGGGTTCCGTTATTATGTCGACCTACGCTCCCGATGCTGTAATAACAGATGTGGAATCGTTGAATAAGGCGCTCGATCAGGTTCCCGAGAAACTTATCGCTCCTCTTTTGAACAATTTGATGCAGAACTCCTTTGTTTCAACCGTTCCCAGCCGATTCGACAAGATTGTCGATGATGCAAACGATGAGATTGAAGGCGTAAAAGAAGCTGTTACCGAGTGTATTATCGCAAATAACGGTGTAGTATATATAGTGAATCAGGTTTTTGGCCCCACTCAATACACTGCTGTTGCAGCTCCCTCTTTGATTCTCAACAATATGTTCATAATGCGAAGCATTATATCGCAGCTTGGTTACAACTCGTTCCTATTGGCGAAAAAAGCAGTTTATTCGCTATTTATCCCCGATGATAAGGCATTCTTGTATTACGACCCCGTGTCAATCGTTAGGAACCGTATTACACCTGCCAACAAACCTAAATTGTATGAGTTGCACTATGATGCAAACAACAAGTTGACCAATTATAATGGCAATGACTATTTATATTATAAGACTTACGATTTTGATATTAACGAAGCCGGTGAATATGAGGTTGATTTAACAACAGAAATTTATAGTACCGGTATTAACCTTAATGATTCGGAACTCAAATTCTTTATCCATGGTGGAAAAGGTATGGAGTTGACATCAACCCCGGTTCTTACTACGGAACAGTTTATGTATAACCGTATGAGTGACCTGATAGATAACCTTATTATAGTAGGTGATGTTACATCGGGTAACAAATATTATCTCACAAAGGGTGGTAATGCTGTTAAAGTGGATTTCAGCGATCCCTCTAAACCTATATTCCAAGGCGGTGATCAGCTGGATAATGGAATGAAGATTACTTCTAAACAGACTTTTGCGAAACAGATAAACGGTATATCGTTCAATACCGTTCCTGCCGATGGACAGGATGCTTGGATTACAAAGAATACCGGAGTGCCTACTCCTACAACAAAATCGTTGTATACCAAGTTGACAGCTTCGGCCGAGGATAGCCAATCGCCTTTCTATGAGTTTATGAAACTCGCGGCACCCGAGAATTATGAGGGTGGTGTAAAGGTTGAAGATGTTGTGGGAAAGATATTCCCCTCGGGAAGTGTCGAAGATTCAGTTAAAACATATTCGATGTTTTATAGCAACAAGCGTTCGGTGTATAACGGAGTTTCTCTCTTCCAAGGATATAACTACACAGTTTATGTTCCCTCGAACGATGCTGTAAAAGAGATGATCGATAAAGGATTGCCCACTTGGACCGACCTGAACAACTGCGCACTTGGCGTTTCGGGTGGAACGCCGGCGCAGGCTGCATCAGCGTTGCGTTTGTTGAACAAGGTATTCCGCTATCACATACAGGATAATTCTGTGTTTGTTGACAATCTGCCGGTGAGCAACACCTATGAAACTTCATACATCAACGATAAAGGTGTTTATGAGGTTGTGAACATAGTTATGAGCGGTGGCGCAATGACAGTAACCGACAAGTGCGGCAACACTGCCAATGTATTGTCGAGCGATGCCGAAGCAGAGAACAAGACTTGGAACGTTATATGTCGCGACATTGAGTTCCGTGGTACTACAGATAATCCCTATGGTATAATTTCATCATCTGCATCGGTTGCACATCACATCGACAAGATGCTCTGCTTCGAGGGCCTCTTCGGTTACGATGGCTTGGTACAGCGTTTCGCACCCGGTGGAGAGAAGGTCGATACATTGCTTGTCGATGGCAAGGATGGTCTCTATGAAGCTGCAAATGGCAAAAAATACTATCTGATAGCTTCAAAGGTAAATACATTCATTGGTGTCGATGGCAAGAAGTATACATCGGCCGGTTATATAATGGAGCCTAAACCTGCAAGTCAGGCAGTAAGACTTTCTCGTGAAAGATATATTAAGGACAGAGACAACAATCTTATCCTCATAACAAAAGAGGGTTACAGAGTGAGCGAGGACACCGATGGCAATATGCAGCTTGTGGTAGAAACCAAAGTTGAAACAGATGCCAATGGCGAGAGCGTGCAGTGCAGATATGTACAGAGGTTTGATAACAACGGAATGACTTATGACAAGGTACTCTTGGATAAGGTTCCTGTAACATCAACTCCCGAAGAAGAACTCCAATGATTGTTCGAGAGAGAGTAAATGATTAAACGTCGTAGAAAAATATATCAACTATGGATAAAATAAAACATTTATTATTGCTTGCGCTTTGCTGTACACTCGGCATTCCGGCTTTTGCCCAAAAGAGCGCGAGAATTTCGGGAACCATCAGCAGTGACTCCGAGGGCCCGCTGATTATGGTTAATGTCACCGAGCGTGATAAGAACAATCGTATTATTGAGGCCACGGTAACCGACTTTGAAGGTAACTTCTCTATGGTGGTTAAGAACACTGCCAATGAGTTGGAAATTTCATACATCGGTTACAAAACCCAGAAACTGAAAATCGGTACCCGCACCGTCTTTAATATAAAGATGGTAGAGGATAAACTACTCGACGAGGTGGTTATCGAGGCACAGGAAATCTCTCGCTCGGGAGGCTTGGACATTCTTGAACGAGAAATGACACACGCAACCCAGAAGATTAATATGGAGGAGATGCAGGGTCTCTCTTTCGCATCGGTCGATGAGGCCTTGCAGGGACAGATTGCCGGTCTTGACGTCGTAATGGGCTCGGGTTCTGTGGGTAAAGGAACACAGATGCGTCTGCGCGGTGTATCTATGCTCGAAGGTACCGATTCCGAGCTTCAACCTTTGCTCGTTGTTGACGATGTTCCCTTCAAAGTTGAAGAAGGTTTCGACTTTACAAACTCCACCGAGGACAGCTTCGCCGAGTTGTTGATGATTAACACCGAGGATATTGCCGAGATTGAGGTGTTGAAGGATGCTGCCTCTTGTGCAATATGGGGTCCGGAAGGTTCCAATGGTGTAATCAAGATTAAGACAAAGCGTGGTAAACGCGGTCCCACTCGCGTGAGCTTTACATATAAGTTCAAGGATAAATGGACACCCGAAGGCTTGAACCTGTTGAATGGTGACGACTACACTATGATGATGAAGCAGGCACTCTTCAATCGTAACAATCAGGCTGTGAATATCCCTGAATTGAACTATGACCCGAACCACCCTGAATATGAGAACTACAATAACAATACCGATTGGGTAGATGCCATCGAAAAGCACGGTTACCGTCACGAATATTCTCTTAACCTCAATGGTGGTGGTGAGAAAGCAACATTCCGTGTGTCGGGTGCATTTACAAATGAAACAGGACAGGTTATCGGTGAGAAGATGAACCAGTTGTCATCACGTTTGGCACTCGACTACTTCGTGTCGCAGCGCATCAAGGTTATTGCCGACTTCTCCTTCTCTTATGTAACCCGTGAATACCACGGTTCGGGCCTTCTCTATACAGCACAGAAGATGATGCCTAATATGTCTATCTACAAACAGGACGATTATGGCAACAACACCGGCGAGTATTATAATATGCTCGAAACAGCTACAAATGAGTTGAAGAACAATATGGGCTTGAAGAACCCTGTTGCCGATGGTAATCTCGACAAGAGTGAGAACGAGAATTACAGCATCAACCCGATGATTACCCTTGAATATAACCTGTTGGGCCTCGAAGATAACCAGACACAGTTGAGATATCGCGGTATGGTTAACCTCAATGCTTCAACATCGGCCAACCGCAGCTACAAGCCCGGTTCTTTGAACCCCAGAAGCGACTGGTCGAGCTCAATAATCAACCAGTCGGCAGCTTCCGACAGTAAGGGTCTTGGTTTTACAACCCGTCACAACCTTATCTTTACTCCCTATCTTGGAAGCAAGGACCACTATTTGACAATGACCGGTCAGTTTGAATTGAGCACATACACCGGTAACGGTCAGAGCTCTACATCACAGGGCTTGCCCACCGGTAACATCACAAACTCCACCGTGGGTGCAAAGCTCGCAAGTGCAAGCTCCTATAAATCGGAGTCGCGAAACATAAGTTTCGTTTACGATGCCCACTATTCCTACAAATCGAAGTATATGCTCCGCGTTTCGGTTCGTGGTCAAGGTTTGACAGCGATGGGTGACGATAAAAAATGGGTAGTGTTCCCCGCAATCTCGGGTCGTTGGAACATCAGCGATGAGCCTTGGATGCAGTGGACCAAGCCTGTAATCTCAATGTTGTCATTCCGTCCCGGCTTTGGTATGGATGGTCACGCTCCCGGCGAGAACAGGACATTCAACACCTACTCTTCAACAGGTAAGAAGTATAACGGCGTCGGAGGTTACCAGATGGATAACATCCGCTTGACAGCTTTGACAACATCCGACAAGCGTGAATGGAACTTCGGTTCAGACTTCGGCCTTTTCGATGGCAAAATCACCGGTTCGTTCAACTACTATATTGCAACAACATACGACCAGTTGGTATCGAGCTACCGCATTCCTTCGTCAACCGGTTACAGCAGTCTTGCCTACAAGAACTCAGGTACAGTGCGTAACTCCGGTTGGGAGTTGAACTTGAATACCGCTTCGTTCAAGATATTTAAGGATTTCTCCGTAAGTGCTTGGTTCAATATCGGTAACAACTACAACGAGATTCTTGAAATGGAAGAGGCTTATCTCGATGCCCGAAACGACTCATACGACTATCCGAGAAACTCGACATATCTTGGTCGTGTACAGGTAGGTAACCCCTATGGTGCAATCTACGGTTTCCGTTACAAGGGTGTTTACCGTTTCAGCTACAAGAACTGGGAGAAGGCTCTTAACGAGGCTGCTGCCGGTCGCAACGGAACCTGCCCCATTGTATATGATTCAAATGGTCAGGTTGTGTTCAATGCCGATGGTACTCCCAAACAGATGACACTTTTCTATGAAAGAGATACAAAGCAATCGACCTATCAGTTCCGCGGTGGTGATGCCATCTATGATGATGTTAACAAGGACGGTACCATCAACCAGTTGGATATTGTCTACCTTGGTAACTCTAACCCCAAAGCACAAGGTGGTTTCGGCTTGACATTCCGTTACAAGCAGTGGACATTGAAGACCAACTTCACATATCGTTACGGTGTAGATGTTGTTAACTCCAACCGTATGAACTTCGAGAATATGTCCACCTTCAACAACCAGAGTGTGGCAGTGAACTGGCGTTGGCGCAAGGAGGGTGATATCACCGAGATACCTCGTGCAGTATATGGCTCTTCATCGGCCTACAACTATTTGGGTAGCGACCGCTATGTTGAGGATGCCTCTTATCTGCGTCTGTCATACGTGCAGCTCTCTTACAACGTTAACCCCGAATGGGTTAAGAAGATTGGTTTGAGAAGTTTGTCGATATACGCATCGGCCGACAACCTTATTCACTGGTCGAAATACACAGGTTTGGATCCTGAAATCGGTTCAAGCGGCGATGGTATTGCCTATGACTACTCCGAGACTCCCCGTCCCCGTTCATACACAATCTCTGTTTCTATGGGATTCTGATAATATAAAAGTTGATGAATATTATGGAAAGAATAAAGAATTTATATAAAAAGTTTATATTGGCTCTTGTCCTTATAAGCGGAATGTTTATTACTTCGTGTGAGGATTATTTGACAATTATTCCTCCCAGCGTGGTTGTTCACGAAGACTTCTGGCACACCGAGGCCGAAGTAAATGGTATGATGGCGACGGCGTACGTTACCTTGTGTAATAATGATGCCCTTTCAAAGGCTATTATCTGGGGTGAAACCCGTGCCGAAACTGTCGATTATATAAAAGGTAGTCAAAACGACAATATAAAATTTTTGACCGAAGCCTTGCTCTATGATGATAACGGCTACGCACCTTGGTCGATTTACTATTATGCAATAAGCTGCTGTAACCTTGTGCTTGAATATGGCCCCGAGGTTACAAGCAACGACCCCAACTTCACCTCTGGTGAAATGGCTGTGGCCGAAGGACAGATGAGAGCTCTGAGAGCCTATGCACACTTTATGTTGTTGCGTGCCTTCTGTAACATTCCTTTGGCAACACAGGTTGTTATGAGCGATGCTGAGATTCCCTCATATCCGCAGGAGCATCCTATGACAGTGTTGAACTCCATCTACGAAGACTTGGAAATTGCATCAACCAAGGTGTTGAAATCTTCACAGCCCAATTCTTCGAGCTTGGGTTATATAACAACCAACGCCGTGTATGCAATGATGGCCGATGTTAATATGTGGCGTGCCGCATTTGCCAAATATTACGAAACAGAGGGTACAACCGTTGCTACTCTCACTCCCGATGAGTATTACAATATGGCTATCGCAAACTGTCAGAAAGTTTTGGATAGAATGAAAGAAATTCATACAGAGTTCTACGAAGAAAACGAAGAGACAAAGACAGCCTACAATCTCATCGCCAATGGTGGTGAAGATGAAGCACGCAAGTTTGGTTACAGTCAGGCCTATAATGAAATATTCGGTGGAAGAAACTCTCGCGAATCAATCTTTGAATTCCAGATAGATGAATCGAACCACTCAAAGGGTAGTAACGCCATTGCCAGCATCTACGGTTCCGAGGGTAAGTTGAATGGCCAGCTTGTCGTTGCCAAGGAATTTATAGAGAAATTCGAAGATGACGACCTGCGTAAGACAGCCTTTACCTCATTTGTCGACCCCGATTGGACAGTTACTTCTACCGAAAAGGTTGATGAGCTTGCAGTGCTCAAATACATTGCAAACAGTACACCTATCAACGAGGCCGGTGTGCGCGAATACTGCTCTCCCGATGACTTTGATGCCAACTGGATTGTGTATCGCAAGGCCGATGTTATGTTGATGAAGGCCGAGGCCCTCGTTTCACGCACATCAGCCGATGTTGCAGACATCAAAGAGGCTTTCGATTTAACAAACGCCATCAATCGTCGTTGGAGAGCCGATACAACTGCAATCATAAACCCATTGACATATACAGAAGATCTGACAGCAAAGGATTGTCTTGCAATGGTTCGCGATGAGCGTGCACTTGAATTGTGTTTCGAAGGAAAGCGTTGGTTCGACATTGTGCGTATGGCATTGCAAGGTGAAGAAACTGCATTCTCGTACAAAGGCAAGAACCACGGAGTGGATGACGAAGAGATGTTGCGTCGTTTCAACCGTATAAGTGCCTACTTTATGCCTATCGCAAAAGAAGAAATGCGCTTTAACCCCGAACTCGTGCAGAATGAATCTTGTAAGTCATCAGATAACGACGATTCAATCTCCCAGAATTAATGAGTTTAAAAGAGAACCTTTAAGCATAAAGGGAACAGGCGGTAATAAAATGTCGCCCTTTCCCTAAACAAAAACAATAAAGAAGATGAAAGCAATGTTTAAAAATAAATTATTAGTAGCTTCGACATTAGCTGTGGCTCTTTTTGCGAGTTATTCCTGTGAAGACAGCGATGTATTTGTGTTTCCCGAGGCTACTACCGCCGAGAAAACAATGTTGCAGGTGATGCAGGAAGACCCCGATTTTGCACAATTCTTGGAAGTTGTTGATTTGTGCGGAGCCGGTTGTGTCGATTCTCTGTTCAATCAATCGAGAGTCTATACCGTGTTTGCTCCGGTAGATGGTGCCTTCGACAAGGAAGAGATTGTAAAGCGCATTGAAGCCGGCGACCGCGAAGGCGTGTTCAAGGAGTATGTTAAATCGTATATTGCCAATTTCCGTCATACCGCTACCGGTGAGATAGATAAGAACCTGTTGATGTTGAACGATAAGTATATAACATTCTCGGGTTCTCCCAAGAGCGGTTATAAATTCGGTGGCAACAAACTTGTAGAAACCAACATACAGGCAAGGAACGGTATTATTCACAAGATGGCTTCTGTTTATAACTACAAGCCCTCAATCTGGGAGTCTTTGAAGAATATCAGCAGCATCAGTTCTTTCTGGGACTTCTGTTCGTCCTTTACAAGAAAAGAGTTCGACCCCTACAACAGTATCCTTGGCGATATTGTAAATCAGGAGCAGACCTATCGCGACTCGGCTTTCCAAGAAATAAACGATATGCTCAATATAATGGGTTCAATCAACAACGAAGACTCTTTGATGTTGATGTATGTTCCCACCAGCGAACTTTGGGACGAAATATATGCATCGTCGGCCAAATTCTTCAACTACGACACAGAAGAGTTTACACAGAAACAGCTTAAAGAGGCCGACTCTATCTCCAAAATACGCGGAGTGAAGGAGTATTTCAAATATCTCACTTTCAGTATGACCGACCAGAAGGTGAACGGTGTTATAACCGACTTTGACAATCTTCCCGACTCGTTGGCTGTGCGTCAGGTAAGCTACCCCCGCAAGAAGTATCCCACAGCAGGCTTCTCGGTTGTAGAGACATACGCAATGTCAAACGGAATGTTGAACGTGGTTGACGCAATGCCCATCAACCCCTTCAACCTATGGGTCGATACAATAAAGATAGAGCCCGATACTGAATCGGAGACTGGTGTCTTCTATAATGTAAGAAAGAACAAGGATGGCAATCAGGTGCTCAACAAGAATTGTGCTTATGTGGCAATGTCTGTTTCGGATAAAGAGAAGAATCCCGATGTAACAGGCAAGCTCTCCAACGGCCGTTATATGGTAGCTTCACAGGCTGTAAAGAATGCAAACCTTACATTACCCAATATCACATTCTTTGTGAAAAACGTGCTTTCGACAAATTATAAGATAGCTTTGATTACACCGCCTTGGTTCATAAAATCATATAAGGATACATTGGTAAGTAATACCCAACTTCCACAATACAACGACTCTTATTTGAGAGTGCGCGTGAGCCAGAACAACGAGCAGATAGCAATGATTCCCAGCGATTCTATAAAGATATCCGGAAAATACTATGTGCCGGCGGAGTCTGCGATTGTTCCCGATAAATCGCGCATCGACACAATCTTCCTGAAAGATGCCAATGGCGAAGATTATATCTTCAACTTCAAGAATTGTGAAGACTTTTCAGGTCTCACCGAATTGAATGTCGAGGACGAGGATTACACTGTGGAGATAAACATCGAACTATTGAGACCGGCTGAGAAAAATGAAAGAACCGGACGCTACACTGCAATGAATGTTAATGATTATGCGTTCCGCTTCTTGCTCGACCAGATAATGCTCATCCCCGTTGATGTTACAGAAGAGGATACAGATACAACAGAATAGTTCCCTTAAAGGCTTTAATCGAAAAATAGAAAAAAACTATGTATATGCGACAAATAATGCAATTAATGATGGCGTTGATGGTGTTAATGCCATCGGCCCTCGGGGCTACCGTACTTGGTACCGCAGTATTCGAGGAGAACGATTCAGTAAAGGTCGATAAAAAGGTTGTTGATGTTCCGGCTACACGTACCATAACCGGTACAGTGTATGATGCAGCAACAAATGTGCCCCTTCCCGGTGTGCGCGTTCAAGGAACCGGCCATAAGAAAATTACAACAATGACAAACTCCGAGGGACAGTACAAATTGGAAATTCCCTCCTATGTTACATTGCTCAGTTTCTCAACTCCCGAGTATCTGTTGTTGCAAGCACCCGTGTATAACGACGATGTAATAAACGTACGTCTTTATCCCGACAACTTCTCGGACAATTACAGTGCCGACATAAAGGCTGTTGAACACAATGGCTTTGTGAACGAAGTGTCACCCTCATTGACAATCGACGGAGAAATACAAAAGAAATTAGGCTCCGATATACGCTCAATAACCCGTTCGGGAGCATTGGGCATCGGAAACACAATGTTCATCCGTGGTATCAACTCAATTCACGCCAACACACAACCTCTTGTAGTTGTCGATGGAATTGTATGGGACACACAAGAGACCTCAACATCGCTCCATATGGGTATCTACAACAACATACTTTCGTCGATAGATATAGAGGATATAGAGGATGTTAAGGTAATGAAGAACGGTGCTGCCATTTACGGTGCCCGCGCCGCCAACGGTGTTATTCTCATCAACACCAAACGCGGTAAGAGTATGGCAACCCGCATTACTGCCAACATCTATGGCGGAATGACAACCATCCCCGAAACTGTTGATATGCTTGGTGCCGAAGAGTATCGTGTATATGCCAACGATATTGTCGGTTCAATCGACAACATCGCGCCTAACACCAATTTCGACTTCTTGCGTAACGACCCCAGCTATGTGAACTATAATAAATATCACAACAATACAAACTGGGAAGATTGCATCTATTCAAGAGCTTTCTCGCAGAACTACAAGTTGAACGTAGAGGGTGGTGATGATATAGCAATGTATAACTTCTCTTTCGGATACGCGCAGGCCGAAAGCCCCCTCGATGGCAATAATATGAATAGAATGAACGTGCGTTTGAACTCAACAATATCTTTGACCGAAGAGCTCTCGACACGCGTGGACATTTCATACTCTCGTGTAGCGCGTGAGCTTCTCGACGATGGTATTCGCGAGGATAATACAACATTCCCTGTTACATCAATCGCGTTCCTGTCAAAGGTTAAATCACCATTTTTGAGCCCTTATCGTTATTCCGACCTTGGTGAAATGAGTAAGAACTATGATGGTGCCGATACCTTTGCCTATCGTCCCGCACAGTTGGCAGGTGTTGCCTATCCCAACAACTCACTCTACAACCCTATGATTATTCTTGAAAATGGTGCAGGTGAGTATAAGAACGAAATGGAATATACCAATATGGGTATCACCATCGCTCCCGAAATGAAACTTGGCGACTTCACCATCACCGAGACATTCAACTACTCGTTGCATCGTGTCAACGAACTCTACTATCTGCCCTATGCACAACCGGCAGGAGCTTCGGGCTACGACTTCTATGTAGAGAGCATCGGCACCCGCATAAGCAACTATGCATCTTCGATGTTCGGTCGCGAGGCTTCTATCACAAGCGACACCCGCGTTGCTTGGGAGAAACGCTACGGTGCTCACGACTTTGATGTATTTGGAGGTTTCCGCTACACAAGTTTCGACTTTGACACCAACTCTATCGGTGGTGCAAACACCGGTAACGACAACAGCTACTCGGTGCGTGGCGACCTTGATGCTTTGACCACAGCCGGTATTGATGATACTTGGACCAATATGTCTTGGTATCTCTCGGCCGACTACTCTTATAAGACACGTTATTTCTTGCAAGCTGCCGCATCTTTGGAAACATCGTCACGCTTCGGTAAAGAGGCTGTCGATGCACTCAAAGTCGGTGGAGTTTCTTGGGCATTCTTCCCCTCTGTGCAAGCAGCTTGGCTTGTTTCGTCGGAAGAGTGGTTCAAACTGCCTGCGGTTAATATGTTCAAATTGCGTGCCGGTTTTGATATGACAGGTAACGACGCTATCGACTATTATGCATCGCGCAGTTATTTGCAGGCTATCAAGTTCCACAACGCAACAATGGGTCTTCAACTTGCAAACGTTGAGAACGAAGGCGTTAAATGGGAAACAACATCGCGCTTTAACGTAGGTTTCGATGCTATGCTTTTCGACAACCGTTTGGCACTCAGCTTCGACGCTTATAAATCTAAGACATCCGACCTCTTGGTTCAGAAGAAATACTCTTTTGTAACAGGTATGGATAAATATTGGAGCAATGGCGGCGAACTCGAAAATACCGGTTTTGAGGCTTCTGTGACAGCGAAACTTATAAATACGACCAATTTCCAATGGGAGCTCGGTGCATCGGTAGGTCACTACAAGAACGAGGTAACCGCTCTCGACGAGGATGTTGCCGTAACATCGGTATATGATGGCGAGGTTAAGACTATGGTAGGCCAGCCCGTAGGTGTATTCTGGGGCTATAAGACCGGTGGCGTAATAGCTTCTTCGGCTCAGGCAGATGCTCTTGGTTACTATTTGATGAAGGGAACCGAGAAGGTGCCCTTCGAAGCAGGAGATATGATGTTCCTCGACCTGAACCCCGGTGCCAACCCCGGCTGCATCGACGAGAACGACAAGACTGTTATTGGTGACCCCAACCCCGATTTCTATGGTAACATCTACACCAGCCTCTCATACAAGAATTGGAAGCTGGATGTTGTGTGCAACTACTCAATAGGAAACGATGTTTACAACTACTATCGTCAGGTATTGGAGAGTGGTTCTAATTTCTACAATCAGACCGAGAATATGAGATACCGTTGGGTATTCGATGGTCAGCGCACCACAATGCCCGCAGTAAAATTCGGTGACCCGATGGGTAACAGCCGTTTCTCGGATAGATGGATTGAGGATGGTTCCTACTTTAAACTTAAATCAGTAAAACTGTCCTACAACGTGCCCGTGTCATACAGCTGGTTGCAAGGTATCACATTGTGGGCCGCAGCCGAGAATCTGTGGACAATAACAGGATACGAAGGAAACGACCCCGAAACTTCGGTAAACAACAATATCTTCTATCAGGGTGTTGATGCCGGTCTTGTTCCCCAAAGTACAAGTTTCCATCTTGGTGTAAAAGTTAACCTCTAATGAATATAAATCGTATTTCGCCTTTTCGAAGGCGGAATACGAGAAAAACAATACATAAAAATGAAAAAGAATTTTATTAATACAGTAGCGTTCCTTCTTTGCGGAGCAATGTTCTTCGGCTCGTGCGAGGATATGTTGGACGCGGAGTCAAACCGCGTTGAGTATGAGTTTGACAATTGGACATTCAACGACTCTGTATATTCTGTATTGGGTATCTTGAATGCTGTTCAGCAGGTAGGTGACCGCCAAGTGCTTCTTGGCGAGCTCCGTGGCGACCTTGTGACCATCAATGGAAACACATTGGACGATGTTAAGAATATAAGCAATTTTGAATTCGATGCCGAGTCGAACCAGTACCTCGCGGCCAAGGATTATTTCTCAATCATCAACAACTGTAACGTATTTCTTTCCCGTGTAGATACCAACCTCACATACGACAACCAAAGACTTATGTTGCGCGAGTATGTTGCAGTGAAGAGTGTTCGCGCTTGGACATATATGCAGTTGATGAAGAATCACGGTCACATCCCCTTCTTTACCGAGCCCGTGCTCACCAATGGTAAAGCCGAGGAAATTATGTCGCGCACTCCTGCCGACCAGTTGACTGTTATCAATTACCTCATCAACGACATTGCTCCCTATGAGAACCCCGCAGCCTATCCTATGCCCAAATGGGAGGTTCCCGGCTATGCACAGGCAGGTATGACGGCCAAGCTGTTTATGCCCATCAGAGTGCTCTTGGGCGACCTCTACTTGTGGCGTGCATCGTTGCGTGCCGAGTCAACCTCTTATCCCTTGCCCTATGGTAACCCCAACAGCGATTATGCATTGGCGGCAAAATGTTATACCGACTATTTGACAGTGGATAATAAAATGACCGATGGTGTGCATGTTGCATCTCACGGCAAGGAGAAACCCGACGAGGACCTCACATATTATCCCGGAACAGGCTTTGTCAATCGTTTCCTTCAAGGCAGCTTTTCAAACAATATCGGTAACTTCGTGGCAGCCATCCGTTACGCTTCGAACGACAATGTAGGTTCAGTATCGAAGTTGGCAACAATCTTTGCACCTGTTGCCGAAGCCGGCAAGAAACAACTTGAAGCATCGGCAGCGATTCGTGCAATATCGAATCGTCAGACATACCTCCATCGTACCGGTGACGAGAATAAATACTATTACGATGTAATAAACAGCAAGAACTTCCCCGGTGACTTGCGCATCTATTCGGTTGTGGCAAGCCAGCGTGCCGATGACTTGAACAAGACCCGTTACGACAATATGATTATCAAGTTCAACATCGACCAAGCAAGTTCTTTGCATTTCGATGGCGGTTTGATGCTCTTCACACCCAAGAACCCCACAACCGACATATTCCTCGACCGTCCCGAGTATGTCTATCTGCGCCTTGCCGAAGCATTCCTTGGCTTGGAGCGTGAGGGTTGGACCGGTGCAAAGGAACTTGCAATGACAGTGCTTAAAAGCGGTATAAAGGGAGAGTGCAACATCTATTGGAATCCCGACACAACAAATGTGTATACGCAAGAAACAGAGGATAAATATCTAACAGCTCCCTTGCTCGACAAGAAGGGCAAAGCAGTGGTACTCATCGTTGCCGAGGAGCAGGTTGACGAAGAGGGTAACCCCGTTCTCGATGCCGATGGCAACCCCGTTGTCGTAAATGTAGAAGTTCCTCAATATGCACCCGTTGTTTATAGCGCAGTAACATCTACCTATGGCGAAATTGAGTTCGACTTCTCTGCCACCAACTTCATTAGCAATAATGGTATCCACTCGCGCGGTAGCGGTTTCACCGAGGCCAACAGTGCCTATACATTGTCCGACTCTTGCGTAGCTGCACACTTCGGTATACAGCCCGCCGAGGAGAAAAAGACAGTTAAAATTCCCGTGCTCAACGAAGATGGTTCACTCACTCAATGGCCTGTTGTAAAGACAGACGAAGAGGGTAACGAGCTCTTTATAGAGTATGTCGATGCTGCCGGAAAGACTCAAAAGGTGCCCGATTATGAACTCGACGCCGATGGTAATGTAGTCTGGGATTTTGCCTATGAAGAGAAAGAGGTTGAGGTATATGATGTAACCGACGAACAGCGTATGGAGTTTATGTACGACAAACTCATCGACGAAATGGCACTTGAAATGGCTTTTGAAGGCCACCGTTTCGGCGACCTCTCTCGTTTGGCAACCGCACTTGGCAACCCCGAATTCTTCGCACGCCGTGTAGCAGCCCGTAACGTGGCAACCGGTGATTGGCGCACAGCCGAGGGTGCCGAGGGATGGAACGGAGAACTCTATGTTCGTCTGCTCAACAAAGACAACTGGTATCTTCCCCTCCCCAACAACTACTTGCAACCCTCAATCACCCCTGTTGCTCCTGCCGACCCCTATATTCCCACTCCCGACGATAGCGAGACTGAGGATGAGGGTACCGAGGATGAAGCAGGTGATGAGTCCAACAACGGAACCGAGGAAGTTAATCCTTGATAAATAAATAATCCGATTATAAGTTTGAGAGAGGTTCGCGCCTCTCTCAAATTGTTTATAGAAAAAGTAAATGCTTATGAAACGAATAGCAATATTGACAGGAGCCGGAATGAGTGCCGAGAGTGGCCTTGGCCTTTTTAGAGGAGGCAACGGCCTGTGGGACGAATATCCCGTGGAGCAGGTGGCAACCCCCGAGGGCTTTGCTTCCAATCCCTCCCTTGTGCTTGAATTCTATAACAAACGCCGTGCCGAACTATTGCGGGTAGAGCCCAACAACGGTCACTGCTTGGTAGCCTCGCTCGAAGAAAGATACAACGTAACGGTTATAACCCAGAATGTCGATAATCTGCACGAGCGTGCCGGTTCCACCAACATAATCCATCTGCACGGGGAACTGATGAAGGTGTGTTCCTCGCGCAATCCCAACGATTCAAGCAACATCCGCACATTGCCCTCGCCCGATGTTGCGATAAATATGGGTGACCTTGCCGCCGATGGCTCGCAGCTGCGCCCCTTTATCGTCTGGTTCGGCGAGGCGGTGCCTCTTATGGAAGAGGCTGTTGCTGCAATGCACGATATTGACATATTCATAATCATCGGAACCTCTCTCAATGTCTATCCCGCCGCAGGGCTGCTTAATTATGCTCCCGCAGGTGCCCCCATCTACCTTATCGACCCGAACGATGTGAATGCTGTTCTGCCGCATAATGCCGTTCACATACGCAAGGGTGCATCGGAAGGAATGCGCATATTGATAGAGGAATATTTGGATAAATAATAAAAAAAGTTACTTTTGCAGAACAAAAAGGAACATAAAAGTGTTATTTAAATAAAAAGCATTATGAAAAAATACTATTGTACAGTGTGCCAATGGGTCTACGACCCATCTATTGGCGACCCCGAACAGGGAATAGAACCGGGCGTTGCATTTGAGAACCTCCCCGAGGATTGGGTGTGCCCACTATGCAGTGCAGGCAAAGAGGAGTTTGAACCCGTAGAAGAGTAAGAGCAAAAAAATAACAAGTGAAAAATCACTTGTTATTTTTTTGCTCTTTACAACCCTAAACGCTTCAACAGGTCGTTCCTGCCCATTTGCCGTAACAGGCGTTTAATTTCCATTCTCTCTTCGGGCCTATACCAAAAGAAGAATTTTCTTTGCGCCTCCTTGTCACGCATAGTTCGTGCAACATACACCTTCTCGCCCGTTTCGGGATTAATACCGGTGTAATACATCTCCGTTGCCATAGTCATAGGGGTAGGAGTGAAGTCCTGCACCTGTTCCAGATGGAAATTCAACTGCTTTGTTTCTGCGGCCAGCTCCGCCATAGCCTCTATTGTGCTTCCCGGGTGACTGCTTATGAAGTAGGGGATAATCTGCTGTTTCAGGCTGTAACGGCTGTTTATCCTGTCGAATATCTTTTTAAATGCGTGGAACTCCTTGAACGAAGGCTTGCGCATAAGACGCAACACCGCATCGTTAGTGTGCTCGGGAGCCACCTTTAAACGTCCGCTAACGTGGTTGCGTATCAACTCCTCGGTATATAGGTCGCTTGCAGCATCGCGCTCCTTGTCACCACTTCTGTGCAGCAACATATCATATCTCACTCCACTACCAATGAAACTCCTTTTAATTCCCGGCAGAGCATCCACCTTTTTATACAATTCGAGCAATGGAGTGTGGTCGATATTCATATTAGGGCATATTTTGGGCTGTATGCACGATGGGCGTGAACATTTTGCACACATATCAGCATTTCTACCCCTCATCATATACATATTTGCCGATGGGCCGCCAAGGTCGCTCAGATATCCCTTAAAGTCGCTCATCCCTGCAATCTGCTTCACTTCGCGCAGAATACTCTCGGTGCTGCGGTTCACAATAAACTTCCCTTGGTGGGCCGATATTGTGCAGAAGGCACAGCCGCCGAAGCAACCCCGGTGAATGTTTACCGAGAATTTAATCATATCGTATGCCGGGATACGCTTGCCATTGTATTTAGGGTGGGGCAGTCGTGTATAAGGTAGGTCGAAACTATGGTCGAGCTGTTCGGTGGTCATAGTGGGGAACGGCGGGTTCACAACAACCACCCCCTCTTCATACTCCTGTAACAACCTTTTGGCATTTACCTTGTTCGACTCCTTCTCAATCGCCATAAAATTGGCAGCCTGCTTCGCCTTCTCTTTTAGGCATACAGAGTGTGGAGCGAGCAACTTGTCGCTCTCATCATTGATTGTTATATCACCTTTTGGAGCAAGATAACCGGTCTGCCTTATCCCTCTTGTAATCTCCCTTGCCTGTGCGGCGGTAATATATTCGCCGCCATTGGCTGCAAGCAACTGCTGCATTTCGCGTGTGAGTGCCAGAATAGGCTGTTCCCCCATTCCATACACAAGAACATCGGCCCTGCTGTCTACAAGAATACTCTTCTTCAACGCATCCTGCCAATAGTCGTAGTGAGTGAAACGGCGCATCGAAGCCTCAATGCCTCCAATCACCACCGCCGAGTCGGGAAACAGTTTCTTTATAGCGTGGGCATATACCGTAGTTGCATACTCGGGGCGCATACTATGCTTGCCATTGGGCGAATAGGCATCCTCGGAACGGAATCTCTTGGCAGCGGTGTATTTGTTAACCATAGAATCCATACAACCGGCCGAAATTCCAAAGAACAATCTTGGTCTTCCCATCTTCTTGAAATCCCGCAGGTCGTCCTGCCAGTTGGGCTGCGGGACGATAGCCACACGCAACCCCTCGGCCTCCAATAATCGTCCTATTACAGCCGCCCCGAAGGATGGATGGTCCACATAGGCATCGCCACTGAACAGCACCACATCCATTTCGCTCCACCCTCGCATTTCAGCCTCTTTGCGAGTGGTCGGCAACCAGTCGGTAACCTTTCTATCGGTCATTATTCTCGTCCTCGGTTTGTGGTTCTTGGTCAATGCAGCTCTGCAACCAATTATTATAGCAGGTCATCAGGTTGGTGAGTCCCAAAGCCTTCATATTCTCGTCGTAGAGTACCGGGCAAAGTTCGAGCAAGTCCTTTGCATCCATTTCCTGTGATGCGATGAGTGAGCGCACCGTGAGGCGCAGTTTCCCAAGCGACTCCTCGTTAACAGTGCCCAAACTGTTTTTAATTCTGTCGAGTAACGAATACTTTCTAATCAACAATAATTGCTCTTCGGTAACCTCAATGGTTCTTGTTCCCGATGCGTTTGCGTTTATTTTCATAATGAATTACTGATAAGTTGGAAGCCAAAGGCCTGTAAAAATCATAAAAATGTCTTAATCTCCCGTGAGCCGTCCCCATTCTCTGTTATTTCCACCCTGACAGCCTCTTCGGGCAATAGCTCCTCTATAAGTTCGGGCCATTCGATGAAGCAGTAAGCATCACTGTAAAGATACTCCTCATAGCCCATATTGTAAACCTCTGCAATGGATTTTATTCTATAAAAATCGAAGTGAAAAATAGTTTCGCCCTCCCTGCTCTCATATTCGTTGACAATGGCAAAGGTGGGGGAGTTAATGGCCTCCTCCACGCCCATCTCCTCGCACACACTCTTTATGAACGTGGTTTTCCCGCTTCCCATACTGCCATAGAAGGCAAATATGCGGTTATCGCCCATCATCTTCACAAATTCCTGTGCCGCCGCAGCATACTCTTGCAGGCCGTTTACCTTTATAATATGTTTTTCCATTCTCTTCTATTTCCCTTTCGGGCGCATTTTTACAAGGGGCACAAGCATCTCTTCGAGCGAAATTCCGCCGTGCTGGAATGTGTCCTTGTAGTATTGTACATAGTAATTATAGTTGTTGGGGTAGGCAAAAAAGCCGCTTCCCGTTGCAAATACATAACTGGTGCTTATGTTAGGTTGCGGCAAGGCAGCCTTTGCAGGCTCCTTAATCTCGAAAATATCCTTGCTGTTGCAGTTGAGAGCCTTGCCCAGCTTGTAGCGCAGATTGGTGTTCGTGTTCTTGTCACCGATTATTTTCACCGGAGTGTCCACCTGTATGCTGCCGTGGTCGGTTGTTATCACCACTGTGTAGTTCTCCCGTGCAAGCTCTTTGAAGAGCCTCTTTATTGCAGAGTGTCGCAACCACGACAGTGTGATTGAACGGTAGGCCGCCTCGTTCGATGCAAGCTCGCGCACCATAAGCGACTCGGTGCGTGCGTGCGATAGCATATCAATGAAGTTTATTACCAATACATTTATGTCGTTCTTCGACAATGAGTGCAGCGTGTCGAGATATTTCTCTGCCGCAGCCGAAGTAACCACCTTGTTGTAGGAAAAACTATTCTTGCGACGATAGCGTGTTATTTGCGTTTCAATGAGAGCCTCCTCGTTAAGATTCTTGCCCTCATCCTCCTCCTCGTCCACCCACAAGGCAGGGAACATCTGCTTAATCTGCAAGGGCATAAGCCCCGAAAAAATAGCATTGCGTGCATATTGTGTGGCTGTGGGCAGAATACTTGTGTAGAGTTCCTCCTCAATATTGTAATCCTCGCTAATCTCCTCGGCAAGCACCTTCCATTGGTCGTAACGGAAGTTGTCAATAATGATGAGAAAAACCTTCTCCTCATTGTCGAGCAGGGGGAAAATGCGCTCACGGAATATATCGTGGCTCATCATCGGACGCTCACAGTTGTTTCCCGCCATCCAATCGAGATAATTCTTTTTTATGAATCGCCCGAACATATTGTTGGCCTCCTCCTTCTGTGCTTTCAGCATCTCCTGCATCTGTTTGTCGGCATTTTCCAGCTCAAACTCCCAATATACAATCTTGCGGTACACCTCTTTCCACTCCTCAATGGTGCGTGCATCGCTTATCTGCATCGCCAGCCTTCCAAAATTCTGTTGGTAGGCAGTGTTGGCCTTTTCGGCTACAATATCTTTTTTGTGTATATTCTTTTTAAGCGTAAGCAGAATTTGGCTGGGGTTTACCGGCTTAATCAGATAGTCGGCAATCTTTGAGCCGATGGCCTGCTCCATAATATCCTCCTCCTCACTTTTGGTAACCATCACCACAGGAGTGTTGGGGGAAATCTCCTTAATCTGCGTGAGCGTTTCGAGGCCCGTGAGTCCCGGCATATTCTCGTCGAGCAGTATAAGGTCAAAATCCTCCTTCTTGCAAGCTGCGATTGCATCGGGGCCGTTGGTAACCTTCACCACCTCATACTCCTTTGCCTGCAAAAACATTATGTGGGCACTTAACAGTTCTATTTCATCATCGGCCCATAAGAGTCGGTAAGCCATAGTTCTTATTCATTTTCAAGGTTATTGTCATCAGTTTCAGCCTCTTCTTCGTCACCATAGTCGGGCTCGTCGAGCGTGTATCCGTCTATTTCAAGTTCGGGAATATTCAACAGGTTCTCTTCATAGAATTTATGGTAATCGGCAAAGCTGTAATGCTCTAATAACAAATCGAGGTTCGATTTTGATATTATATAAGCGTTAATTCCTTCGAGCAGTGTGGCCATTTCGCTGTTGCCGTAAAGACGCTTGCGATAGACAAATGCTTCGTCGAAATTGAGGAACTCCTTAATCTGGAACATTGTAATTTGTGCAAGTTCCTTGAATTCAAGCGTGAAGTTGCGCACCATATAATGTGAGAAGTTGTAGCGTGCCACTTCGAACAGCAAGCGTTTCTCGTCGAGCGATTCTTTGGGGAATGCGAATATAAAGTAGTAGGGCTCGTTGCGCTCCTTGCTGAATGTGGGCAGGCTGTCGCTCTCACCCTTTATGGTACCATCGCTCTTGCGGTCCCATATAGACACGGAAATTCCGCTGCGCAACAGGCGTCCTTCCTGTATTCCTGTGGTAATATCCTTTCCTATTCGGCTTATGCTGTCGTTGCCATACTCATCGACAAGTTTTTTAAGGCTTGCCAATGCTTCGTCCTGCTTGCCGCCATATAGCTTGGACATTGCATCTATGAACAGGAAGCGTGCACGGTGGTTGCCTTTGGGATATCTCTTCCCGGCAACCTCGTTCTCTTTCTCCACGGCATAGTATTCCATACTCTTGTAGTGGTTGTAGGCCTTTACATAGATGGAGTCCTCGTTGTGCTTTCTTGTGGCCGCTGTTTCAAAGAAGTCGGGTTGCTGTATGCGCAGGGCAAGTTCATTCTCGGGGAACTCTGCGAGCAGTTTGTTCCTGTATAGCTCGGCTTTCTCGCTCTCGTCCCATCGCGAAGCGGCAAGGAACAGATGGTAGTAGGCCTCGGGCATTCTCTCGAATTCGGGATAATTGTCCGTGACCTTTTCCAGATGAGCGAATGTCTGCTTCTTGTCGCCGGCCTTGTCCTTGAATATTATGCCGGCCTCGAAGAGTGCGTCGCGCAAAGCATCGTGAGCTTTCTGTTTCTCCTCCTCTGTTCTTGGTATCTGGCTCAAATAGTATTCGCGTGTCGTGGGGTCGGTGCTTGCCGAGTCGCTTATGGCAATATCCTCTTCGCCACCTTTAATGCTGTCGCCCGCAAGAATGCTGTCGCCGGTGAGGGTGGAATCATTTGCAATGCTGTCGCTGCTCTCCTCTTCGTCGTCCTCGTTGGCAAGTATTACTCCGGCTTTCAAACGCCAGAAGTCTTTTAGCTCACGGTTTTCCCATTTGCGTGCGAAACTGCGTATGCCCTTCGATACAAGCGACGGGTTATAGAAGTACCATTTGCCGGCCTGTGTGGGGTCGCTCACCGACATTTCGGCAGCGGTGCTTGCATCGGTAAGGTCGCCACCGGCAGCCTGTTTCCTCTTTTCAAGTTTTTCGGCCTTCTTCTCCTCTTTCTCACGCTCTTTGGCCTCTTTTATCAATTTGTCGATGATGGGGTATAGTTCGGCATCGGAGAGTGTCGCCCAATAGAGCAGTTCACTCTGTTTTTCTATAATATCGGTGTGTGCCACAAGTTCTTGCAGCACCTTGCAGCGGAATTTTATCTCATCCTTTTCGGGCGTCTCTGTTCCCAACATCTGCTGTGCCTTGTCGTAATTCTCCTTTGACTTTGAGAATTTCTCCTTCTCCCAATAAATCTTAGCAAGCGACAGATGCAGCATTCCTGTGCCGTATCCGCTTTTTTCTCCTTTCTTCACTCCCTCTTCATAGGCTTTCAGGGCCTCGGTTGTGTCCTTGTCACTTATGTGTATGTTGCCTATGGCATAGTATATTTGTGAGAGATAGTTCTTGTTTTTTGAGCTGCGTGCCATTCTGTTGAGCTTGCGCAACAACCCCTTCTTGCTCTCGTTCGTGCGACTCTCTGTCTGCCTTATGCGGGCATTGAATTCAAGTTCATAGGGAGGGTTTTTTGCAATCACCTTCTTGAAGCTCTTGAAGGCGGCCTTGTTGTCCCCGGTCTTTTTATAGAGCTGCCCCATTAAATAGTACTCTCTGGCCTTGTCGGTATTTGTGGCCCCCCTGCGCTTTATCGCTTTCTTTATGTTGGGCAAAGCCTCGGAATATCTTTTCTGCTTTATTAACAGATTGGCTTTTGCTTGGGCATACTCCTTTTCGTATTTCGACGGGAGGCTGTCGCGCTTAATGCGGGTGAGCAGGTCCTCGCTCTCGTAGAACCACTCCATTTCGGTGTAACAGTTGGCAAGCCCTATGCGAGCCTTGGCAACTATCTTGGGGTTGTTCTCATATAGGTGGGCGATGTATATGTATGTGCTTGCCGCTTCGGTAAACTCGCCTTTCTTGAACTGTGACTCGGCCATCATCAGCCAAGGTCGCCACAGGAATGGGTTAAATTCATTCTGCTCGTAGAAGCGTTTTTGCTTGTCGCTCAGTTTTTTACCTCTTGGTTTTTTGGGCTTTCTCTTTATGGAGTGGTTCTTGATTGCCTTTTGCGATTTTTCGATGGCGCGGTCGTAGTTGGCAACGCCAATGGCATTTGTGTTCTTGTTGCTGTTTATCAGCATAGGCAACAGTTCCAGATAGTTGTCCTTGTGCCCCTTTATTTGTGCCAGATTGCCATCCTTGAAGGCAACGTTGCCATTGTAGAATGTGTTGTATCGCGCCGAGAATGCGTGATACATACGCGTGACGGCGGTGTTTTTCTTGCGGCTGGCGCAAGAAGAAACTAATATGGCCAACGCAATTATTGCGAGTAACTGTATGTGTTTTTTCACTTGTGTTTAAGTGTCAATATTATTATAATATCAATATAACTGATAATTGTGTAATTTATTGTAGAATGAGCAATATCTCGTCTTTAATTTCCTGCGGAATTTCAATCCCTCGCGTCTGCAAGCATTTTACCCAAGTGTCCACCTCTTCGTGCTGCATCGTGAAAAGAATGTTGCGGAACTCCTCAATCTCCTCTTCCGTATAATCTTCGGGCTTCTTTCCCTTGTAGGCATCGAGCTCCTCGTCGTCAAAGTACAGATTGCTGTTGTCGTACCCCTTGGCACAATTACTGTGCCTTCCGCAGCATACGCCATCCTCGCCTTCGTGGTCGTGGTGGTCGTCTGCAACAATCCTGTTGCGATAGAAACGGTTAAGTATCAGGAATCCCCCGAAAATAAAAACCAAAATTGCAATAAGTATAATAGTCGCGTCCATCTTTTTTGCATTTAATGCAAAAATAAATCAAAACCTTGTTCAATGCAAAATAATCGGGTATAAATAAGATTAATATTTCAATTCATTTTGAACCTTGCCGTGCTGTTTGTGGCATTTTGTTAAAAATGGCAAATAGGCTTTTAGTTTCGCGGTTTTTCTCTTGTTTGTGCTTTTTGTGTGCAAATTTTTATCATTTTGCTTGCATAATGTAAATATAAAGTTGTATCTTCGCTTCGTTTGTGAGCAAACGGCACTCTGCCGGCTTTGACAAAATGACAGTAGTTTAACAACAAATAAAAAGCATTATTATGGATAAATTCAGTTATGGATTAGGAATGGGAATAGGTCAGAACCTGCTCTCTATGGGAGTGAAAAACCTTGAAATAGAGGATTTTGTAAAAGGCATTAAAGATGTGATTGCCTGTGGAACCACCGAAATGTCGCACACCGAAGCGCAGAAAATCGTCAGTGACCAATTCCGTAAACTTGCCGAAGAGGCCTATGCCAAAGTAAAAGAGGAGGGCGAAGCGTTCCTTGCAGCCAACAAGGCAAAAGAGGGTGTCGTTACACTCCCCAGCGGATTGCAGTATGAGGTTATAACCGAAGGCACAGGCAAGAAACCATCGGCTACCGACCGCGTGCAGTGTCACTACGAGGGAACTCTCATCGATGGCACAGTGTTCGACAGTTCCATTCGTCGTGGCGAGCCCGCCGTGTTTGGCGTCAACCAAGTCATAAGAGGCTGGGTAGAAGCCTTGCAGCTTATGAGCGAAGGCTCCAAATGGCGTTTGTATATTCCCCAAGATATGGCCTATGGTGCCAATGGCGCGGGTGAGATGATTCCTCCTTATAGCGCACTTATCTTTGAAGTGGAGCTCATAAAGATTGTCTGACTTTATGAAAAGATATCTAAATCTGTTCCTATTTGCCGCGGTGGCACTCCTTCTCTCCTGCTCGGGCGATAGATCCGGCGGAAAGGTGGTGCTCACGAGTGCTTACGATTCATTGTCCTATGCCTCGGGAATGCGTGTTTCGCGCAATCTGCGGGCTATGGCTTTTGACGAAATGGGTATAGATTCTACAACCGTAGAACTCTTTGTTGCCGGTATTCGTGCGGCATTTCCATTGAATATAACCCCCGAGTCAAAAGCCTTTGTCTATGGAATGAGCCTTGGGGCAAGTGCAATGGAGATGTACGAAAAGACATTGTCGCAATTCGGCCGGCAAGGAATAGACGGAGTCGACCGCCATCTCTTCATCGAAGGTGTTGTTGCAGCCATTTGCGATGATAAAGCGGCTTTTGATATGCACGTAGCCACCGACTACTACAACCGCAGAACCTATTGCGCCGAGAGCGATGCATTTATGCAGCGCAATAGCGAGCGCAGCGGGGTTGTGACATTGCCCGAAGGCTTGCAATATAAAATAGAGAAGATGGGCGACGGCCCCAAGGCAACACCATCAGGCGTAGCCTCCTGTATATATAAGGGATATTTCACCGATGGTGAGATATTTGAAACATCTGGTGGGCAGGTGGTCGACATACCCGTTGCCGAGACAATCCCCGGCCTGTTTAAAGCCCTCACCCTTCTTCCGGCCGGAACTGTCTGCACCCTCTATGTGCCTTGGCAGCTTGGCTATGGCCCGAGAGGTGCCGATGGAATACCTCCCTACCAAACATTGGTATTCGACCTCGAAATAGTGAACGTGAAATAAATCCGTCAAAAGAACAGCAACTAACCATTAAATTAAAACACAATTATGGAGTGTAAAATAGATAAACTCGATTTAAAGATTCTCAGCATCATATCAAAAGATGCCCGTATCCCCTTCCGTAACGTTGCCGAATTGTGCGGCGTGTCGCGTGCAGCCATTCATCTGCGTGTGCAGCACCTCATAGATATGGGCGTTATTTCGGGCTCCTGCTACGAAATTGAAGTGCGTCGTCTGGGCTACAAGACCTGCACCTATATAGGAATACGTTTGGAAAAAGGTTCAATGTACAAAGAGGTTGTTGAACGCTTGCGCGAAATTCCCGAGGTTGTTGAATGTTGCTACACCACAGGCCCCTATTCGATATTGGTGAAGATGTATGCTCACGACAATGAGCACCTTATGCAGTTGCTCAACGGTGCCATTCAGGATATTCCCGGAGTGGTGAGCACCGAAACAATGATTGTTCTCGACAACAGCATAAAACGCAATCTCCCTATGGAGTAATAGACTGCGCAAAGAAAAGAGCCGGGCACGCTTGCGAAGTGCTTGGCTCTTTTCTTTGCATCTTAAATGCCATTGGGCTGTCTGAATCTATAAAAAGTTGTATCTTCGCCATCGAAAATATTTTAACGATGAACGACAAATTCAATCTGCGGGCCGAATACGATGCTCTGCACGCAAAATATCCCGCCACGGTCCGTCGCCCCATAGTGGGTATTACGGCCAATTTCACCGACGAACGCAATGCTGCGCTCGCCGAGGGTTATTATCAATCGGTGATACGCGCCGGCGGTTCCCCTGTGATAATCCCCCCTTACCCGTGTCGCGACTCTCTGGCCTCCGTGCTCTCCACGCTGGATGCCCTAATCCTTTCCGGTGGTGCCGACATTGACCCCCGTTATATGGGCGAGGAACCCAACCTCTCCCTTTTGCACAAAGTAAACCCCGCACGCGACGAACAGGAACTTATGCTCACCCTTCTGGCAGTGGACTTGGGGCTGCCCATCTTGGGAATATGTCGCGGAATACAAACGCTTGCAGCCGCGCTTGGCGGCAGCGTGCATCAGGATATATATGCTGCGCTTGGCGATAATCTGCTTAATCACGACCAGAGTGAAGAGCGCGGTGTTGCCACCCATTGGGTGAATATAGAGCAGGGCAGTCGTTTGGCAACGATTTTCGGCAGTGACAGGCTTTTTGTAAACACCTTCCATCATCAGGCCGTGAGCCGTGTGCCGCAGGGCTTTGAGGTTGTTGCAACATCGCCCGACGGAGTGATTGAGGCGATTGAGGCTGTCGACGGGCGTGCAATAATCGGTGTACAATGGCACCCCGAAACTTTTATACTGAAAGACAACAACGGCTGTATGCTGCCTCTTTTCACTTGGTTGGTGAACGAGGCGCAGCTATATGCCGCGGCAAAGAATATACACGCCAACATCATCTCACTCGATTCGCATTGCGATACACCGATGCTCTTTGGCGAAGGCTATCTGTTTGAGGAACGTAGTGCCCGTGCGCTTGTCGACCTGCATAAGATGTATGAAGGGTTGCTCGATGTTGTGACAATGGTGGCCTACATAAGGCAGGAGGCTCGCGACGAAGCCTCGTTGGTCGCAGCGACAGCAAAAGCCGACCGCCTGCTTGACGGCATTGCCTCCCGTGTGGAAAAGAACTCCTCTTTTGCGGCAATAACCGACACCCCCTCCCTGCTGCCACGCCTTAAACGCGAAGGGAAAAAGGTGATAATGCTCGGCATTGAGAATGGTTATGCAATAGGCAAGGATATTGCCAATATAGCCCGCTATCGCCGTCAAGGAGTAATCTATATGACCCTGTGCCACAATGGCGACAATGATATTTGCGACTCGGCGCGTGGCAACAGTGAGCACGGAGGCCTCTCCCCCTTCGGTCGCGAGGTTGTGAAGGAGATGAACCGCGTGGGTATGCTCATAGACCTCTCTCACGCAGCCGAAACAACATTTTACGACACGTTGGCGTTGAGCAGCCAACCGGTGGCCTGCTCTCACTCCTCGTGCCGCGCATTGTGCGACCATCCGCGCAATCTCACCGACGAGCAAATGCGTGCTCTTGCCGCAAAAGGCGGTGTAATTCAGGTAACAATGTATCCCGGTTTTCTGCGTGAGGAGGATAAAGCTACGCTCGACGATTTTATGCGGCATCTGTTGCACGCGATAGATGTTGCGGGAATAGACCACGTGGGCATCGGTACCGATTTTGATGGCGACGGCAAGGTTACAGGCTGTGCCGATGCGTCGCAACTGCGTAACGTAACCCGCGAGCTGTTGCGTCGCGGTTTCTCATTGGGGGATATTGAAAAAATATGGGGTGGTAATTGGCTGCATTTGTTGCAACGGGTTCAGCAGGGTGCAAAAGCACCTTTTCGGCACCTGTGAAATGTCGTTTTTGGGGCTCAATTTGCAATAAAATTAAAAAATAGAGTAATTTTTTTTGAAAGATAGTTGCATATTGCCAAAAAAACAGTATCTTTGCACTCGCAAACAGACAAAAAGTCACGGGATGTAGCTCAGTCCGGTTAGAGTACGCGTCTGGGGGGCGTGTGGTCGCTGGTTCGAATCCAGTCATCCCGACAGAAAGAAACATTTGATTTACTGCATAAAGGTAGGTTGAATGTTTCTTTCTTTTTATCGTGTATGCAGTTTTTGGGGCTCACGGCTCACCAGCAAAAGTTGGCTCACCTGCAAAAGTTGGGGGGATTCTATAAAATATTATCGGCTCAACGTAAAAAGTGGGCAGGGTAGACAAACTGTGTAATAAAAATTTTATCATCGATTATGTATTTCTTGAAATTAATTGGGCAAAATTACAAAGAAAATAAAAAAGGCTATATGGTAGTGTGGGCCCTGTTGCTTGTGCCTGTTGCACTATATTATGTTCAGGCGCACGGAACGCATTTTCACTTTGACTCTATTGTCATTTTGTATCCACTCTATGCTTCCGGTGTGATTTATTATGTGTTTACTTTATCCCGCAGAGCCAAGCAACAAAATGGAAAAACATCCTGCATATATGTTGCATTATCAGTTCTTCTCTATGTGGTAATATTTTATAAGTTTGCCTCGTGGCTCGATACAGTGTGGTTCGGGAAACCTATAATCGATATAGGTGGTGGAACATACGACTATTGTAGCTGTTCTATACGGGAAGGTTATTTTGCTCCAATGTATACACCATCCCTGATTCCTTGTACAATAATTTGGATAATCTGGCACTTCTGGTTAAAAGATAGAGACTGGCGGATTTTGCCTATTGTAATACTCGTTACTCTAATGATGCTTTTTTGCTTGTTTCTTATAAGCGCAATTGTTTTTATGTAATGTTATTGCGCTAAATCTTTGGAACAAGAGAAAAAGAGGTGTTGTCTGTGGTGCCGTTTCAGCTCGATACATCTGTTTTTATCTTTCTCCCGAGCTTTTCCCCGTTTCGTAGTCGTCCCCGTTGCGTATATTTAAAAATATTATATATTTTTTGTATTTATATAATAATTTCGTTTCTTTGCAAAGATATGTTGCGCTCACTCCGCAAAATGCAGAGAAGCGCAGTGCTCATAGGTTCGATAAAAAACAATGATATATGAAAAAGATTTTTATTTTCATCACAGTGTGCATCCTTTCTCTTGCCGGCGTGTCGGCACAGGATTGGTCGGTAACTCTCAATAGCTTCTCCGGGCTTCCGGGAGTGGAAACAACAGTGACGGCCGGTTCTATCTATAAGTTTGTATCGCCTGTGTACAATTTAGGGTCAACAACCACTCAACGCCTTCGTTTGACAGTGCTCGACACATATACTCACGAGCAGCCCAATGGCAATAACTACTGCTTTGCATTGTCGGAACTTGCGGTTTACGACGGCGACGGCAATAAAATCACCTATGTGGCAAGTTCCAACGCCGACCACAATAATTTAAGTTGGAACACCGATGGCGATGGCATTTACGGCCTTTCCGACGACGATTATGCGACATATTTCCACTCGATGTGGGCATCCTATGGTGCAGTTGCCGACTATCACTATATCGACCTATCGCTCACCACACCCGTCTCGGTCTTCTCGCTCGAATGGGCCACCCGTGCCGGCGAGCCCAAGAATGCCCCCATAAAGGTGGGTATTACTCTTGGCACGGAATATGTGGATAATTCCACCGGCGCAGAGTTTGCTTTGGGCGATGCAGTGACAACCGTGGATGCAATATCGCAGAGCCAAGGACTATTTGTGCTGAAAAGCAATGCCGTGGAGTCGTTTACAACATCGACAGGTGTTACATATTCGGGTAGCGGGCCTGTGTATATGACCTGCGCCGAGACAGGAACAAAAACTGCAACGTTCGACAATACAGTCCAATTTATTCCGGTGGGCGACAATAAGTTCCTTGTTTATTGGCCCTCGACCGGAGTGTTCCTCAAAGATTGCGGTGCCGAGTACAATGGCCTCAACGGTTGGCAATACAGCACAAGCAATCTGGACAACGCAGCCTATGTAGGCCTTAAAGCATTGCCGTCGGGCGATTTTGAAATGTCGTATATTACCACATTCAACGACACTAACGGCGACAGCGTTGCCGACTCTCTCTTTATCGCAGGTGAGCTTCGCGACGGCCTTTATTCAAAGATGAAAACCTTTGCCTCGGAAAAGAAAGCGGCGTTGGAGAGCGGCGACTACACCCAAGGCTACTCTCTGCCGGCAGCCTTCAATTGGAGCATATATGTAGCCGAGCTTGACGAAACTACAATCTCTTCTGTCTCTATGACAATGGCGAAGATAGCGTCGTACTACCTGTCGGTGCCCGTTCGTCAGGCACAGGAGTATATGTTGGAGTATGGCAATTTCGACGGAATAGACAGCGGAACCATTATCAGCGACTTGGAGGCTGCGATAACCACTGCCGAAGAGTATATGGCCGATGGCGCAACACCCACAATGGATCAGATAAAGGCCGCCTCGGCAACACTCTCGCTCGCAACCGGAAGATATGTGGGCTTGCAGTTGGAGGTTTACGATGCTCTTGTCGACAGCATATTAGCTGCCTCGACATTCAGTTCCTACCCATACACCGCCAATACCTATCCCGAAAGTTCGCGCACATTGCTCGAAACGGTAAAGACCACCATTGGCGATACAAAGACAAAGACCGATATTTACACTCCCGAGCAGCTCATAGCCATCTACAAGCAGATAGAACAGGATATTGAGCGTTTTTACTCCACAAAGGTAACCTATTCGACGCTGCCCCTCACATACTCCGAGGCCGACGGCCTCCCCGGTGAAACAGCTGTTCACGGAGGCTATGCGTGGGAATCTCCGCTGATAACATTGAACACCGCAGTAACCGGCATACGCATTACGTTCACGGCAACGACAACTCCCGTCGGAACCTCGGTAGACTCCTACAACGGTTACCCCATAGCCAGCCTTGCCGAATTTGAACTTTACGATGCCGATGGCTTTGCGGTGCCTTTGAGCGCAGCGAATTTCTCCACAAACTCACAAGAAACAAGCGAGGGCGCGATAGAGAATATATGCGACGGAGTGCTCACAAATTATTGGCACTCTATTTGGGGCAACGGAACAATGTCCCCCGAGGGCAATGTATATCTCGATGTTACTTTCCCTGCATCAATGAGCGCATTCTCGTTCACTATGTACAGCCGCAGCAACGGCAATTTTGCACCAACGACAGTGGAAGTGTCGCAGCCGGGCACAGTCGCCGAGGATGAAACCTCCTCGATGGGCGATGCCGTGTTTGTATACCTTTCCGACGGCGGCATTGATGCCTATGTCACAGAAGAGATGGACGGAGCCTACTATGTAGAGGGTGAATACACCTGCTTCCCCTTAAAGTCGGGCTCGGTATATTACTATACTGCACAGGAGTTCGACAGTATCTCGACCGTTGCACCGCAACTTCCCTATTTTACCTCCTATAAATTCAACAATAAGTTCAATCCCAACCTGTATGTCGATGCCATTGCCGATACTATAACAGAGAATATGCAATTCTCTCTTAACTCCATAGGCAAGTGGCTCACCGCAAGTTTCCAATTGAGCGACGATGGGGCCATAGCCTATGTCGATTCGGTTCTGCAAGAGTCGAAGGTTACCCGCCAGAGCTTTGCCACTCCAAAGACATACACCGTAACCTATCCCGGCTACAACAAAGTGGGAATGGTGAAAGTTCAGGACGAAGTGTGGGAATATGTCGATGGCAACGAAACGGAGGTTGCACTTACAGCAAGTATGTTGAGCACAAACAAACCCTCGACACAAGCAAACGAGGGCGTGGGCAGCCTGCTCGATGGAAATCCCTCGACTATATTCCACTCCACTTGGGGCTCGGCCAATAATGCAACCTTGAATGTCGATGCCTTCATTGCAATAGCCCTTCCAGTGTCGCTCGAAAATTTCAAGCTCTATTATCAGTGCCGTCCGCAGAATGGTTACGCACCAATGGAATTGGAGATATATGCAAGTAACGACAGTGCCGACTGGACACTTGTCCGCACGCTCACCACAGCCGACGGTCTTCCTGTCGGGGGTACAGCGTCGGCTACCTACAAGTCGCCGGCAATACAATTGGGTGGCAGTTATTCCTATTTGAAAATTCTTCAAACGGCAGGCGAATACTCAAAGAACCACCTTGCCCTTTCCGAAATGCGCATATACGATGTTGAGCTTGGCGATTCTGTTCTCGTGAGCGAGCCTGTCTATGAAACAAAGCGCACTCCCTTCGGTCGCAACTACAAGGTGAGCATCGATTGGCTCATTGATAATGCCGTGTCGGTGCCACGCATCGATATTGATATTGTAGGCGGTGCCACCGTAACAAGCAAGGCCTATTATTTGAGTGCCAATTTCCGCATAACCGGCTATGGCATATATGACTACTTTGAGGATTCTGTGCAGATAAAAGGTCGTGGAAACACAACGTGGAGCTATCCTAAAAAGCCCTATCGCCTTAAATTCGACTCCAAAGTAAAACCCTTCGGCCTCACCAAAGGCAAGAGTTGGGTGCTGCTCGCGAATGCACAGAGCGGTTCTATGATGACCAATGCTGTTGCAATGAAGATAGGCCAGATGGCCGGTGCCGAATACACCAACCACGCTGTGCCCGTTGAACTTTATATGAACGGCGTGTACCAAGGAAGCTATATGTTCACCGAGAAGGTAGGCTTCTCCAATAACAGTGTCGATGTCGATGAAACACTCGGCTATATGCTCGAATTGGACACATACTACGACGAAACATATAAATTCACCTCGAAATTCTATTCTCTACCGGCAAATATCAAGGAGCCCGACCTCACAGAGTATGCAACCGATGCAGCCACCGCCCGCAAGACCCTTATACAGGCCGATTTTAATGAGCTTGCCACAGCTCTCTACACAGGGCTGGCAATAGATACAATTGTGGACTTGGATGCATTGGCACGTTTCTTGCTTGCCAACGAACTTGTCTGCAACCAAGAGCTTGGGCACCCGAAGAGCACTTTCCTCTTCAAAGAGGAATTGGAAAATCCCGACAGTAAAATAAAGTTCGGTCCCTTGTGGGATTTCGATTGGGCATACGGCTACGAAGGTACAAACCAGTATTGCACCCAAGACTATATAATTTCTATGTTTTCAAGCTCTATGACCTCTGAAAGCGGTTATCTCTTTTTCAGGGATCTGATGGCAAATGCCGATGTTCAAAAGTATTATTACAAAGCGTGGACCGAATTTCTCGGCAAGAACTCCATTGCCGAGCTTTGCGACTATATGGAGTGCTACTATAACTTTGCAAAATCGTCGTTCGAGAATAACGCAACCATTTGGAGCGATGGCACAGGCTATGCTGCCATAAACAGCCGTATGCAGGCGTGGTTGAGTAATCGTGCCACCTATTTATATGCGAACCTCACCGAGTATAATCTCGATGAATTCCTCTATCCTCTTGCCGGCGATGTTAACAAGGATAATCAGCTCACCGTTCAAGACCTTTCAATGATAGCAGCTTACAGGAATGGCAACTACATCCCGGCATTCACATTTGAGAAGGCCGACCTCGATGGCAGCGGCTCAATAACATCCGACGATATTGCAAACATTGAAACAGCTGTGCTCGGTGCAGAATTCCTCTCATCTGCACAATACTACGAAATTCCCACGGCCACAGGCGAATTGCAGGCCGATAATTTCACCATCGAGCAATATGGCGAATATAGTCTGCCTGTTAAAATCAAGCGCGTGGGCGAAGAGAATTACAAAGCCATACAGATGGATGTGACACTGCCCGACGGAATGTTGATGTTCGAAGCGACAGCCGCCGCTGCGGCACCGACACACGTTGTTGCATTGTCGCAAATGGATATGACAACATACCGCGTGCTTGTGTATTCCAATGGCGACAAACTGTTCGGCACTTCCGACGATGCGGTTGTAAACCTCGTGCTCACCAATTACACCGATATTGCAGCCGAGGATTGCAAAGTAAGCATTACGAATGTCCTTGCGGTAGATGAGGCTGTCGATGCTGTGCGTATGAACGGCGTAACAGTAAACTTCTCATTCAAGGCCGACGGTATTTTAGGAGATATTAACAACGATGGTTCTGTCGATGTTGCCGACCTCACAATGTTGGTAAGTATGATTCTCGACAGCTCGAAAGTGACCGATGTTGCCGATATTAACAGCGACGGCTCTGTCGATGTTGCCGACCTCACAAGCCTTGTATCTATAATACTTGGTACCGACACAGCTTCTGAGGCTCCCGCAAAGGCTGCTGCCACACGCGCAGCTGCACTCAGCACAATTTCGGCAGAAGGTGATGCCAGCGACCTGATTATCAATGTTACCAACCCCGACTTCCCCTTCACAGCCATTCAGTTCGACATCTACTTCCCCGAGGAGCTTGAAGTCTCGGGCGTAGAAGAGGATGGCGTTTACTACTACGATGTATTCGTAGGCAGCCGCACCAACAAAAGAGCTCCTCACAATGTAGAGGCAGCTGCACAGGCTGACGGTTCGGTGAGAGTAATGCTTTATTCTGGCAAGAACACCAACTTCACCGGTACAGAAGGTGACATTGTAGCCCTCTC